>DASWBG010000054.1:0-12737 GCA_036390715.1 Gemmatimonadaceae bacterium
GCGGCTCTCCCGCGCTGCGAGCGAAGGAGGTGGCGCGATGGTCATTCTCACATCGCATGCGTCGATGGCGAGCCTTCGAATGACCTCGCAGATCCTGCGCGAGAGTTACCGCTGGCGAAAAAACCCTTTCGGCGATCCCGCCGAAGCGCAGGAGGTAATGATCCGGGTCCATGCCCAATCACTGGGTTGGAACCGGAGCGCGGACATCTCGGTGCCAGTCGTGCCGTACGATCTCAGGATGTCGATCGAGGCGGGGCTGGTTGATAGACGCGGGGTCCGGTAGCGCTCGGACAACTGCAACTGAACGGGTGCGAGACGTCAGTAGCCTAGTTGGCAGTGATCAGTTCACAACGCCAGGACTTGTCTCTGTAGCATTCAGGGCACCGGCAGTTGCTTGTACGATGAAACCCACCAGTAAAGTCAGGGCGTAGTGAACTACGAACTGGCATCTGTGCCACTGACCTCTGGCACCCGTTCAGTTGCAGTTCCAACCCTGACCGAACGCTTATGCCATTCCCCGTGTCGAACCTTACAGAAAATGGTCGCGACAGAGATGAGCGGCAGATAAACGACCGCGTGAACGAGACACAGCTCATCGCCCGGGTCATCGCGGGAGATCGGTTGGCCGGGCGTACTCTGTACGACACGCACGCGCCCCGGGTGTACTCGCTCGCTTATCGGTTGAGCGGGGATGCGGAGAAGGCCCGGGAGTTCACGCAGGACACATTTATCCGCGCGTTCTCGAGGCTTTCGCAATTCCGCGGGGATGCCGCGTTCTCGACCTGGCTGCATCGGATTGTAGTGACCGTAGTTTCCAATGCGCGGCGAAGCGAACTACGGATGGCACGCGAAGTATTGCTCGACGAGGCACATTCTATCGAGTTCACCGCTCCTGAAGCGGAACCGGATCTCAAGGAAAGCATTGCGCGGGCGGTGGACAATCTTTCGGAAGCTTATCGGATGACGTTGATAATGCACGATATCGAGGGATACACGCACGCGGAAATCGCCGGCATCCTGGGCGTCCCCGAGGGGACGTGCAAGAGCAGGCTCTCCGCGGCAAGGGCGCAGCTCAGGGAAAAGCTTGCTGCATTCAGGGAGTAGATGATGGACGACAACCGCTTTGACGATGTGCTCCAGGATCTGCCGAGGAGCTTCAACACTCCTCCAGAGCCGCCTCTCGACGAGATGTGGACGGTTATCGAGGACGCGCATTTCAACGCGCCGGTTCCGATCTCCGCGACGCGCGGATTGACATCGCGCGCTCCGTGGCTCGCCGCCGCCGCGGCGCTCGTTATCGGCATCGGTGTTGGCCGGTATCTCCCGCGGAATGGCAGCTCGCCCGGGAATGCTGTTTCGTCGTCTGCAATCGCCGCTAAGCCTGCGTCGCTCGCTTCCGATACTTCGGCCGTCGCTGATGCCTATCGCGATCAGACCACTCGCTACCTTGGCCAGGCCGCTGCGCTTCTCGTTTCACTTCCGGCAAAGGGTGCGAACGGCAGGACGGACGCGGCATTCGCCTCCAAGGCGACCGACCTTCTAGTGACGACCCGACTTCTCATTGATTCACCGGCGGCCGTTCAGGATCCGAAGCTCCACTCTCTCCTCGAGGACCTCGAGCTCGTGCTGGTTCAGATCGCGAGACTGCGAAGCGAGAGGAACAAGGGCGATCTCGATCTTATTCATCAGGCAGTCGAACAGGGTGACGTTCTTTCGCGTCTCAATTCAGCGGTAGCAACCAATCAATCCTCAGAATGAGGCAAGGATGATCAGAGCAACTCTCATCGCGGCCGCGCTCGGCGTCTGCGCTCTCGCGAGCGAGGCGCAAAACCCTACGCCCGCTCCGTCACCAGTGCCTCCCGCGCCGGTCGCAAAACCGGCCACCACGCAACCGACTCGTCCGCCAAGGGCGAAGCGAGCCCCAGTCATGCCGTCCGAGCGGCCGTCGGGAGACCTCTTCGATCTCGAGGACCGACTCGATGCCCTCAAGGACATGAATCTCGATGCCTTGCAGGACATGAAGCTCGATGCCCTGAACGACATGAAGATGGACATGGAGCTGCTCCCGCCGAACTTCATGCCGGATTTCGATGTGGAGATGCCGGATATGGTAGACATGCCGGACATGCCAGACATGCCAGACATGCCAGACATGCCAGACATGCCGGATATGCCGGATATGCCGGATATGCCGGACATGCTAGACATGCCCGAAATGCCGCCGATCCCGCCGATTCCGCCACTTCCGCCAATCCCCCCGATCCCGGCAATTCCTCCGCTGCCCTCGATGAGATTCGAGCCATTGCTGATGGAACCGGTCGAGCCCATGGAGTTGGCTCCGATGGCAATCGAGCCGATGACTCCCATGCCCTATGAGGTTTCAGTCGCACCGCGTGCCGCAATGAGTCGCGCCCTCGACGCGATAGAACGGGTTCAGGGGCAGTCGCCCTTCGAGCGCCAGTTCGGTGGGATCGCCAACGATCCGCCCAAGGCGTGGGCTCAGTCCGATCCCGCCGATTCTCTCTACCGTCTCGCGCGTGAGGCGTTGAACCGCGGCGAATACCGTCGGGCCGCGCAGTTGTTCGGCGACATCACCCAGAAGTTTCCGAATTCCGTGTACGCGTCCGACGCTCGCTACTGGCGCGCTTTCGCTCTCTATCGGCTTGGTGGCACCGCCGATCTCCGTGATGCTTTGAACGCGCTGCAGGACAGCGGACAGGGTTATCGACTGGCGTCGCTCAAGACGGATGCCCCGGTGTTGGCGACGCGGATCCGCGGCGCGCTCGCGGCTCAGGGTGATCCGAACGCGATGAAGCTTGTCAATGCGGCTGCCTCTCAACCCGGCGGCGCCTGCGACCGTGAAGATCTCGCCGTACGTGCGGAAGCCCTGAACTCCCTGGCACGGACCGATCCGGAGTCGACTACCCCGATTCTGGCGCGTCTTCTCGCCAGGCGTGATGACTGCTCGACGAACCTTCGGCGCACGGCTATTTACCTACTGGGCCGGCGCACGGATCCGGAGGCGATGAATCTCGTTATTGGCGCGGCACGCAACGATCCCGACGTCAGAGTCCGCGGAGAAGCCCTGCGCTTTCTCGCGGCGATGCCGGGAGATCAGGCCCTCTCCACGATCGAGGAGATGGCGCGGACGCCCGGCAACGAGGAGTTGCAACGCGCCGCGATCGCCGCACTTGGCCGAAGCGACAACCCGCGCGCCAGGCAGAGCCTTCGGGCGATCATCGAGCGAAACGACCTCAGCGAGAATCTGCGCATCGCCGCTCTCTCGTCCGTCGACGCCGAACATTCGCCGGACAACGGCGCGTACATCAGGGCGGTCTACCCCCGTCTCGAGACTCCGCGTCTGAAGGCTGCCGCGATACGCGCGGTGGCGCGCATTGGCGGGAACGACAACGATCAATGGCTGCTGTCGGTTGTGCGCAACCAGAACGAGCCCGTCGAAGTTCGAGCGATGGCGTTGCGCTACGCGGGACGGTCCACAATTCCAATCGCCGACCTGACGCGGATGTACGACGTTGCCGGTGACCGTACGCTCCGCGAGCAGTTGATCAGTCTGTATGCCCAGCGCGCCGAGCCCGAAGCCACCGACAAGCTTCTCGACATTGCTCGAACGGGAACGGATCCTGACCTCAGACGCTACGCGATCTCCGCTCTGTCGCGGAAGAACGATCCCCGAACAAAGAAGCTTTTAGTGGAGATCATCGACAAATGACACACCGCCTCTTCCGCCTGGCGCCGGCAGTTCTCGTCGCGATAGCCGCTTCGCCGCTACCCGCGCTCGGACAATCGCTCGCGAACCGAATCGCGTCCGCCGGCGACCACTCGGTTCAATTCAGTTATGCGGCACGCCCGGGCGTCTGCGGCGACGGCCGCAGCTACATCTCCACCGGGTCTGGAAACTTCTACGGGTCGTTCTCGACAAACACCGCGGACCCGTGCCAGCCTGGCCCGGTTCGGGTTGTCGTTGATCTTGCAGACAGGAATGTGGTCGCGCTCCGGTATTACGTGGGTGCACCACCAGCCGCGGTGGACGCCGGAGTTACAAATCTCGGCACGGTGACTCCGGTTGACGCGGCTGACTATCTCCTCGGCGTCGCCTCGCGTGCCGACGGGCGGGTCGGGCGTGACGCGATTTTCGCCGCACTCCTCGGTGACAAGGTCGATGCGACCTCGCGACTCCTCGAGATCGGACGCGATCAGAATCGTCCGCTCGAGACTCGCCGCGCAGCGCTTTCCGGTCTGGGCCGCAGCGACGCGCCACAGCTGGACAAAGTTGGCGCCGCACTCGTACAGATCGCGACCAATGAGAACGACGTACAGGGTGTCCGAACCCAGGCGCTCTCGGTCCTGTCGCGGCTCGATCACGGAGCAGGGATTCCGCCGCTGGTTCAGCTCGCGAGTGGAAACATCAATTCGTGGATTGGTCGCGAAAGCATGAGAGTGCTGTCGTCATCCGGGGATCCGCGGGCGCGGCAGTTTCTGCGCTCGACAGCGCAGCGCACCGATCTTCCCGACGAATTGCTGGCGGTCGCGATTCGCGGCCTCGGGCGCAATTATGTCACGGGACAGGACGCGGTTCTGCTGCGCTCTCTATATCCGCGCCTCACCGGCGAACGCTCCCGCGATGCCGTCCTTGCCTCGGTTTCAGAGCTTGGAGGAAGCGACAACGTGCAGTGGCTCATGGGAGTGGTCAGGGACGAGAAGCTCACCCCCGAGGCGCGTCGACGGGCTCTGGATTATCTCGCCCGCGCGGGAGCAACGACACCTTCGCTGCTGGCGCTCTATGACCCGACGCCCGACCCACAGCTGCGCGGCGCGTTGATCAATATTTATTCGCGTCTCGCCGACAAGGCTGCGACTGACAAGCTGGTATGGGTCGCGCGCAACGAGCCGAATCCACAGCTAAAACGTCGCGCGATCTCGGCGCTGTCGCGGAACTCCGACCCAACCATCCGCCAGGCATTGGCGGATATTGTCGAGCGGTAGTCTTAGCCGATCTTTCTCTTCTTCGGTTTGGGGGCGGCAGCCTGCTCGACAAGCTGGGGAGCGCTCCAGGATTTCCCCAGCTCCTTCTGAAAGCAGCGCTTGGGAACGATCTCGACGCCGGACTTCGATAGCGTGTCGTAGCGCGCCAGCTTCTCGGGGTAGCGCGATATCGTCGTCGGCTTGTACGAGAGAGAGATAAAAAACTTGTCGGTGAGACTTAGCGCGAACAGCTCGTCGATGTCCCTCGCGCGCGCCAACCGTTCGACGCCGAGCACGACCTGGGTACCCAGGCCCTTCCCCTGATGCGTTGTCGCCACTGCGACCGATGAGACCTCAGCCAGCGATGGCGAGTATTCCTCGAGCGCGGCACAGGCAATGACGCGTCCCGCATCGTCGGTGGCAACGACATAGTTGTCGATCCGTGAGGCGACCTCTTCGAAGGTTCTGAGGAGCATCAATCCCTGCTCGGCGTACTGCGACACCAGCTCGAGGATCTGGCCGGCGTCCGCGCGTACGGCGCGCCGCACCGTCGTCGGGGACGAGGTGGAAGCGGCTCTCCTGGGAGTGAGCCCGGCTTGGGAAGCAGATGGGAAATTATGCACGAGGAATGTATATATACACACCCCTCCAGGCGCAAGTGTTCCCAACGGGTGTCGGGAGGAACCTTGAGGCGCAATGGCCGAATTACGAGACGGGAATCGGACGCTCAGTGGCTCGCGAAGACCTTCGTCTTTCCGGTTTTGTCGAACCCCAGAACTTGATAGCGTTGGGATCCCATCCCTTCCATGCCAGGAGACCCAGCCGGCATTCCGGGAACAGCGAGACCCGCAATCCGCGGTTTCTGCGCCAGAAGTCGATCAATATCTGCAGCCGGAACGTGTCCCTCGATCAGGTATCCATTCACGACCGCGGTGTGACACGCGGTCAGTGCCTCCGGGACTCCGAGCGTGCGCTTGATCTCCGTCATGTTCGGAGTGTCCTTCGCGTCGACGCGGTACCCGTTTTTGACGAGATGCTCGATCCACTTTTTGCAGCAGCCGCAGCTTGGATCTTTGTAGACGGTGATCGTCGGCTTGTTCGCCGGTGTATTGCTCGGCGATGTCCGCACAGCGGCAGTAGTGAGCGCCACCGTGATAAATGCCACCGCGAGCGCGATTGTCCTTCCGGTCGGTCTTTTCATTCGGGAATTGATTTGAGTGTCCGCTCTATCTGCTTCCTGTGCCGGCCTTCGTGCTGGCCAACGAAAATTAACCATTGATAAAGATCCAGCTCGCCCAGAATCTGATGGGTATGCTTGATCTCTGCGAGGGCGAGGCCACTCGCCGAAACCACCGCTGCTCGAAGTGCTTCGCGGGAGCTCTCGAGACCTTCCAGCGCGTCGCTGATGTCGATATTCGCGCGTGGCTGCACCGCCGCTGGAGCCTGGAGTACCGCTTTTTCGAGCATTGCGCTGTATGGATTGAATGATGGCAGTACCGATGCGGTCGATTTCTCTTCACCCAGGCCCGCCTCTTTCGCCTGGCCGACGCGCTTCGTGATCAAGCGCGCGACGCCCGATTCCACCATCCGTAGGTGCTCGAGAATCTCGGCCACCGACCATCCGTCGGGAGCAGCTCTCCGGCACAGCCGGTCGCCGTCGACGCCCGCGAAGCTCTGAAGGAGCTCCCGTCGCTTTTCCTCCACGTAGTCCATGGTTTCGGCGAGTCTCGTGTGCATCGTCGGTTCCTCCTATCTCGTGAATCTACACACGGATGGGATACAGGGCGCGGCGGATTTTTTTGGTTTTCCGGAATGCACAGGACCCACCGCCATTCATATTGCTTTCGGTGTATATTCGGTACATAGTTGATCCCGCCTCTCGCTGAAAATGACCTTCATCTGCCTCTGGACTCCCGCCGCCGTTTCTCCCGCTCGCGCCATCGGCACAACCACCTTTCAACCGGAGAATGAGCTCCTTCAGCAACTGGTTCCTTCGCTGCTCGGAGTGGCTCCGCGCGTGATGCTGGGAGCGAATGGAATTGTCTGGGCGGATGCGCGCGGAATGATCGCCGAATTCCTGGCGAGAGATCTTCTCGACGTCTTTCACGAGAAGGGAGTGGAAAAAGTGAGGGCAGCCATCTCCATTGTCCCGGTCTGCGCCGAGATCGCGGCTCGTCATGGAAACGGCGGTCTCGTCGCGATCGCGCCGGGGTTGGAGCGCGAGTATCTCGCGCCATATCCAATCGGCGTGCTGGAGTCATCACTCTCTCTGTCGACGCTGCTCGATGGGATCGGGGTGGAGAGCTGCGGAGATCTGGCGAGGCTCGATCTCGAGTCGGTCGAAGTTCGTTTCGGCGCCGAGGGAGCGCGTCTCTGGAGATTGTCGAGGGCCGACGACTCGCGCCGCATCTTCGCCAGCAGGCCGCGGGCGCTGCCATCTGCTTCTCTCGACTGGGTGGAGTACACGCTCAAGGATCCGGAGCGCCTCGTTTTCATCATCAACGCGCTCGTCGGAAACATCACGACGGAGCTGCTGTCGCGCGGCCAGTGCGCGCGTGAGATGACGATGATCTTCTCGCTCGCCAATCGCGAGAGTTACGAGCACCTGGTGCGTCCGGCTCGATCTACGGCGAGCCAGAAGGCGTGGATGCGACTGATACGATCTCACCTGGAGAGAATCGTTCTTCCAGATGGTGTCGTCGGCATTACGATTCGCGTGGAGTCGGTAACGGGCGAACTGGAGCGCCAGGGAGACATCTTCGATCGTGGATTTGCTACCGCGCGCGCGGCGGAGGAAACGATCGCGCAGCTGCTGGATGATCAGGGTGCGGTGGTGGTGACTCCGCACAACACGCAGCATCCGTTGATCGATCGCCGCACCGAGTGGATCAGCCAGGAGCCGGCACAGGCTTCAGCCCGCATCCAGCTCAAGGAACGGGTGGTGAAGGCAACAGCCGCTCCCAGTCTCACGCTGCAACTTTTTCCCGAGCCTCGGCGAGTGGCAGTGAAGACGAAGCGTCGCCGCGATCACGAGCTGCCGGTGGAGTTTCGCGACAAGCAGTGGATGCGGATCATCTCCGCGGCCGGACCCGACCGTGTGTCGGGAGGGCGGTGGAGCGAGCCGTACGCCCGCGAGTATTTCCGCTGTGTGACGGATGATGGGATGATGGTCTGGCTATTCAGGGATGCGCGATCGGATGAGTGGTACTTGCACGGGTGGTGGGATTAATTGGCAACTACAAGCGTAATTGAGAACTGCAACTGAACGGGTGGGAACTGCAAACTGAACGGGTGCCAGACATCAGTGGCAGAGACGCCAGCTCGAAGTTCACTACGCCCTGACTCATCCCTGTTGCGCTTGGGCGAACCCGCGTGGCTGGTACGCCGGCAGAAAAGTCCCGGCGTTGTGAACTAATCACTGACAACTGCGCTACTGACCTCTGGCACCCGTTCAGTTACAGTTGCTCCACCCGTTCCGTTGCAGTTGCTTCTCTGACGCGCGAACTTAGCCAGCCATGAAAATCGCCCGCCTGCTCCTCCTTTCGATAATCTCCCTTACGGCATTGGCAGCCCCGGCCGACGCCCGGGTCGTGCGGGTCGAGATCCTCTCGCGCACCGATATCTCCGGCACCTTCGGTGACGCTGGTGGCTACGAGCGGATCACCGGACGCGTCTACTTTGCGTTCGATCCGCGGAACCTGGAGAACCGTAAGGTTGTCGATCTCGATCTCGCGGCGCGGAATTCTGCTGGGGAAGTCGAGGCCGTGAGCGAATTCGTGATGCTGCGCCCAAAGGACCCGGCGCACTCGGCCAACCTCGCCGTCATCGACATCGTCAATCGCGGCGGAATCACGACGTTCATTTTCAATCTCGGTCGCACGAGCTCTGCCTCGCCCGACGACGCTGAATTCTACGGCGACGCACTGCTGATGAAGCGGGGCGTCACGATCGTCGCTCTCGGCTGGCAGTGGGATGTGATACCGGGTGGAAACGCCCTCCACTTCCACGCGCCGTCGGTCGGTTCGCCGCGGCATCCGATCACCGGCCTTGTCCGGAGCGACATCACCGTAGACAGCGCCACCAATGCGATCCCGCTCTGGCACAGTCTCGCACCGACTCTGATCTATCCGGTCGCCGACGAGAACGACACGGCGAACATCCTTACCGTGCGGGAGGATCCGGTTGGTCCGCGCACGGTCGTTCCGCGGACGGATTGGCGCTTCGCGCGCGATAGCGGTGGCGTTGCCGTGCACGACTCGCGGTGGATCTACATGTCCAAGGGATTCACGCCGGGCAAGATCTACGAAATCGTCTATCGCGGTGGAAATCCCGTCGTAGTGGGGACCGGACTGGCGGCCGTGCGCGACATGATGTCCTATCTGAAGTACAATCCGTCAGCCATTGCGCACGTCAGATTTGGAATCGGCTATGGCGTGTCGCAGACGGGAAGATTCATTCGCCACTTTCTCTATCAGGGTTTCAACGCCGATGAGAAAGGGCGCGTGGCCTTCGATGGCTTCTTTGTGCACACTGGCGGTGCCGGCCGCGGAAGCTTCAATCATCGCTTTGCGCAACCGTCGCGCGATGCCCAGCCGTATTCGACGTTCTTTTATCCGACAGACGTTTTTCCGTTCACGAGCCTGCCGACGCGCGACCCAGTCACCGCACAGCGGGCCGGATTGCGCGACAACCTGCGGGGATCGAGCGGAACGAAGGTGTTTTACGTCGATGGTGGTCACGAGTACTGGGGACGCGCGGCGTCACTTACCCATACGACGCCCGACGGGAAACAGGACGTCGGATTTCTCCCGACCGAGCGGCGTTACGTCATCTCCTCTGCTCAGCACTCGAGCCCGGCGAGTTGGCCGATTCCCGAGACGGCCAAAATCGCCGGCACGAATGCGTATCGCGGCGATCCGCTCGATCAACGCCTCGCGCTGAGAGCGTTGATGTCGTCACTCATCGATTGGGTTGCGCTCAAGAAGGAGCCTCCGCCGTCTGTCTACCCCAAGCTGGCGCCGGGTGATCTCGTGCGCGCCGCCGATCTAAAATTCCCGCAAATTCCAAATCTTCCCGTGGCTCGCATCCCGAACCAGCCATACCGAATGAATTTCGGGCCGCGCTGGAGTCAGGGGATCATCGATCGCGAGCCGCCCAGACTTGGGCTTGCGTATCCAGTTTTCGTGTCGCGCATCGATTCGATCGGCAACGAGCTGGGAGGAATTCGCAGCATCGAGATCCTCGTTCCGCTCGCGACCTACTACCCATGGCTGCTGCGCACCGAAATGCCAGCTGCAACTGACCGGCTCGTGAGCTTTCGCGGAACTTTTATTCCGCTGCCGCGGACGGAAGCAGAGCGTCGCACCAGCAGTGACTCGCGTCCGAGCATCGAAATGCTGTACGGAAACCGCGCGCAGTTCATGAAGCGCGTAGATGACGGAATCTCATCGCTCATCGCGCGGCGACTGATGCTCCCCGGGGACTCTGCGGCGGCGAGAGATCGAATGGTCGACGTGTGGGAACGGTACGCGACATCAACGGTCCAACCGCGGCGGCCTCCGTTAGACACCCCCAGACCCTAGAGTCCGGGGAATTCCTCTGCAGTCGCAGTCCGGTACGCGCTCCTAGACTCCGGGGAATCCCTCGATCCGCGCCGCCTTCACGATGCTCCTCACCCGATTCATGACCGCGTCGGCCCCCTTGGTATCTCCTTTCGCCTTAAGCGCTTCGGACAAAACCGCGCCGGTGAACGCGTAAGTGTAGGGGATTCCGAATGAAGCACGATCGATCCAGTCTCCTTCCTTGATCAGGGCAGCCGGAGCGCCATACACGTCGTTCCAGAGAGCCTTCGTGCGCTTGAGATCCAGGTTGAGACCGAGGACGTGAGGCGTCTCAGCCGTATCGGCGATCGGATGATCGACGAGCTTCTGCACGAAGCCCTGAGAGAGCAGATAAGGCTGAAGCGCGGGGTTGAGGTGGCCACCTCCCCCCGTTGACAGGTAGATCGGACGCTCGGGGAACGCGTCCTTGATCAGGCGCAGCAGCACCAGCTCATCGCGCACGAGATATCCGGGCTCGATGTTCAGCGTGATGTTGTTCTGCTTGAAAATCTGCGGCTGGTTGATCTGGATGTACTCTGGAATCGCATCCGCCTCAGCGAACGTCATCTTGAGCGGCGGTCCACTCGGCTTCTTCCAGGTGGTGCCACGATAGATCGCCGGTCCCTTCGCAGCGTCGTAGGTCTCGATAGGCCGACGGATCATCTGTCGCACGAACCAATCAGTATCCAGATAAGTCGTCACGGCGACCGTCACGTCTCGGCGCACGCCGTCTACTTCCTGCGCGTACCAGAGGGGGAATGTGTCGTTGTCACCGTTGGTAATTACGACCGCGTACGGCTCCAGCGAGTTCAGGTAGTCGCGCGCCCACTGGTCAGTGAATTCATGCCCTGCGCGCGAGGCAAACCGCCAGTTCGCGAAGAGCGGTATGAGCGCGATGAGAAGAATCGGCGCGGCCAGCATGAATCCGCGCGGCGACGGCCAGGGTGTGGCTGTGGCCGGGGCTGCTTTCCTTCCACTGGTTTTGTTCCCATTTCGAGCATCCTCTCGAGCATCTCCGCCCAGGACGAGCGCGAGCTGCTCCCAGATGTAGCTCAGCCCGATCGACGCCCAGACTCCCCAGGCTGAAAAGCTCCAGATGTAGAAGTAGTCTCGATCACGCACTTCGTGCGCGAGATCGCGCATTTCCGTATCCTGCGACCAGCCTAATTTGAAGTTGAGATAGTAGATGAGCGCGAGCGTCATCGTGAACATGAGCGGACCGAAATACCAAAAGGTTTTTCGGTCCCGGTCCCAGTGTACGTAACCGCCAAGCAATCCCAGGCCGAGGAACACGAAGGCGAGCACGAACTGAAGCCCCTGCATCGTCTGGTGCGAATCGCGGAGCCACTGCCACTTGAAGTAGAGCCACCACATTCCTACCTGCGAGGAATACGGCGCGCCGCGCTCCAGCTTCTGCCCGTACTGCTCGCGGTTGATGTTGGCCATCAACCGGTCCTTCGTGAGCGAGGTGAAGGTGCAGCTCGCTTCGAGCTTCGTCTCGCACGCTGTAGGTGCGCCCTCGTTAATGCCCGGGAAATACGCGGCGCGCACCGGTTCGTAGATGAAGGGCGTGAGACCGATTATGAGAGCGCCGAGGCCGGCGAGCACGAGCTTCCAGCGAAGGATAGTGCGCCAGCGAGTCATGAGCATGGCCACGCCGGCCGCGGGGAGCGGAAGGAATCCAGCCGGATGGTTCGAGTAGCCGAGTCCGAGGAGGAAGCAAACGAGCACGACGAGACGATCCGCGCGGGGTGAATCGGGCTCTTCGATCCACTCAATGATGATCCATGACGTGATCGTGAAGAACAGGAGCGAAATGGTGTAGACCTTCTCGTTGACCACCGATTGGTTCCAGACCGTGAATGCGGTCGCACCGATGAGGGTTGCGAGGCCCGCTACGACGAGCCGCTGCCATTTCTCCGCGATCCAGCGTGCAACGATTCTCTCCGTGATCAGGAACCAGAAGCCCGCCGAAAGCGCGCTGGCGAGCGCTGCCATGATGTTGATCCTTGCGCCGTACGAGACTGGAATCGGCAGCGACGCGAAGGCATGGCCGAGCAGCACGAAGAAGGGATTGCCCGGCGGATGCGGGATGCCGAGGACTTTTACCGCGGCCATGTATTCGCCCGTGTCCCACATCGCGACCGAGGGCGC
>DASWBG010000055.1:0-3146 GCA_036390715.1 Gemmatimonadaceae bacterium
TTCCGCAGAAGCTTCAGAAGGCGGCGAATTTTTCTCTCGAGTTCCGCGATGATCCGTTGCTCAAGCCGGACGAGTTCAAGCTCGTGGTCAAGGCGCAGGGGCGGGACGTCACGCAACAGTACGCCATAGCGTAGCGCGCCATGCTGGCATCCGTTGATAACGGCAACTGAACGGGTGGGAGACGTCAGTACGCAGCTGTCTGTTGCCAGTTCATGACGCCGGGACGTTTCGCAGTGACGTGTAGGGCACACGGAGTCGGTTTCCAATGACCCGCGCGAGATAAGTCAGGGCGTAGTGAACTGCGAACTGGCATCGGCGCCGCTGACGTCTGGCACCAGTTCAGTTGCACTTACTAGCGAGGGTTGACCCGATCCAACGCCTCAGCTAACTTTCAAGGCTGTACGGCCTAATCTAACCGCAACGCTCAGTATGACTTACGCAATCATCCGCACCGGCGGCAAGCAGTTCCGCGCCGAGGCTGGAAAGACAATCAGAATTCCGACCCTGCCTGGTGACACCGGCTCCAAGGTCACGTTCGACGACGTCATCCTCGGATCCGACGGTGACAAGACCCACATCGGCGCGCCTGGCTTGAAGGGCGCACACGTGACGGGCGAGATCGTCAAGCACGGGCTCGACGACAAGATCGTCGTGTTCAAGCAGAAGCGCCGTAAGAACTACGCGAAAAAGCAGGGCCATCGGCAGAAATTCACCGAGGTCCGCATCAAGGATATCGCCTTCGGCAAGAAGAGCGGGGGAGAGAAGTAATGGCTCACAAGAAAGGTGTAGGCTCGTCGCGCAACGGACGCGACAGCAATCCGCAGTACCGCGGTGTCAAGAAATTCGGTGGTGAGAAAGTCGTCGCCGGAAACATCATCGTCCGCCAGTGCGGTACGAAGTGGCATCCCGGCCGGAACGTCGGCCTCGGAACCGATTTCACGATTTACTCGCTGATCGATGGCGTCGTGAAATTCGAGCACAAGAGCCGCACCCGCTACAAAGTCAGCGTCTATCCCGACGTGGAAACGAGCGCGGCCTAGAGCGTTCTGTATTCAACGCGGGTGTGCTGCAGTGTTTCAACAGCCCCTCACGGGGCTTGTTTTTTGGCTGTCACTCGGCGCGTGCTTTAGCGTTCAACCGCCCGCAGCCCGGAGCTGACCCGCCCGCAGCCCCCGGCCGGCAGTCATAAGTTGCAGTTGTCCGGAAGAAACAACGGGCTGCAGTCTTGCGTAAGATTAACTGTAGGATCCCTTTACGAGAGACGACAATGGCCCTCCTCGATAGACTAAAACAGGAACTCGACCGCGCCGGGAAAGTGGCGCAGGACGCGTTCGACGACGGAAAAACCAGACTCGAGGCCTTCCGCACCCGACAGTTGGCAGACAAGGCTGCGCAGGCGCTTGGCTACGCTGTTTATCGGTCGAAAAAGAGCGGCGCGGATCTCGATGCCGCCACTTACGATCGCCTGAAGGCGACGCTCGAGACCCACGACACCGACGCAGCCCGACTCGAAGCCGAGATCGAGCTGAGACGCCAGCAGGCGTCCGCGTCACGCGGATCGGCGAATGCTGCGTCTGACAGCGCGGGCACCAGCGACAGCTACCCGGGCTCTCCGAGCTAAGAGTCGCTGATGCGAAAAGGGCTCCCGTTGTTGACGGGAGCCTTTTTTTTTGTCGTGGTGGTTCTCCCTCACCGCGGGGGCGGAGCGTTATGCGTGCCCGGCAGATTCCGGTAGCGCTCGATAAGGAGATCCTGCCTCGTCTTTTCGTTGTACTCGCGACCGCGTACAAAAACGTGCTCGGCCCGCGTCGTGAACTCGAACGGATCGCCGCTCCAGACCACAACGTTGGCTTCGCGGCCAGGTTGCAACGAGCCGACTCGATCGGCCGCTCCGAAGAATTCCGCGGGCGCGAGCGTTACTGCGCGTAGTGCATCGTCCCACATCATTCCGTAAGAGATTGCGTTGCCCGCCTCCTGCTTCAGGTTGCGAACGTTGAATGCTTCTTCATCCCCGCCTCCGGCGTTGCCGATGAGAGCCACCTGAACTCCCGCCTTCCGCAGCAGGCCCGCGTTTTCCTGGCGCTGGCCAAGCGACGCGAATCCGTCCGGAATGTTGTTCATAGCTCCGGTTAGAACTGGAATCCTGGCGGCGGCAAGCTTGTCGGCCATCATCCACGCTTCCGCGCCGCTGCTGATCATCAGCTTGACGTTGTAGTCGCGTGCGAGCCGCATCGCAGCGTCGATGTCAGAAGCGCGGTTTACTGTAATGAGGAGTGGAAGCTTTCCCTCCACGACTGGAATCATCGCTTGCAGATCCAGGCGGCTCGCCACGAATGGCCGCGTCTGAGCACGATCGAACGCGTCGCGGTGGGTCTGGAAGAATTTCGTATCCTCGAGGAGCTCGCGCAGCTTCACAATCAGTTCTCCGCGTGAGCCCAATCCCGCTGACTGCGGATCACCAACCTCAGCGACCATCGCGACCGGAGATCTGACGATCATGTCGGTCGTCGTTCCCGGGACGACGTCTACCAGTGCCGCCTGACCCGACACTAGGCCGCCTGTTGGAACGACGACGAAGCTGGTGATTCCTTCTTTGCGCGCGGGTGCAATCAGCACCGAATTGGGGTTCAAGCCCTCCCAAACGGTGAAGGCGGCAGCAATGTTGTCCTTGCCACGCGCGCTCATGTCACGCGTGTCGTTGACGGCCGCGATTTCCTGAACTCCGAGCTGTGTCGACGCGTCCACAAAGCCGGGCGTCACGATCTTACCGGTTGCGTCGATGCGCTGGGCGCCGGCCGGGATCGGCACGTTCGCACCCACAGCGACGATCTTGCCGTTGGTGATTACGACCGTTCCGTTTTCAATCAGTGGTCCGCTCACCGGGTACACTTTGCCACCCGTTATCGCGATGGTTTGCGCCGCGGCGGGCATTGCCAGTATCGCCGCGAAAACAACTGCGCCGATACGCGAATTGAGTCTGTAGGAGATCATCGATTAGTCCCGTTCAATGGGACGAAGCCGAGCTCGAAGTCAGTGCGCCACTGCTCGGACGGGTCGAGGCGATCGTACAGCAGGGCGCCGTCGATCCACACCTTTTCCGGTTTCGAGTAGACGCTGAACGGATCGCCCGTCCACAGCACGACATC
>DASWBG010000056.1:0-2578 GCA_036390715.1 Gemmatimonadaceae bacterium
AAGCTCGTAGATGAGCCTGTTCTCGGTTTCGTCCGGCGCGACGTGGAATGTCTGATAGAAGGCCCGGTTCGCGGAATGAACGCGGAGACTGCTGTCGAGCATCAGCAGCGGCTCACGAACGGTATCGACAACGTCTTGAGCGTACGTGTCGATCTGTTCGATCAGCAGCAGTGGATCGTGGATCGCAGGCTGAACGGCTGGTGACTGAAAGCCGATCGTTTCGGCCATGAATCGCCTCCTGGTCGGTCAACCGGTCGCGATCGCAAGGCGCGGACAGTCGAGTTTGATGAGAAAGGAAACGTCGACGACTGCTCAATAGTTATGCATTTAATGAGCCGGGACGGTCGATTGCGGCTCGTGCCGTCGTATATTTCTATTCGATGCCGAGCCGAGCGGGTCTTGCAGCCACAATCCGCTTGACCTTTGCAGCATTTCGCCGCCACAACGCATCACGGTTCGGGGCGGCGCTCGCGTTCTACATCGTCTTCTCGATCACACCGATGCTGCTGATCGCCATCGGCATTGTGGGAAGCATCCTTGGTCGAGCGCGTGCCGAACGAGTGCTTCTCGCGTGGATCGGCAGCAGCTTCGGTGCAGCCACCGGGAACGCCATCGCTTCCATGATCAAAGCCGCCGTGTTTTGGCAGGCCGGCTGGCTGGCTACGATCCTCGGCTTCTCATCGCTGTACTTCGGTCTGGCCGGCGTCTATCGACAGATCAATGACGCGCTGCAGACGATCTGGCGCGGCAAGACGGACGAGCGCGTCGGCGTAATCATCAGCGCGAAGCACACGCTGGCGTCGATACTTCTCGTGAGTGTCACCGGTGTCGTCGTCATGACCGCGGTGATCGCTGATGGTGCGATCGCCGTGACGGCCAGTTACGCGGCGATGCGGCTGGCCGGCGGCATCTGGATGGTTCGCGCCGTTCAGCTCACGGCGTCGGCGATCATCCTGACGGTCCTGTTCGCAATCGTCTTCAGAGTTCTTGCACAGCAGCGAGTGACGTGGCGGGACGCGAGCCCCGGCGCCGTGGTGACTGCGGTTCTGTTCGTCATCGGCAAGTTTGCACTCGGCGTCTATCTGACCAAGGCGGCAGTCGGGTCGCCGTTCGGCGCGGCAGGCTCCATTGTGGTCGTGCTGTTGTGGTCGTACTGGTCGGCGGAGATTTTTTTCGTCGGTCTCGAATTCACGCACGTCTACGCGCGACAAGACGACTGAACGGCTTTGCTCGCATGACATTGATGCACGATCAGCGTATCGTTTTGATCCATCGAGGAATCTTCCTCGTTCTTCAGTTCGTCTGAGCTAAGTCAGATCCTCTGAATCCTTCCTCTTAGCGCGGTTGACAGCGCGAATGTCTCAAAAGGGAGGTCTGCATGTCGTATGTATTCATTGGATTGATCGGCGCGCTGACCGGCCTGATCGTCGGGCAGTTCGTGACCGGCAGCCGTCAGGGCGTCGCGGTCGACCTGATCGCCGGCGCGATCGGAGCCTGGATCACGGTGGTTCTATATCGCGCCGTGATTCCCGAGACGCCCGGGACACTGATCAGCGCGATCGCCGCGGTGATCGGCGCCATCGTCACGTTGTTTGCGATGCGCCATTTTCTACGCGCGAAACCGATAGCCGGGCCGCGCGCACAACGGCGGTAGGCAGCCCCTTAGGGAACCTAGCGCTTGGTCTTCGTGGTGCGCCCGCTGTTTCTCGAGCCCGGCGGCGTTGTTTGCACGCGGCGCTCCTCTTTCGTGGCTAGACGCTTTGCGAAGCGTGCCGCGTCCTGATGTTGCCGTGCCGCGTCATGGTAGTGCGTGGATGCCTGACGACGACCCTGTGGCGAATTTCTCGACATGTGAAACCTCCTTGATGGGCAGTGCGGAAAGACTCACTGCGCGCGGTTGACCCTGATTCGGTGACCGCGGAGAATGCGCGACCTGAGAAGCGCGGCCTTCCATCTCCGAGCCGACATCCGTACGGGATCTCGGTGAAGAGCCTGGAAGAAGCGGAAGTCGTGCTGCAACGAGCTGGAGACCGTGCCGTCGCCGCGCAGCATCCGCGTCATCCCCAAAGCAAGCAGCGGCCGATGCGCGTCGATCAGCTGTTCGAGCGATAGCGTGGTCCTGGCGGCCCTCTTTTCCGCCCCAGGAACCGATTTCTGACTGGTCATCGAATGCTCTCCCGCCCGGCCGCGCCTTGAAGTGCGGCGATGTCACCGGTGAGCCGTGTGACGCGTGCCGCGTGTCCGTCCTCGAGGCGCCTTTCGCGGTTGCGATAACGGGTGAGAAGACGTTGCTCCAGGCCAGCGAGATCGGCCGCATTCAAATCGAGAAGCGACCGGGTGGTCGCGATGGAAATCCGTTGCCTCCGATACACGCGCCACATTGCTGCGCCCATTTCGAAGAGAAGCGACGCGGCGATTGCCGGCAGCAGAATAGAAAGCAGGTGCAACGAAGTTCCCGCCGCGAGAGCCGCCGCGGCCAGGACAGCGGCACCCAGCGTCAAAACGAACTCGACTCTGTGTCGCCCCAACATGTCCAGGATGTCGTCGAGGTAATTCGCCGGCCCGACCGTTGCCATTT
>DASWBG010000057.1:0-7082 GCA_036390715.1 Gemmatimonadaceae bacterium
AAGCTTGAGGCCCGAGCGGTAGGCGATCGTGATGATCTCGTACAGCATCACTCCGGCGGGCGTTTCCTCGACTGTCTGGTTGGCGTGCTTGGCGATCAGCGCGGCGACTTCACGAACGTAGGCGGCCCTATCGAAATCCTCTGGCGCGTCGCCGATCTCGATCAGCGCCTCCGCCACGGCATCTCCGTTGTTCTCGCCCATCGCGAGGAGCAGCCTGACGACGCGGTCGCGCATTGTGCCCGTCAGGTGCGCGGTCATCCCGAAATCGATCAGGGCGAGCTTAGGATCGTCGCGTGGTGCGGCAGGCGCGGCCAACGCCTTGGCTTCGTTCTCCGATTGCGTCAGCGGTGTCGCGCCGGGTCTTACCTCCTGGCGCCGATCGTCCGCAACGGCTTCCGCTGGCGTCCTCGGATTTTCGCGTCCGGGCAGAACGATGAAGACGTTCCCGGGATGAGGATCGGCGTGGAAGTGCCCGCTATCCGTAATCTGCTGGAGATATGCGTGCGAAAACTCTTCGGCCAGGATCAAGAAATCGTATTCGATGCGGCTGATTGGTGGGATGTCGTGGATCTTCACTCCCCTGATGCGCTCCGTCGTGAGCACCTTGTGGGTAGTGTAGGCATCGATGACGCGCGGAATCAGAATGTGCGGGAAGGTCGCCAGCGATTTCCTGAACGCCGCCGCGTTGCGCGCCTCCGTCCTGTAGTCGAGCTCGTCCACCAATGCGCGCTCCACCTGCTGCACGACGCCGATGAGATCGACGCGCGAGCCGGCCGATGTGTGCTCTGTCAGGAAAGTCGCCAGCTCCCTGAAGAACTCGATGTCTTCGGCGAGTTGCTCGCGCAAATTTGGACGCTGCACCTTGACGACCACACTGCGTCCGTCGCGCAGCTCCGCCGCGTGCACCTGACCGAGGCTGGCGCTGCCGAGCGGCTGCGGATCGAAGGAGGCGAAGAGCCTGCTGATGCGCGCACGAAGCTCCTGTTCGATGGTCTGTTCGACCTGCTCGAAAGGCATCGGAGGCACTTCGTCCTGGAGGTGCTCGAGCTCGTCGATGTAGGGCCGCGGCAGGAGATCGGGACGGGTCGAAAGAACCTGGCCGAGTTTTATGTAGGCCGGTCCCAATTCTACCAGACGTTCCCGGAATGCTTTGGCTTTGGCGGCGAGATCGCCCTGCACGGTCTCCTCGCCATCGAGGCTCGCACCCTCGAGACCCCGAAGTCCCTGGCGGTTGGCAAAGTCGCGGAGGCCGTAGCTGGTAAAGAGCCGTGTTGTCGCGACGAGGCGCGGAAGATGCTTCGGCGAGAGAATCATATCCTACGCGGAAAAGCAGAAAACATGCCCGCCATCCACCGTGTTCCGCACGGCTTCAGTATCGCCGCGGGGAAGTGGCTGTGCGTGACATCAGCATAGATATTTATGCATGCCAAAAAGGAAGACAGCCAAGAAGGGCACCGGATCGAGGACCGCGGCCAAACGTCGCGCCGTGAGACCAAAATCCGGTCGGGCAACGGTGACGCACGTGCCGAAGCCGTGGGGACACGAGACTATCTGGGCCCACACCGAGCGGTACGTGGGGAAGATCCTTCACATCAACGCCGGCCACGAGCTGTCGGTGCAGTATCACAACAGGAAGGATGAAACGGTTTATCTGCTTTGGGGCGAGATCATTTATCGCGTTCAGAGAGAGGACGATGACATTCTGGACGACGTGCAGCTCAACGTCGGCGAATCATTCAGAATCGCGCCGGGAACGATCCATCAGATGATCGCCGTGACCGATTGCGATGTGCTGGAAGTATCGACGCCGGAGGTCGACGACATTGTCCGTTTGAGCGACAAATACGGCCGAGAGGGGACAACCGAGCCATGAAAGTGATCATCCCGCTGGCGGGGAAGGGAACGCGCCTCCGTCCACACACCTACCTCACGCCCAAGCCGATGATGAAGGTCGCGGGCAAGCCGGTGATGTCATACGTCCTCGACGAGCTGAAGAAGCTTGGCAACGTCGAGGAGATCGTTTACATCACGGGCCATCTCAAGGAGAAGGTCGAGGAGTACGCCCGCGCGGAGATGGACGTACCGTCGGTCTTCATCGAGCAGAAGGTCCAGGATGGAACGGCCGGTGCGATCGCGCTGGCGCGCGACTATGTGGATCAGCCGGTTCTCATCATTTTCGTCGATACCATCTTTGACGCAGATCTCACGAAGGTGAAGAGCGTTGACGCAGACGGCATCATCTGGGTCAAGGAAGTGGAGGACTACCAGCGGTTCGGTGTCGTCGTCACGGACAAGGACGGCAACATGACGAAGATCGTCGAGAAGCCGAAGACTCCGATATCCAGGCGCGCCAACATCGGGCTGTACTATATGAGGAACTGGAAGCTGCTGTTCGAGGGAATCGATCACGTTCTGACGCAGCCGAAGAACCACGGCGAGTATTTTCTCACCGACGCGTTCCAGTACATGATAGACAAAGGAGCCAAGATCAAGGTCATCGACGTCCAGGGCTGGTACGACGCCGGAAAGATCGAGACAATGATCGAGACCAACGAGGCGATGCTCAAGCGCGGACGCGCACGCCGCCCGAAGCATGTCGGCGACTCGACGATCATCGATCCCGTTTATATCGAAGACAACGTCACCCTGAAAAAGTCAAAGATCGGGCCCAACGTCTCGATCGGGGCGGGCTCGGTGCTGGATGACGCTGAGGTCAGTCACTCAATCGTAGGATCGAACGCCAGGATAACGAAATCTGTTTTGAAGAACTCGCTCGTCGGCGACGACGCGGTGGTCGAAGGTGTGAAGGGTGAGGTGACGGTGGGCGACCACTCCGAGGTGCGGGCATCGTAAGCCCCGCAGCGGAAAGAAAGCCGCGTCCGAAACTCGGACGCAACGTCATCGGACTGGGCGCGGTGAGCTTCTTCACCGACGTCTCAACCGAGATGATCTATCCGCTGCTTCCCATCTTCCTCGCGGGAGTTCTTGGAGCGAACGCCAGCTTCATAGGCGCGATCGAGGGAACGGCGGAAACGACCGCGTCGCTGCTGAAGCTGCTTAGCGGATGGTGGTCGGACAAAGTCTCGACCAGGAAGCCGTTCGTCGTGGCCGGCTATCTCCTGGCGTCGATCGTGCGCCCGTTCACGGCCGCAACGCACAGCGCGAGACAGGTTCTGGCGATTCGTGTCACCGACCGTGTGGGTAAGGGAATCCGCACTTCTCCTCGCGACGCGCTGCTGGCCGATTCGGCCGCGCCAGAGGCGCGCGGACGCGCGTTCGGATTTCACGCGGCTGCCGACAACGCGGGCGCGGTATTCGGTCCGCTCGTGGCATTCTTTATCCTCAGGCTTCACGGGGTCGGCGCGCTCGATAGCAGCGGGCATCTGCTGCCCCGCGACGAGCACGCCATGAGGAACGTGTTCTGGCTGTCGGCAATTCCGGCGGCGATCGCCATGGTGGTTCTGATAGTGGTCGTACGCGACATACCACGCCACGGCGATGGCAAAACCGGCGACGCCGGCGAAGGGTCGGCCTCTCTGGGCGGGCGTTTCTGGGCGTATCTGGTTGTGGTCCTGCTGTTCACGCTTGGGAATTCCACCGATGCGTTTCTGCTGCTGCGGGCGAATCAGCTCGGTGTTCCGATTGCACTGGCGCCGATTCTGTGGGCGTTGCTCAACTTCGTGAAGGCCGCGACGGGCACCTACGGCGGTGGGCTCTCGGATACGCTCGGGCGCAAACCGCTGATCGTCGGAGGATGGCTGCTCTACGCCGCGGTGTACTACGCGTTCGCGTGGGCCGGTGCTCCGTGGCAGGCCTGGGCGCTGTTCGCCGTGTACGGGATTTTCTACGGCATGACAGAGGGCACGGAGAAGGCGCTCGTCGCCGATGTCGTCCCCAGAACCAGACGTGGAGCGGCGTTCGGGTGGTACAACCTCGCCATTGGATTGGGCGCTCTCCCCGCATCTCTCATCTTCGGCTGGATCTGGGATCGTTCGGGCTCGTCGAGCGCATTCGCGTTCGGCGCGACGCTGGCGCTCGTGGCGGCGCTCCTCATGGCGATCGTCGCTCCACAGTCACGGGCGCGAAGCGAAGTGATCTCGTAAGCGGTTCGCGGATTACGCTTGCTCCTCCGCGGGCGAATAGAGTGCGCGCTTCATCAACCGCACACTCGCCGAGGAGGAAGTATGCGACACACACATGGCGACGGAGTTCTTGTTTTCGCGTTGTTCGGGGCGCTCTCTGGCTGTGCCGATCCATCCAGCCGCACGGTTGGTCCGTCCCCGTCGAACGACATAGTAACCGAGCCTACCGCTGTGGCACCAGGCAATGAACGCGTCGCGCTGACAAAGATTGCGCGGCTGGTGGCGGTGGCGATGGACGACGAGCCCGCGCGACAGCGTCTCAAACGAGACATGCGCTCCGCTCCATTTCGCGAGCACAAGTTGGAGCTCGCGACCTACCTGAGGTCGAAGGACGGTCGAGGTTTGCTCGAGAGCATGGCCGCGCATACCCGAGGCGGTGAGAACGAAGTATTCGGCACGGTCGCCGCGATTCGACCGCTCGAGTTCTACATGCCGGTGGAGAAGCATCGCGAATCATGGACGGGGCAGGCGAACGTGCTCGTCGTCTCGCAGCTCGATGAATCGGAGCCGATCGTGGCGTTCGATCAGAAGGGGAGAGAGATCGCGCTCGATCGGAAGGTCGCTCCTGCGCAGCCGACGCTTTCGATCGTGCCGGTCGAGACGCGATTCGACCAGCCGATGACTCCGGGAGCGTCGAGGAATGTGCGCGACCAGAACGGCAGCGCGATCGGAACGCTCGAGCCAATGATGCTCAAAGGATCGAACCTGATTTCCTGCGGTGACACGTGTGGCGGTGGAGGTGGTGGCGGCTCAGCGCCCATTCCGCCCGGACTTTACCTGGAGTACTCGCGGATTCTGGACGTGAAGGAGCCCTGGTTTCGAGGGGATCCTGAGATAGAGGTCCACATCCAGGGGCCGAACACCCCGTCCGCTCCCACCTATGGGCAGGATCTATCATGCTCAGGCGAGCACGCGTACGATTTCAGAAAGGTTTTCGACCAGAACGGAGCATTCTGGGAGGGGAGGGTGATGCTGTTTTCGGCCGATGAGACAGTCGCATTCGCTGACAAATTCAATCAGGGTTTCCACGTTCTCTTCTGGGAGGACGATAACGAGCCATGCCTGCTAAAACTCGATACCAACTCCCTGGTCGAGTTGCTAAGATCAACGGCAAACGCGTTCAGTACGGTCGCCATCAAGATATTTCCCAGGGCATCGCCCACTGTGATGGCTGGAGTTTTCCTGGGCACGCTATTCTCAAACGCCGGCGCGTGGCTGCTCACGAACGATGACTTTTTGGGAGGTGCCGTCGATCAAACAAGCGCAGGTTACTACTATCCCGGCAACACACATGTAATCATGGATGGAACCACTCTCAACGGGCGCGCGACAATCGTTTACCGACAATAGTAAAGGAGAGGAGCAATGTCACGTCTACTGCTGGCATTTTGCACCGGGACCTGCATACTCACCGCTACGCCGACTCTAATGACCGCTCAAGAGCGGAGCTACGACGAAAACGCCCTCCGAGTCGATGAACACCACGGGACCATCAGGATCGTTCGCGGCGTCTCAGAAACAGTGGTTGCAAAGATAGGAGTATTCCGGGCTGTAGATGTGGCTGCGCTGGTAAGACCGTCCCCCAATGCAGTCGCGGAAGCGACGGTCTTTCAGCGCAATTACCGGCCGGGAACGTGGATAGCCTCTCTTGGAATAGCGACTCTTGGCGCCGCGATAGGAGCATCCCGAATTTCTGGCTTGAATCAGGCTGTCCCCACCTCGTTGACCATTGTGAGCGTCTCGTTGATCACTTATGGAGGGTTCAAGCTGGAGACAGCGCATCGAGCGCTTTCCAAGGCGATCTGGTGGTACAATCGGGATCTGAAATAGCACCATCGCGATGTTTTCCTCGGATTGCTCAATCGTCTGTAAAGAAGACATTGGCGATCAATGAGGATAAATGAAATCGAGAATTCTTCGGGCGCTTCTGATCGGCGCCCTGGTTAGTGGAGCGACGGCCGGCGCCCAAACGATAGGTCACGCGGCGCCGACTGTCGCCGCGCCGGGATCCGGCACAACTGTCATCTCCGGCCGCCCATCCGCGGCAAGCGATTCGTCCCACAGCTACGACGCGCAGGCGCTGCGCTTCGAGACGCATTGGGGCAGCGGTGACATTATTCGGGGCGCCGCTGGACCCGTGATCGGCACCGTCGGATGGTTCCGCGACTTCGACGTGGAGAAACTCGTTGCATCGTCGCCGCAAGCGGTGACGGAAGCGCGCGCCTTCAAAACGAACAACTTCCGCGGCTCTCTGGTCGGTGGAATCGGAGCGCTGACGCTTGCCGCCGGTACTGTGATTACCGCGAACAGCTCGAACAATGCGGCGAGTCCGATCCTCATCATCGCTGGCGCAGGAGCGATGGTGTGGGGGGTGCAACATCTCAATGCGGGATACTCGAGGTTGTCCAGGGCGTTCTGGTGGTACAACCGGGACCTTAAGCGGTGAATCATCGGCTCTTCCAGCGCTTGTAACCCATCCATGCCGCGAGACCGAGCAGCCCTAGCGGAATAACGACACCAAGCGACGCGATGAAGCCGGCGACGAGCGCGACGAAATTCTTCCACGCACGGCGCACGGCCGCCGCGATCGGATTGTCACCGGGAGCGTTGCCCAGGATCGGCGCAGGCTCGTGCACCGTGATCGTGAGCGTGCTGGTCGCCACACGCGCGCTCAGAAAACGAAGTCTGCCCTCATAGCGCTCGATCTCTTCTCGCACGCGCGCCAGCTCGCGCTCCACGCGCAGCACTTCGTCGAGCTTGCCGGTTCTGGTCGAGAGCAGGGTGATCAGCCGCTCCTCAAGACGCCGCGCGTTGCTGACGCGAGCAGTCACGTCGACGAACTCCTCACCGACGTCCTGGGCCGTGGAGTTCACGGTCTCGACCTTTCCGATCGTCGATAGCGACCCAACCGCCTGATCGTACCTCGGCGCCGGAATCTTG
>DASWBG010000058.1:0-3213 GCA_036390715.1 Gemmatimonadaceae bacterium
GGGGTCATCCCGGTGCATGAAATAGTCGTGGACCATTGCGACGTAAATCAGGGAGAAGGGAGGGATGATCTGCGTCAACGCCGAGGGATAGCGACTTGCCGTTAGACCTTCCGGAATCCGCGAATAATCGAACTGCTCGATAGCCTGGCGCATGAGACGATCGTCGCCGGCGACGTAGAGCGAGATGAGACTTTGTATGCGCGTATCGCCGATGTACTGGAGCTGCTCCCAGTAGGGCGTGTCCATGTACGTCTCGAACGCGCCGATCCGCGCGCCGTTCCAGTTCATGCGCCACATGTCGGCGAGCCACGGAAGATCGCTCGCGAACCGACCACGCCCCTCGAATGGGTACGCGGTGAAGATTCCGTACAGCGATACGCCCAATGGGTTGTCCCCGGTCGTTACATCCATCTGGATGTATCGGAACGAGCGCCAGTACAAAGTCTGGAAGTCATGATGCTCACCACCGTCAGGCAGGAAGACATCGCGCACGCCGTGCACCGTGCGGCCCTCGATCTCGTTGCGATTGCCTTTCTGTCCTTTCGCGTCGACCAGAGCCTCGGCGTAGGTGAGACGTACGGTGCTGCCGGCGCCGCCGTTCGTCATGAGCACTGGATACGCATTCGTCGTGACCGACTGGTCGAACAGAATTGTTGCTGTGGTCCGCGCGGGGATCCACTCATAAGTGCCGTGCAGAAAGGCTTGTTCATCATCGATCTTGATACCGGTCGCGCGCCGGACTCGCGCAAGAAGTTGGGGCCTTTCTTCCATCGCTGGTATAGACCGCGGCTCGAGCTGCCACCCCGAGACTTCGCCATAGCCTCCGGGTGCCATCGCGCGCAGCTGAAGGCGCCCGACGACGACAGCGTCGCTCCATGCATTGTCCACGTAGTTCGAGTTCTCCCATCCCCATGGATAACGCGAGCCGTCGATCGAATCGCCGGGCGCCGCGGCGTAGTAGTTTCCCATTGACGCCGTGGTGATGACGATCGGCGCGTACGCCAGATCGCGCAGCACCTTCCAACCCGTTCCTGTGTTCACGAGTGCTGCCTCGACCGGGCTGTCACCTTGAAGCAGGAATCCGGTGCGATGGCTGAACTGCGCGACCGGACGCGCGGCACCCCAGTTCCAGACGAGTGCAGCGATGACATTGCGGCCCCGGCGAAGATGCGGCGCGAGGTCCACGGTCTCGTAGCGCCAGTGCGTTACGTCTGACCGCTGTGGACCGGAGGACACTTGGGCGTAGAGGTACGCCACATCCTGGCCATTGACGTAAAGCCGGTACCGGTTGTCGGCTGACACGTGCACCACGAATCGCGGGGGCTTGGTCGCCAGCTCGAACGTTCGTCGCGCGTGGAACACGGTGAAGCTGTCCCCTGTTACACCCGGGGGCGCGATCCAGCTAGCCGGCGTCGCCCCGTTGAATACGCGTGGCTCCTGCGCGCCGATCGCCGCCGAGACCGCGACGATCGACGCGAATGCGACCCAAAGCGCGTTTGCAATCCGCGTCATCTGCTCCGGAGTCATTTCCGGCGCTCTCCGCCTGAGGCTCGAGTCCGGCTGCAATGCAACGTTGGACAGTATTGCCAAATACATGGCTTGTCGATATGAGAAGGTCGTGGTCCCGTTCGACGAGTACATATCCTGCTGCTTATACTGCGGGGAAACGCAACCCAGCAACAAACCTGCGAAGAATGCGCCCAAACCGCTCCTTAATTTTCCACCATATGACACACTCTCCTGCCCTGTTAATCGCAGCCCTCGCCGCTTCGGTCGGCGCAGCACCCACGCATGCCCCCGTCAATCCGAAAGTACTCGCTGCATCGCAACCAAGCTGCTCGAACCATCCCGCTCCCACCGAGAACCTCGCGTTGCAGCTCGCGAAGTTCCGACCCGTCCAAATGCCGTTCTCGACGACAGGTCTGTCGACTCGCGAAGTGCAGATGGTCCGCAAGCTCGTCGAGGCCGGACAGTATCTCGAGAGCGCGTTCTGGAGAGAGAGCGATCCCGAAGGACTGAGGATTTATCAGGCGCTCACAAATTGCCCGGGCACCGTCGAGAAGCAGATCCACCACTACCTCCTCATCAACGGCAGTCGCTACGACCTGCTCGAAGGCAACAAGCCGTTCCTCGCCAACACTCGCTACGAGCCCGGCCACGCGCTCTATCCCGCCGGCATCACACGAAAGGAGATCGAGGACTACGTCGCCGCGCATCCGGCGAAGAAAGCCGAGATCTACAATCCGTGGACGGTCGTCAAACGCAACGGCAAGGATCTCGTCGGCATTCCATACCATGTCGAATACAAACAGTGGCTCGTTCCCGCCGCGCAGGCGCTGCGCGACGCGGCCGCGCTCAGCGACGACAAGGCGTTCGCCAACTTCCTCCGCCTCCGCGCCGATGCGCTGCTCACGGACGATTACTACAAGAGCGATCTCGCCTGGGTAGATCTCGACAATCACAAGTTCGACGTCATCATGGCTCCCTACGAGACGTACCTCGACGACCTCCTCGGCGTCAAAACCTCATACGGCACCGCGGTGATGATTCGCAATCCGGGCGAGAGTGCCAAGCTCACTACATATAAGAAGTACGCCGCCGCCATCCAGGATGCGCTGCCGCTCCCCGCGGCGGACAAGCCGTCCAACGCCGGTCATCCGACGCCGATGGAAGTGATGGACACGCCCTATCGCAGCGGCGATCTGCGTCACGGCTACCAGGCGGTCGCCGACAATTTGCCGAACGACTCGAGGATACACGCGGAAAAGGGAACCAAGAAGATCTTCTTCAAGAATTTCATGGACGCGCGCGTGAATTACGTGGTGCTGCCGGTCGGCAAGCTGCTGATGCGCGAGGACCAGGCAGCGCTACCGTCTATGGATGGCTATCTCGCGGTCGTCGTCATGCACGAGATGTCCCACGGACTCGGCCCCGCGTATGCGCGCGTCAATGGGAAGCAGGCTGACATCCGCGAGTCGATCGGCCCCATCTACAGTGGCCTCGAGGAAGCGAAGGCCGACATCGTCGGTCTTTACGGACTCGACTGGCTGATGAACAAGGGCGTGCTGTCGAAGTCACGCGCGCGAGACTACTACGCGTCGCACGTCGCGGGAATCTTCCGCACGGTTCGTTTCGGCGTCTCGGAAGCGCACTCGAAGGCGGAGATGATGGAGTTCAATTATTTCGTCGAGCGCGGCGCGATCACGCGTGACG
>DASWBG010000059.1:0-2496 GCA_036390715.1 Gemmatimonadaceae bacterium
CGCTCGCTTTCATCAGCGTCTCCGTCTTCTTACAGAACGCGAATCTCGTCACCGATTTGCCAAGCTCGGGCTTCGAGTAGAAGCTCATCCCAGGCACCGTCGCGACCCCAACCTCTTTCGCAAGCCAAATCGCAAACTCGCGCGACTCGAGATCCGAGATCTCTGAGAAGTCCGCCAGTATATAGTAGGCCCCCTCAGGTGCCGCGTACTTGAACCCTGCCTCATCGAGCGCCGAGCACATGATGTCGCGTCGCGCACGATACTCGAGAGCGAGATGGTTGTAATAGTCAGAATCGAACGCCATCCCGATCGCACCCGCAGCCTGCAATGGCGCCGGAGCACCCACTGTCAGGAAATCGTGCACCTTCCGAATCGGTGACGAGAACTCAGGCGGAGCGATCGCATACCCGAGCCTCCACCCGGTGCAACTAAAAGTCTTCGAGAGTCCGGAGATCGTGACGGTGCGCTCCCGCATCCCCGGCCAGGTCGCCAGGACATGGTGTCCGCCCGCGTAACGAATGTGCTCGTAGATCTCGTCCGTGATCGCGATCACATCCCACTTCTGACACAGCTCCGCGATCAGCGAGATCTCTTCCCGCGTAAAAACTCTGCCGGTTGGATTGTGCGGAGTGTTCACGACAATCGCTCGAGTCTTATTTGAAAAGGCCGCGCGCAGCTTGTCCGGATCGAACTTCCAGTCCGGCGCCTCAAGCGGCACGAACACCGGCTTCGCCCCGGCGAGGATCGCGTCCGGGCCATAGTTCTCGTAAAACGGCTCGAACACGATCACTTCATCATCAGGGTCGATCAGGGCCAGAAAAACGGAGGCCATCGCCTCCGTCGCCCCGCAACACACCGTGATCTCCTGCTCCGGATCCACATTCATCCCGTACCAGCTCCGGTACTTCTCGGCGATCGCCAGCCTCAGCGCCGGACTGCCCCACGTGATCGCGTATTGATTGATGTCACCGTGGATCGCCGCGCACGCCGCGTCCTTCATCGGCCCCGGCATCGGGAAATCGGGCATTCCCTGCGCGAGATTGATCGCGCCGTACTGATTCGAGATGCGCGTCATCTCGCGGATCACCGACTCGGTGAATGTGCTGGCGCGCTTCGCCGTCGCGGCGCGCCGCGAAACGTTCTTAGTAGTCGTCATTGCTTCCCGGAAAGTGCAGGATTACGAGCTCGACGGGCTCTTCATCCTGACTTCAATCACTCCACTACTTCCGCCCCGTATTCCGAATCTGGCCCCGGCCTCGGTGACGTCGTAATAGTGGATATCGCCTACATGATAGGCCGGGATGGTACGAAGCGAGCTGAGGTCGCCGTACGGCTCCCCATCGACGAATACAACCGCGGTCGAAGCTACTGACCCATTGCTAGTCGATGGCACCCCATGCACGGCAAGCCAGTTCGGACGCAGCCGTGATACGGCGTCATACGCAGTGCTGACGTCGGCGTGGGCAGCAGCGATTTCATCCCCACTCAGGATCCTCGCCGTCCGAGACCCCCCCAATAGTACCGGTGGGTTGCCGGATGTACCGCCCCCAGAGCTGCAGCCGAAAATGGCCGCGATTGCAATCAGATAAAGATGTCTGCCTGACATTGGTGTCCTCCCAGTTTGTTCTCGACGGTCTATGAAGACTGCGACGATTCTTCCTTTAGCGCCAGCGCCAAATGCGATAGACTGTGTTATGCGAAGGTCGCGCTTTTCGGCCTTGCGGCCGCGATTTCGCTCGCCGGCTTGTCACCACTATCTCTGCAGGCGGCATATCGTCGCCAACCCTCGATCCTTGTCGTAACGGTGATCGATTCCGGCGCGCACTATCCGCTCGTCAACGCCGACGTGATCGATCTCAGCACCGGACAGCACAGGTTCACCGACGAGGACGGACAAGCACGACTCATGTGGCCGAGCGATGGTCAGCTGCGCCTGCGGGTGCGGGAGGTTGGGTATCAGCCCCAGCAACGGACATTCCGACAAGCGGCAACCAACATAGTTTCCGCCACGTTCGCGATGAACAAAGTGGCGTACGTGATCTCCCCGGTCAAAGCGATAAGTCACTGTTCCACCGCCGCCGATTCTGCCTCGCTCGATCTGTCACTGGCCGTGCTCGATCAGCTCAAGCAGGGGGCGGAGAAGTACGACCAGTTCCGGCGACACTATCCGTTCGAGGCGACTGTCCAGCGGCGAACTGCAGCGGTTCCCCCGCACGGAGATATCGGCCGCATCGTCGCGACCAGGGAGAAGTTCCGGTCTGAAAACTGGGAGCCGTCGTATAAGCCGGGCGACGTTATCGAATACCAGCGCGGCAATTTCACCGTTCCGCTCCTCTTTCTATCCACACTCGCCGACTCGGTATTCTGGGAACACCACTGCTTTGTCGCCCGCGGAGTTCAGTGGTACCAGGGCACACGCGTTATCCGCCTCGATTTCACGCCCAGCTCCGACATAACCGGCCCCGACTATGAAGGCGCGGCTCTTCTCGACTCGGC
>DASWBG010000060.1:0-1792 GCA_036390715.1 Gemmatimonadaceae bacterium
GGCGACTTCGACGTTGGTGAACCACTCGTACTCGTTGTCGGTCAGCTTTCTGAGCCGCACGATTTCGCGTGATTCGGTGAGCGCGTCGGGCGGGTCGGTCGCGAGCTTGGCGGTCACGATGTAGCGATCGACGGAGAACACTCCCTCATCGCCGAAGAGCCGCGCGCTGTCGGGGCCGATCGTGAGCCAGACGCTCGTATCGTTGTAGACGCCCGATGGCGTCAGCGCGTAGTGTCCGAACTGTGCCCGTGCGCGGAGTATCCTCGGTGGGCGCTGGATATTCGTGAAGCGCGAGCCGACGGAATAGAAGAATTCTTCCGCGTTCTGCCGCGCGAAAGGAATGTTGGGACCAAACGCGGGCGCAACTTCGCGGCACGCAGACAGAGCGACGCCGAGTGACGCAGCCAGCGCACCGAATCGAATGAACTTTGGGATTGTCACCCGCGAAAGTTCAATGGCTCAGCAGGATGGGGGAAGGGCAGGCGACGGCCAATGTGACGCTGCGAGCTGATCTGGCACTATTCGTCAGTGGGGTCTGGCGCCCTCTGTGTAAACGATTACATATTTCGGCCGTAGAGATCGACCAGGCAGCTCAGCTTCCCCTCCCGTCCACCCCACTCGGATACCAGTGATCCGGGCAGGGCCCACTGTTGCGAGGAGAATGGTCACGATCAAGGATGTCGCGCGTGAAGCAAAGATGTCCGTCGCCACAGTCTCGAGAGTTCTAAACGCGAGCGGACCCGTTAGCGACGAGACAAAGCGGTTGATTCGTGAAGTCGCCGGACGCATGCGCTACGTCCCTCACAGCGGAGCGCGTAGTCTCATCACGAGCCGGACCGAGACCCTTGGCGTTCTTCTCCCCGACCTCTATGGAGAATTCTTCTCCGAAGTCATTCGCGGCATGGACGACACCGCCCAGCGGAACGGATTTCATCTGCTGATATCCCGGGCGTACGCTGACAGGCACGGCATCGAGACCGCGATACGGGCGATGCGCGGGCGCGTCGACGGCGTCGTCGTGATGTCTCCAGATCTCGACGCCAAGTCGCTGCTGAATCTGCCGAGCACCATTCCGGTGGTGTTGTTGTGTTCGGTACCGAGGGGAAACGGGATCGATTCGCTCACGATCCAGAACTGTCGCGGCGCCAGAGAAATGGTGGCGCACCTCACCTCGCTCGGGCACAAGCGGATCGCGATCATCAAAGGCTCAGCGCGCAACTACGACGCGGCGGAGAGATTTCGCGGCTACCGCATGGCGCTGCGCGAAGCCGGGATCACACCCGATCCTTCGCTCGAGCGTGAAGGAGATTTCACGGAGGCGGCGGGCTACACAGCGGCGCTCAAGCTCCTAGCGCTTAAGAATCGTCCGACGGCGATTTTTGCGGCGAACGATTCAATGGCGATCGGTGCGCTGAGTGCCCTTCGCCAGTCGGGCATGGCGGTCCCGGAAGAAATGGCGGTGGCTGGGTTCGACGACATTCCGCTGGCGCGCTACATGGATCCGCCCCTCTCGTCAGTGCACGTCCCCATCTGCGAGCTCGGTGCGAAGGCGGTGGAACTCCTTCTCCACGGCATCATGCACAAGAACGACCACGCACGGCGTCGCGAGCGCGTGTCGACAAAGCTCGTCATCCGACGCTCGACCGGCGGCGAGCCGGCGGAGCGTTCTCCACCTCAACCCCAAACCCTCAACAGAGAGATGGTTCCAGTCTGATACACGCAGGTCTGTAATGATCATTGAGTACAACAACAACAGGAGATGTAAATGAATACCAGCAGCATCAATATTCAC
>DASWBG010000061.1:0-5073 GCA_036390715.1 Gemmatimonadaceae bacterium
CGCCAGACAATCGGGGTTGTCCCCCAGCGCCCGAACGCCGACCTGAGTCTCAATGTGATGGAGAACCTCCAGTTCCACGCGGCGTACTTCGGCATACACTTCGACGTCGCGACGAAACGGGCGCAGGAGCTGCTCGAGCGCCTGGGGCTCTCCGAGAAAGCGTCGTCGAAGATGTCGGAGCTCTCCGGGGGTCAGCAGCAGCGCCTCATGATTGTGCGGGCGCTGATGCACGAGCCGGATATTCTCTTCCTCGACGAGCCGACAGTGGGGCTCGATCCGCAAGCGAGGCTCGGTCTGTGGGAGATCCTTCGCGACTTGCATAGTCGCGGACGCACCATCGTGATGACGACACATTACATGGATGAGGCCGACAGACTCTGCGATCGCCTCGCAATCATCGATCGCGGCCATCTTCTCGCTCTCGACACACCACGGGTGCTCAAGGCCAAGGCACCTGGCGGTACGCTGCTCGAACTGGTGCTGGACGGTGACGCGATGCCGGCGGCGGAGCTGGCAGAGACGATGGCGGGCATAAGCAGAGTGGAAGCCCAGGATGGACTGCTGCGCGCCCATAGCGATCGCGGCGGACAGGTTCTGCCCGCGCTGATCGAAATCGCGGAATCCACGGGCCGAACGGTTACGGACATTCGGTTGCTGCAGCCCAGTCTGGAAACGTTGTTCGTGTCGCTGACCGGAAGGAAGCTCGGATGACCGCGATTGCCTTGAACGGAACTCGCCCGGAAGTTCGGGCGTCATCAGTGTTCTTCGCATTGCTGCGACGTGACGTGCGAGTCGCTCGTCGCGAGCTGCCGTTCTTTCTGCTGCGCACGACGATGCAGCCGCTCATGTTCGTGATCGTGTTTGGGTATCTGCTGCCCAGGATGGGATTCATGGGCCGAGGCTACACCACCGCGCTCTTGCCGGGAGTGCTGGCGATCAGCCTCACCTTCTCGAGCATTCAGTCTGTCGCCCTGCCGATGGTTCAGGACTTCGGCTGGACGAAGGAGATCGAGGACAGACTGCTGGCGCCGGTTCCGATCTGGCTCGTAGCGGCGGAGAAGATCGTCTCGGGTGTGCTGCAGGGTGTGGTATCGGCGCTGTTCGTATTACCGGTGGCTCGTCTCATCATGGGACCGATTCCCAATCTCACGTTCGGACATGTCGGTGACGTGCTTCTGATCACAGTGCTCGGCGCGGCGGCCTTTTCTTCGCTCGGTCTATTTCTTGGCACCGCAATCCAGGCGCAACAGATCGGCTTGATGTTCGGCGTCATTCTGGCGCCGATGATTTTTTTCGGGTGCGCCTATTATCCGTGGCAGGGGCTGAGCGTCGTGCCAGTGATGAAGTATGCCGTTCTGATCAATCCGCTCGTCTATGTAGCAGAGGGGATGCGCGCAGCTCTGACGCCGGCGGCGCCGCACATGGCGCTGCCGGTGGTGGTAGTCGCGCTCATTCTGATCACGGCGTTTTTCTGGGGACTGGGAATGAAGTTTTTCATGAAGCGCGCGGTAGGGTAGTGGCCGGCTCAGCGGCGACCGTGAGGAGCGGGCCGGTCAAGTTCGCAGGAGCGCCGGACACCGTGGAGATATCCATAGTGATGCCGTGTCTGAACGAGGCGGACACGCTCGCGGTGTGCATCACCAAGGCGCTGGCGGCGATCGACGCGCATGGGATAAGCGCGGAGATCATCGTCGCCGACAACGGCTCCACCGACGGTTCGCAGCAAATTGCCGAATCTCTCGGCGCGCGGGTCGTGCCTGTGAAGATGCGGGGCTACGGGAGCGCCCTCATGGGTGGCATCGAGGCGGCGCACGGCCGCTACATCCTTATGGGCGACGCCGATGACAGCTACGACTTCGGTGAAGTTCCGAAGTTTCTCGAGAAGCTGCGTGAGGGTTACGACATGGTGCAGGGCTGCCGCCTTCCAGCGGGGGGCGGAACTGTAATGCCCGGCGCAATGCCCGGCCTCCACCGATGGTGGGGAAACCCGATGTTCTCATCGCTCGCACGTCATTGGTTCAACGTTCAAGTCAACGATGTTTATTGCGGTCTCCGCGGATTTACGAAGGAATTCTATACAGGTCTGAGACAGCGTTGCATCGGGATGGAATTCGCGACCGAGATGATCATCAAGGGCAGTCTCTACGGGGCACGGATCGCAGAGGTCCCGATCACCCTGTATCCGGACGGAAGACTCGCTCACCCTCCGCACTTGCGGACATTTCGGGATGGGTGGCGCACGCTCCGCTTTTTCCTGCTGTACAGTCCGCGTTGGCTTTTCCTGATTCCCGGGTTGGCGCTGATTGCTCTGGGGATAGCCGGATATGCGATTGGGCTTCCTGGTATTCGAGTCCGCGGAATTCACTTCGATGTTCACACGCTTCTTTTCGCGAGTCTCGCCGTCATCTGCGGGTATCAATCCATAGTCTTCGCTGTGCTCACGAAGGTGTTCGCGATCAGCGAGGACTTGTTGCCTCCGGATCCGATCCTGACGCGCGCCTTTCGCGTGATCAAGCTCGAGACGGGGCTGGCCGTTGGAGCAGTGGCAATGGTTGTCGGCGCCTATTTTCTCTTCGATGCACTCGCCATCTGGCGCGCGACGGGATTTGGAGATTTGCAATACGCCGTCACAATGCGGTGGGTAATTCCAGGCGTTACGCTGGTGGCGCTCGGATTCGAGACGATTCTCGCCAGCTTTTTCCTGAGCCTGCTTGGCATGCGAAGGCGTTGAGTGGGCCTGTTCGGGAACGCCGTCGGCTATTTGCATGACAGAGGCATCCTTCATCGCAGAGTCACGGCGCTAGCATCGGCAATCGCTCCGCTGCTACCAAAATCAGCGCGTGTCCTCGATGTCGGATGCGGAGATGGCTTGCTGGACCAGGCACTGCTCGATCTGCGGCCTGACCTCCGAATTGAAGGAGTCGATGTACTGGTTCGGCCAAACACGCCGATCCCCGTCCGTCAATATGACGGATCGCGCCTGCCGTTTGCCGCTGGGGAATTCGACGTCGCGATGGCAATTGACGTTTTTCATCATGCAGACGATGCCGAGGGGCTAATGCAGGAGATGAAGCGAGTGGCTCGGGGATCGTTCGTGATCAAGGATCACCTCCGTCACGGGCTTCCTTCCGAGCTGATCCTGCGAGCGATGGATTGGGTCGGAAATTCGCGACACGGTGTTCGATTGCCGTTCAGCTACTGGTCCGAAGCCGAATGGAGAAGCGCCTGGGATCGATGCGGCATTCGACCAGCGTCGATTCTTCGCCAACTTCATCTTTATCCATTACCACTGTCGCTGATCTTCGAGAGGGATTTGCACTTTATCGCGGTGTTGGAGCCGACAGGTGTGCTCACCGCGGCTGGCAGATGATTCAAGCTCCCCGGCGAGCCTGATGGTCGATACGATCAGCGTATTTCTGATTCCGCTCATCGCGGCGGCTTTCGTCGTTCGTTACGAGCAGAACCCAACCGTCGCACGTGTGTCCGAATTTGCGGATGCAACGCTGGCGTCCCGTTGGTTGCCAGCCGTATGCGGACTGATATCCGCGGTGCTGATGGCGTGGGTATGGAATGGCTCCCATTTCATCCAGAACATCGCGGATGAATCGGCCTATCTGCTCCAAGCCGAGATATTTGCGCAGGGAAAGTGGTCGCTCGCCTCGCGTCCGCTGCCCGAATTCTTCGAGCAGGCGCATGTCTTCGTGACGCCTTTCACCGCGTCGAAGTACTTTCCCGGGCACAGCCTCCTGCTCGTACCGGGAATCATCGTCGGTTTCCCGCCACTCGTTCCGCTACTCCTCATTTTTGGATCCGGTTTATTGATCGTCGCCCTGAGCCGGCGATTAGCGAATGGATGGGTCGCATTGCTGGTGTGGGCGATCTGGATAACGTCGCGGTCCAATCTCCGTTTTCTGCCCTCCTATTTCTCGGAGGTGACGACGGTTTTTTTGTGGCTGCTCGGATGGTGGGCGCTCTACGACTGGTACGTCCGGCCGCGGCGAAGCACGTTGATACTGCTGAGCGTATGCATCGCCTGGGGTCTCATCACTCGGCCACTCACTGGGCTTGTCTTCGCCGTTCCCGCAATCACGGTGGTGGTGTGGTCGGCGCGGAAACGCGGCCTCCTGATGGAGATACGGTACGCACTGCTGGTTGGCGCAGCTGTGCTCTGCATCGTTCCCATCTGGAGTAAATTCACGACAGGGCAATGGACGCAGACTCCACAACGTCTGTACACGAGGACGTACATGCCGTGGGACGCGATGGGGTTTGGTCTGGACACCACCCGACCGCTAGGCGCTTTGCCGGCGAGCCAGGTGCCAGAGATGCAGGGATTCATGGCGCTGCACGAGCGTCACACTGCCGAGAGCCTGCCGTACGATGCGGCGCTCCGACTCGTTGCCCTGCAACGTGATGTCTTCGCTCGATGGCGGATGGGGTTGGTCGGCTTTTTCGTACTCGGCCTGATCGCTCTCTCACCCGCTGTTGCGGTTGGAGGAATTACCGCTCTCTTCCTGTACCTGGCATATCTATCATATGCGCACCCGAGCTCGTGGACGATCTATTACATGGAAGCGCTTCCTGTAGTGGCGATAATCACGGGTCTGGGCTTCGCATTCGCGATGACCTGGATCACGCGGAAGATGCGACGTGGCGAAGGTGCCGGCACGTCAGCGAGCCTGGTCGCACTCGTGCTCGCGATCGTGTTGTTCATAGGATCTCTGCCGATTATTCGTACGGAGCGCGGCAGACGCGACAGCAGCGCGGCGCCTCGGCTGGCGTTATGGGATGTCGCATCCCGCCTTCCAACTCCTCGCAATCTCATGTTCATTCGGGATGAGCGGGTAGCACCGCACACAATGGTCACCAACGACGCGGATCAGGCTCACGCTCGTACGTGGCTCGTCCACGATCTTGGAAGCGAAAACGTGCACCTCCAGGAATTGGAACCAGACCGGACCGCTTATGTGATCGACCTGAATGCAGGGACGCTAATACAGCTTGCTCCGGTCGGGGCTCGCGCCACGCACTGACGCCGCTGGTTCCCGAGTGTCGCTAGGCGTCGTGATACTC
>DASWBG010000062.1:0-5958 GCA_036390715.1 Gemmatimonadaceae bacterium
TTCATCGCGAGCTATCTCGATACCCGGTATCTCGCTTCGATTCGCTCCGGAACCGCTGGTGCTGGCAACGGCCCGATGATGTTCCCTGGGGGCTTCATAGGAGCGGGGGGAGCGATCCGCACAGAGGGCGGTGGAGGCGGAACAAACGTGATCATCATTCGGAACTAATCGGGCCGATCCCGATGCCTATGCTCAAACTCGATCCCACTCGCATCACTGCGCTCCGACCATTCGGAGCCGCGCCATTGCAACAGCGGCACTCAACGGAATAAACCATGAAGAAAGCCACGCTCGGCCTCACAGTGATTGTACTCGCGGCAGCAATCCCGCCGTGCCTCGCGCAATCTCTCCCACCAATTCGCCAGCTCGGCCCCGTCACCGCGGTTGCAAAGGAACCGCTTGGCTCGGTCACGACAGTGCGGCACCTGGCCGACGGACGCATTCTCGTGAACGACATCGTCGGCAGGCGGGTCGTGATGTTCGATTCTTCGCTTTCGACGATGACCGTGATCGCGGACACCACCAGTGCGACCGCAAACGCATATGGCGTACAGCCGGGCGGACTCATCGCCTATCGCGGCGATTCGACGTTGTTCGTCGATCCAGCGTCGCTCTCGATGCTGCTGATAGATCCGAACGGGAAAATCGCGCGGGTGATGTCGGCTCCGCGCGCACAAGATGTTGGGTTTCTTATTGGGGGACCGTTCGGTAATCCCGGATTCGATCCGAAGGGCAGACTCGTCTACCGTGCACCACCGAATTTCGCCGCGTTCCGCCCCGCGCCTGGCTCCGCGAACCGGCTTCCGCAATTCCCAACTTTCCCCGATTCCGCGGCGCTCGTCCGCTTCGATCTGGCGACGCGTAAGGTCGACACGGTGACTTTTTTCAAGACGCCAAAGTTCAATCTGAATGTCACGCAGTCGCCCGATGGCGGAGTTCGTGTCACTTCGACGACGAATCCGCTGCCGCAGGGTGACGATTGGGCGCTGCTGGCAGACGGTACAATTGCGCTCGTGCGAACGAAAGATTATCACGTGGACTTCCTCAATCCCGATGGAACGACGACATCGTCGCCAAAGATCCCATTCCAGTGGGAGCGTCTCACCGATGAGGGCAAGGTCGCGTTTATTGACTCCGCGAAAGTCGCAATCGAGAAAGCGCGTGCGAGCGGGCAGTTCGGGCAAACTGGCGCTTCACAAATCATGCTTCGAGGCCCCGAAGCCGGTGGTGCCGGTTCTGCCGGTCGACGCGATGGAGCCGGAGGGGATGCGCCGCGCTCAGGACCCACGCCAGCACCTGCGCCGAACGCTCAGTCCGGAACGATGACAGTCACGTCCGGAGGGAACACGAGCGTGACTGCCGTCGGGCCTGGAGGCGCGGGCGGACCGCTGCCCCCTCTCACCATGATCTCGCCGAGCGAGCTGCCGGATTACAAGCCGGCATTCCTGCCGGGATCGACTCGCGCCGACGCCGACGGAAATCTCTGGGTCAGAACCAGTCAGAATGTGGCGGCCCGCCCGGTCTACAACGTCATCAATCGTAAGGGCGAGCTGATCGACCGGGTACAGCTACCGGCGAATCGAGTTCTAGTCGGCTTCGGAGAGGGTGGCGTCGTGTACCTCGCGGTACGTGATGGGACGACAGCGCACCTCGAGAAGGCTCGCGTCAAGTAACAGCTAGCGGATCATTCCTCTAGCGATGTGCCGCGCGAGCGCCATGATGGTAACCATGGGATTCACTCCCGAGGAAGCCGGAAAAAGGCTGGCATCCGCGACGTAAGCCCCGCTCAGGCCGAACACAGCACCGTGGGCATCGCACACGGCTGACGCGCGGTCGGCGCCGAGGCGGCACGTCCCCATCTGGTGGGCGCTGAACAACGGCAACCGGTTGGGCGAGGTCGGCGCCGCGGCGATCTGCCGACAGAATTTGTCGATCGATGCGCCTGCTGCTTCGCGATCCCACGTCAGTCGCTCTGTGTGCAGCGTGATGATGCGCTCCGCACCCGCGGCATGGTGAATCCGCGCGACGGTCGCCATTCCGTGTTTGATCAGCTTGCGTTCCTCCTTCCCCAGCCTGTAGTCGAAATAGGGTTGACCCGCGCTCGTGATGCGCACCTGACCGGCGTTGGAGTCTCGCGTGAGCACGATGAATGGCGCCGCGAATCGAATTTTCTGCATCTCACGCCGGTGATCGCGGGCGCCCGCCCACGGAACTCCGACTGACAGCAATCCAGGATGCCCGGGCGCAGCCTCGATCCGGTATCCGTAGCCCTCGGAGATGTTGGTGAACTCGTCGCACACGATCGTTTGAGGCGGTCCCTTCCACGGATCAATCGGCGTTGGGTAAAGCCCCGTGACCGCGACAGTCGGGTGAAGGAAAAGATGCTGTCCCAGATGGAGAGACTTGAGTCCCGATCGCATCAACAAGGCTGGTGTCTCGAGCGCTCCGGCGGCGAGCACCACGCGTGGCGCGACGATCGTGACCGCCCTCGACTCCCCCTGCGAATCGGCGTACGTACCTTCGACGCCCGTCACTTTCCCCTTGCTTTGCTGGAGCTTCCGCGCGGTGTATGGCGCGATGACTTGAGCTCCCGCGCGAATCGCATCCATAAGGTACGTCGTCGCCGCGCTTTGTTTCCCGCCCACTCTGCAGCCGAACATGCAGTTCCCGCACTGCGTGGCATCGCAGCCGAGTGAGTTCCGTGAGATGAGGTTCGAGCTGTAGCCGAGCGATTTCGCGCCGCGAGAGATGGCGGCGTTGTTCTCGTTGATCTCGCTCTCGTCGGTTGACGCTCCGATCCGGTGCCACACCGCGTCGAGCGACCCGCTGAACGAATCCGAAGTGAAGAAGGCACAGCCGGACAGCTCGGCCCATTCCTCACGCACGTCGTCGGGAGTTCGAAAGCACGATTGCCAATTGACCGTCGTGCCGCCACCAATCGAGGTGCCCGCCAGGAGAGACATGCTCAAATCGCGGGTCCCCGCGAGTCCGCCTTCGCGGAAAAGCTGCTGCATTCCCACGAGCTCGTGCTGATCGAAGTCGCCGCCGCTCCACCCGCCGCCAGCTTCGACCACCATCACGTTCTGCCCATTCGCGGCGAGCTCCGCCGCCACGACGCTGCCGGCCGCGCCGGTGCCGATGACGCACACATCGCATTCGATCTTCGCTTCCGCTCCGATCCTGGAGATAGGAATCCGCGGGGCGGTAGCCTTTTGATTTCGCTCCGGCTCGTAGCCGATTGCGGCGAGGATAGCGTCGGACTCCGGAGTTCCATTCGCGGCGTAGGTGTGCAGCATCACCAGACTCCGCGCCCCCTGGTAGGCTGAGCGTAGCTGCGGCACGAGGCTGCGCGCCAACCGCTGCAACACCCGCTCGCGCGCAGACAGCGATAGCCGCGAAAATCTGGTGGCATTCGCCGATACGGTGGCGATGAAAAGGGGATTCTCGAGGAGTCTCAGAAAGAGCCGGAACGCCTCGCGCTTGGCCGGCTCGATCCTGTCGAGCGCCTCGGCCACCCGCCCACTGACTCCGAGATCTGCCGCCGACATGCTGAAAAGAGCGGGATCTTCATCCTTCGTGAACGCGAGAGAGGGAACGAAGGTGTCACAGAGGACGTCGAGTGCTTCGGTCTCTCGTTGCGTGAGGTTCACCGGGTCATCCCCCTCTTCTCGCTTCGTTCGAAATCGATCCCCACAAACCTAATTGCGCCAGACCGCACTGGCCCTCGCCCGCAGCGCCCGGCCGGTCCGCCGACAGCCCTTGGCCGGTAGTCGTAAGTTGCAGTTGAATGCCGGCTCGGGGTTGCGGTATCGCCGCCAAATCAGAATCTTTCGGCTCGACGAGGAGGCTTTTCTGGCCGGCTACGATTTCACCAGCAGGGTACGCGGCGCGTTGATCAAGGCGCGAGAGGAAGCGCATCGACGCAACCACGAGTACGTAGGAACCGAGCACCTCATGCTCGGCCTCCTCGAGGAAGATGACGCGTTGGTGATGGACGTTCTCGAGAACCTTGGCGCCAAGCCCCTCGAGATCCAGAGCGCTGTCGAGCAGGTGATCCAGAACGGTCAGCCGAGCGCGTTGACGCGCCTGCCGGATCTGCCCTACACGCCGCGGGCGAGAATCGTTCTTGACCAGGCCATCGCGGTGGCCCACGAATTCGGCGATGGGTACGTCGGGACCCAGCATCTTCTTCTCGGTCTCATTCGAGAGCGCCAGGGAATCGCGGCGCAGGCACTTACCGCTGCCGGACTGACCGAGCCAACGCTACGCCGCGAGATCGTGCGGCTTCTTCAGGGTGAGGGCGTCGCCGCGGCACTGGACATCGACATCGGTCTGCGGCCCCAGGACACGCAGGTTCCCCTCAGCGTCGCGGTCGAGGTGCGGTATGAGGACGGGACGTTGGCGAAGAAGATTTTCAGGACCCCGACCGAGGCGATCGGATTCCTGCGGGACAAGACCCGGGAGTAGCTACCGCTCCAGCTCCTTCATCCGCTTTACGGCGATCCGGATCGGAACGAACGTGGTCGCCAGGCAGATCAGGGTCGCCCCGCCAAAGCCAAGCCACAGCGCCGACGGATCCGGATCCGCGTGCAAGAGCCGCGCGCCAACGAACTGATAGACCGGCCGCGCCTCGAGGATGATTACCACGCCGATCAGGACCACCGATGCCATCATCAACACCAATCCGCCGAACGATGTCGGAATCTGTGCGGCATTCTCGGTATTGAATTTCGGATAAAGCGCGCCGAAGCCGAGCGCGAGACCGGCGATCGCGAAAGTCATCATCGTGATGGTGAAGATCGACACGGCCATCATGAATCCGCTGACCTCCAGCAGCACGTCGGTCGCGAAAACGAGGATGAGCGCGAGTGCGAGGAGCGGAATCGTTCCGACCCAGAACTTGGACCAGAGGAGCTGACGCATCTCGAGCGGGCTAGACCGCAGAAGCCATAGCGTCCGCCCCTCGAGACTGATTCCCGGGAAAATGAATCTCGCCGCGATCGAAGCGAGAACGAATCCCGCCAGAATGAGATTCACGAACGGGATCACATTGGCGAGGAAGAAGGTTACGCCCTCGCCACGCAATGGGAGGAACTTGATGTTGAACACGTAGACGACGACGAGCACTGTCAACAGGATCAGCTGCGACCACTGCGTCGTGTCGCGGAAGAAGAGACGCATCTCCTTGAGAACCAGCTCCCGTCGCATCACACCCCATGGTGTGAGCAAACGCGCCACGAAGCGTCCCAGCGTCCCCTGACGCACCCACCGCTCACCGCTCTCCTGGGATTTGCTGAAGCCGCGGGCGTAGAGCCAACGGTGAAGGACGGCTCCGAAAACCACAACGACCGCCGCCGTCGACCAGAGCAGATAGAAGTGCAGAATCTCCGGATCGCCCCTCAGCCACGTCATGATCCCCTGTGCCACCCACTCGCTGGGCATCCACGAGGAAGTCGGTGTCCGCAGCAACGAGATGAATTCCACCAGCGAGCGGAAGCCTTCGGGGCGCGCCAGTCTCTCGGGACGGACGAGTCGGAATAACAGCACGACTCCAGCCGCCGCGAGAACGGCGATGACGCTCAGAATGTCGCGCGTCCGCCGTGCGGGAAAGATGTTGACGAGCACGAGCGTAATCGCGGTCCCGATCGCGGCCGGAATGAACAGGAATGGCAACACCGCGGCGATCGCTACGATGGGATAGAGAACGCCGCCCTTATAGATGATACCGTAGGCGGTGAGAACGGGTGTGGCGACGAGGACCACCATCCAGCTCGAGTGGCCCGTCGTCTCGAGCAGCTTGGCGCCATATAGTCTCAACCAGTCAACGGGCGCCGCCACGAGAAGATCAAGATCCTTCGCCAGAAAGAAGCTCGAGAGAGCCGTTACGACGTTCGACAGAATCAAAATGCCGAACAGGCTCACGAACATCAGTCCGAGCAGTTTTGCCGCGAGCAGCGC
>DASWBG010000063.1:0-6574 GCA_036390715.1 Gemmatimonadaceae bacterium
GATGGAACCAGAGCGCACAAAGGGTCACTTCGTGAAGCAGCCGGATCAGGTTGTCCCGCCGTTTCGCATGTGTGAGCTCATGGATGAGAACCGCATTGAGCTCGTCTTTGGTCAACAAACGGTCAATGCCGTCCGGAAGAGCCGGCATTGTGAAGCGCTGTGCGTAGCTCCCCGGCGATGCGCACGCTGGTGCGCGGCATCCATTTGTGATCTCCTACGTGTCACGGCGATGCTACGACAAGCTGCGTAGGAAAGTCTGTGAAGGTTCTGTTTCGTTGCGTGCTACGGGAGGCCGGCCGCGTGGTGGTCGTCCTCTTGCCTGGCGACACGTAGGGCTTCCGTCAGGGCTTCACCGGCTCCCGAATCCGGCGCGGTGCAAGAGCGCCTTGAATCGCGGATCGGAATGAAGCGGCTCGAAAATCGGCTCCGTTTTCAAACGAAGAAAGTACGTCCGATCGTCGAGCGCCTTTTCCAGGATCTGCAGCGCGTCTTCCTTGTGACCGAGCCCCAGTTGAACCACGGCGATATCGAACGGCTGAACGCCTTTCTCGTCCTCGAGGCGCTGCAGAATCTCGGTGGCCTCGGCTTTGTTGCCCGCCATTCCGAGCACGTAGCCGAGGAGCGCCAGGCCCTCGAAGCCCTCTTTGTCCGTGCGCACGGCCTCGCGAGCGTTGGCGATCGCCTTGTCGTACTCCCCGCGCACCGCGTAGATGCGCGCGAGGCTTGTGTACGCAAACGAGAAATTCGGATCCATCCGCAGCACAAGACGACACTGCTGGATCCCGAGCTCGTCCTTTCGCGCAGTGAGGTAGGCGGCGGCCAGGTGGCTTTGGATCCCTGGATTCGACGGATCGATCTCGATCTCGCGTTTGCGCAGCGCGATTGCCTCGTCGAATCGACCGAGACATTGCACGAGGCGTCCGTAATGCATCAACGTTTTGGTATTGCGCGGATTCAGCTGGAGCGCGCGCTGAAAGTCGCGCTCCGCTCCCGCGTAATCCAAATCCCAATACATCTTGATGATGCCCGCCGCGCAATGCGCTTCCGAAAGTTCGTCATCGAGTTGCAGCGCTTTTTGCACGGCGGTTCTCGCTTCCTGGAACGCGAATCGCGGCGGCATCTGGTTGAAAGCTCCCGCGGCCCCGTACAACTCCGCCAATCGGGCCCACGCCAGCGCGTACGACGGGTCCTTTTGCACTGCCTCTCGCAGCAACGCGACCGACTCGTTCGGTCGAACTCGACCCTCGCGGATCACTTGGTCGTCGCGATATTTCGCTTGCAGGTACAGGTCATAAGCCTCTGGATTTGTCGTGTAGCGCTTGGCGAGGAGTACGCGTTCGTTGGGGCTGAGCTGCATCATCAACGCGTCGGCGACTTGCTCCGAAATCTTGTCCTCGATGATGAAGACATCAGAGCGCGTCTGATCGAACTCTCCGGCCCACAGCGGTTTCTGATCGCGCACTCTCAGGAGCTGCACGGTCGCGCGAACGCGGTCGGGCGTCGTGCGGATGCTTCCTTCGAGCACAGCGTCGACGTTCAGCTTGCGGCCGGCGTCGAGCGAATTGGCCTGACGGCCCACGTAGCCGCGGACGGCACTCGTCGGCCGCACGATGAGATGGCGGACGTTGCTCAGACGTGTGATGAGCAGATCGGGCAGACCGAGGCCGAGGTGCTGGTCGGAAGGATCGGCGGCGGTTGTGTCGAATGGAAGAATTGCAAGCGACCGAATCGGCTGGGGTGCCTCGATCGCCCGTTGCTGATTCGTGACGATCAGCAGCGCCGCGCCGGCGACAGCGATCAGCGCGAGTGCGGCGACGATCCAGCGCGCGATGTGCGGCAGCCTTTGGGCAGCCGTTTCCGAACTTTGCAATCGGATGAAGCGATAGCCGCGGCGCGGCACCGTTTCGATGAAACGTGGAGCTTCCGCCGCGTCGCCTAACGCATCGCGCACTTTCTTGATCGCCGAGTTCAGGCCGACGTCGAAATCGACGAACGTCTCGGAGCCCCACAGCTTTTGCCGCAGCTCCTCGCGCGACACCAACTGACCGGCGCGCTCGATCAGGAGCGTTAGAACCTGGAACGGCTGATTGTGCAGCTTGATGCGGACGCCGTCTTTGCGCAGTTCCCCGGCACGCAAATCGAGTTCGAACGCGCCGAATCGGATCAGCTCGGCTGGCGACGCGTTGGGCATGTGGGCTCCGTTGCGAGGAGCCGAGTCTACCACCTTCAAATCAGAAATTTTCCAGAGAAAAGCCAGAGCAAGACGGTTGACGCGCTCGATCGCAGGGCCGAAATCGGGAGAACCAAAAAAGGAGGTGACGCGTTGAAATCGTCGAGGATTCTCGCAGCACTTCTGCTCCTTCCGGCGGCGTTGCTGGGCGGAGCGAATCGTTGGACGACCTCCGGGCCCGATGCCGGCGCTGTCAAGCGGATCTATACCGTTCCCGAAGACCCCAATGAGGCCTTTGCCTTGACGGCCGCCGGAATTTACAAAACGACCGACGGTGGTCAGAGCTGGCGGCCGGCGAGTCGCGGGCTGCCGAATTCGCCCATCCAAAACTTTGTCGCCGTGACAGACCGAGCGCTTTATCTCTCGATCGCCGACAGAGTCTTTGCCAGTGATGACGGTGGTGAGCATTGGTACCTGCGCGGAAGCCTGGGAGCGCTCAACATTACAGCGCTGGCCTTCGATCCGATCTCCAGGGGAGATGCCGCCTGGCTGCCGAGCCATGCAGGTCTGCCGGGAGCGAACGCCTCGGACGTCGAGATTGCGGACACCGACCCTTTGACGGCGTATGCCGCGACGGACGCGGGCGTCTTTCGAACGGATGATGGCGGGAACCACTGGATCGCCGTCAATGCAGCTGCAAATGTGAAACGCGTCGCCATCAGTCCGGCCACGGGCGATACAGCGTACATCTCACTTTCGTCCGGTTCGCTTCAAAGAACATCCGACCGCGGAGCAACGTGGACGCAGGTGACGCCGAATTTCGCGAGTGTTCTCGCGATCGCGCCCTCAGACCCGAAGACACTCTACGCCGTGTTTGCGAACAACATGGAAAAAAGCGCAGATGGCGGCGATACGTGGCATTCGATCGACAACGGTCTTTTTCTTGGTTACTACGGCTTCTTCGCGGAATCGATTGCCATTGATCGCTCGAGCGCGTCAGACGTGGTTCTCGCAACTCATGACTTGATCGCCCAAACGACGACCGCCGGTGCGTCGTGGAGCGTGGTGAACTGGGACGAAACGGATGTAGCCGGGATCACCATAGACTCTGCCGATCGTTCCACGCTCTTCGGAGGGCGCCGAACGACTGGTTGCATCAGGAGCAGCGACAGCGGAGTGACCTGGAAAACCGTCGGGTTATCGAACAAGCATGTCACGACCCTTGTGATGCGCGGTGCGAGCCTTTATGCCGGCACCGACGATGGCCACATCTATCGAAGCGACGATCGAGGCAATTCCTGGATTGGATTCGACCAGGGAACCAGCCTCGGCAGTGTGAAACGGCTCGCCGCCGATTCGAGTGGCAAGCATTTTCTTGCGGCGACCGCTGCCGGCGTGTACCGATACGACGTTCCGGATCAGATCATCACGCCGGCATCGATCGACGAGGATTCCCTCCGGCTGCCGGAGATCGTGGATGCGATCGCTGGTTCGCCCCGGCAGAATGCGGCGTTGGTCGTCCCGATCGTCGGCACCGTTGAAGGCGCGGGCGGGACGAAGTTCTCGACCGAGCTGATGCTCTCGAATGCGAGTCCGAATGCGCAAACCGTTCGGATCACCTGGTTGCCTCGAGGATTCGATGGCGACGTCGCCTCGTTCGCGTTGACGGTCCCCGGCGCTTCCGATCCTGGCGGTGGTACCGTCGACTTTCTCGATATTGGCCAGGCCTTCTCGCGAGCGGGGCTCGGTTCATTGATCATTAGGGCGGTCGATGCTTCCGGCAACATCGACACAAACGCATCGATCGACGCGTCGACGATCGTTTGGAGCGACTTCGGCGACGGCCGCGCGCCGGCTTCGCAGTCGATTCCCGCGGCGCGCGCCAATCAGCTCGCCTCGCACCATGTCGCTGTGCTGGCCGGGCCGCGAGAGGATGCGCAGTTCCGCACCAATACCGGCATTGTGAATCTGACCGCTCTCCCGCACCAGTTCACGGTTCAAATCAACGGCGAGCGCTCGAGCGCGCAATTCACAATCAATGTGCCGCCGCTGTCAGTCGTCCAGGCTCCGCTGCCTGACGCCGACTATGGAGTGCTTTTCCTGAATGTCATCGCAGACTCGTCGGACGCTCGATGGTTACTTTATGGCAGCTCCATTGACCGAACGACAGGTGAGGCTGAGGCTTCTCTTGCGAGTTCTTATGAATGAGTGGCTGTCGCGAACAGGAGGCGACCGATGAATTGCGTGATGCGAAGAAGCAGATGGATCATCGCGTTATTCACCGCGGCTCTCACTATGCCCATGGCCGGCGCTGACAATCCGGATCGCTCGAGCAATACGGTCAGGATCACGCCGATCGGCCAGCGAACGGGAGACGATTGCGCCCGTGATCGAGCAATGCTGTTCGAAGATCCAACGGGAGTCCGCATTCTGTATGACCCCGGCGTCACCGTGACCGGCGGAGGCGATCTCCGGCTCGGTGCTGTGGACGCGATCCTGGTCAGCCACAGTCATTTTGACCACATCGGATACCGTAGACTGACGCAAAATCCGGACGATCCCGCGGCCACATGCGGCGATCAACCGCTGACGACGGCTGACGGCAACACCACCGCAGCGGAAATCGCGGCGGTGAAGAACTCGGCGGTATTCGTCAACGGGAGCATGGCCCAGTTCCTGAGCCGAAAAATCGAACACCTTCGCGGCCACCCGACGCCGCCTTGTCCTCCTCTGCACGTGGAAGGACGAGGGCCCGATGAGACGGTGGTCCCGCTCACTTCGCCATGCGCAGCCGGCCTCGGATTCGGTTCGACCAGGGTCGTCACTCGTGCCGCCGGCACTCCAGGTGTGCGGATCAACATCGTGTCCGCGCTGCACAGCGACAGCCTGTTCAATCCGAAGTTGTTGTACACGTCGACGCTGGGCGTCGAGATGGATCAGGACCTGTTGACGGGTTACGACGGTCTGGCGAACGGATACGTACTCACATTCACGAATGGTCTGAAAGTCTATCTGACCGGCGATACAGGTCCGACCAGCGATATGGCGATGATTCGTGAGCTTTATCGGCCAAATCTCGTGGTGGCTAACATTGATGGTACGAACAATATGGGTCCCGAGGAGGCGGCGTTCGCCATGAGGGAACTCGTTCGTCCGAAGGCGGTGATTCCTTCTCACGCGGAACAACCCGCTACGATCAACGGGCAACTGATCTCCGACACGCGAACGGCAAAGTTCATCAGCTTGTTGCCGGAGATCCGCTCTTATCTGCCACTGAGCGGTCGCACGATGCAGTTGGATGGCGACGCGCGCTGTGTTGGGGGATGCGGCGCAACCGGGGATCACTGAGAACGATCGCTGATCCGAGTCTCAGATTTCAGCTCGCACCAGCAGACGCGCCGTCAATGACGCGTACTGACGTCGAGCACGTGCGCACGTCCGTCGGTCGTGAAGGCATCGCCGCCGGCGTTCCTGCCGCGCGCTGGTCCGGTCACTGTGATGAATTAATGTCTTTCGCACAGGCTGACCGGAGCGTCTGCGCGACAAACTCGCGTTCGTGGTCGATCTGCGGATCGATGCGGTGCGTGACGAGGTAGGGCTTCGCGACAAACTTCACGCCCATGTCGTAGCTGCAGGTCGCGACCCACAGCGGCGTGCACCGTGGCGGGAGACAATACGACCAGCGCCAGACGCGGATGTGGTGGCGATGGCGTATCGATCCGGTCAGTGTGCCGGAGCGCTCGAACGTGAGGTCCGGCGGCTGCTCGAAGCGGTGTAAGTGTGGGTGCATGGAATGGAAGCACGGAAAGTGAAAGTGTGGCTGGTACATCCGTGCTGGAATGGACATACCACGGCCGCTCAATGCTCGCCGCGCTCCTGTGATGTCGCCGCGTAAAGTCGCCGCCCCACCCTTGTGAATGCAAAGTGACAGCAGCCGGCGACTGAGCAGCAACGTGGCTGGCGCATGAGAGAGCGACGATCAGCCTGCGCATGCGGACGTCCGTTAACGCGTGGATAGATCGACGGCGCGCTCGACGAGGTCAATCTCAGAAATTTCTGCAGGAACGCATCCCGCTGATTTTTCGGAGGCCAGCGTTACGCTTCCGAGGGCGCTGCTCAGGAGTACAGCGGCGAAAATTACCGCCAGAAGCGTGTTGACCGCTCGAAGCAGTCCTTGCGGCGGGTGTGCGGTCAGGAAGGTCAGACGCTCGCCGATGAACGACGACGCTGTCGATTGCAGCAGCAAAGCCTCGTCAGGATTCGCGACCTTGGCCAGCGCGGAAACGAGATCGTCAGCGTAGCCGCGCCGTGACACCGATTCGTCGCAGGAAAGCTCGCGGTATAGGGCCAGGCGCGAGCCGGCCATCCAGACGAGTGGATGGAACCAGAGCGCACAAAGGGTCA
>DASWBG010000064.1:0-4275 GCA_036390715.1 Gemmatimonadaceae bacterium
CGGATTGGCTTCGACTTGCTCGTTGCGATGCAGGTACTTGTAGAAGCTTCTGACGGCCGAGAGGTTCCGGGCGATCGATCTCTTATTGAGCTTCTTGCGCGTCAGATGCGCCAGAAACCCACGGATCGTGAGCCGGTCCAGACCCTGCCACGACCATCCCTCCGCTCCGTAGTGGCGCCCGAGAAACGACACGAATTCCTCGAGATCGCGGCGGTAGGCGATGAGTGTGTTGGGGGAGACATCGCGCTCCTTTTCGAGATGGATCAGAAACTCTTCGACCGCCTGGGGCTCACTCATATCCTGGCCGACAGCGCGCTGTGAATGTTGTTTGCTTCGATCCACGCTTGCATGTCGCCGAGCGCCCGCTCCGAGAACATCTCCCGCTTCCGCTTTCTGTCACGGATTTGCTCCGGCAGCTCGTCGAGCAGACCGAAATTCGCGTTCATCGGCTGGAAGTGCTTCGGATCCGCTTCGTTCATATAGCGATAGAGCGCGCCGAGCATCGTCGTCGGCGGCGGAATCACTGGATCGTCACCGGAAAGAATTCGCGCCAGGTTGATTCCTGCCAGCAATCCTGTCGCCGAGCTCTCGGTGTAGCCTTCGACGCCGGTGATCTGGCCCGCAAAGAGCGCGGCCGGGTCGTCGCGCGCCGCCAGGTGCGCACTCAGCGCCTCGGGAGAGTTGAGGTACGAGTTGCGATGAATCGATCCGTAGCGGAGAAACTCCGCCTCGGCGAGACCCGGGATCATTCTGAGAACGCGCTGCTGCTCGGGGATGCGGAGCCGCGTCTGAAAGCCGACCAGATTCCACATGCGGCCGGCACGGTCCTCCTGCCGAAGCTGTACTACGGCGTACGCCTCGCGTCCCGTGCGCGGATCGCGCAGTCCGACCGGCTTGAGTGGACCGAAGCGCATCGTGTCGCGGCCGCGCTGCGCCATCACCTCGACCGGCATGCATCCCTCGAAGTAGGGGACTTCGTCGAACTCGTGTCCGTGATACTGATCCGCGGCAACAAGTGCATCGAGGAATGCATCATACTGCTCACGTGTCATCGGGCAATTGATATAAGCGCCGTCATCACCCGCGCCGTCCATCGTCTCCTTGCCGTAACGCGAGCCACGAAAAACGAGCGAGTCATCGATCGAGTCACGGGCAATGATCGGCGCGATCGCGTCGTAAAAAGCCAGGGCCCCGATACCCAGACGCGCCCGGATGGCCTGCGCGAGCTTCTCGGAAGTGAGCGGACCCGTGGCGATCACACAGGGAGCAGTGATAGTCGTCACTTCTTCGCGGGCGACACTGATCCGGTCGTCAGACGTGATGCGCTTGGTTACCGTGGCCGCGAACACGTCACGATCGACAGCGAGCGCGCTGCCGGCGGCGACTCGCGCGGCGTCGGCTGCTTCAAGAATCAGCGAGCCGAGCAGGCGCATCTCCGCCTTGAGCAAGCCGTGCGCGTTTGTGAGCTCAGTGCTCTTGAACGTGTTGGAGCAAACCAGCTCGGCGAGCCTGTCGGTCTTGTGGGCCGGCGTCGTGGTGACCGGACGCATTTCGTGCAGCGATACCTCGAACCCGCGCGTGGCGAGCTGCCAGGCCGCCTCCGAGCCGGCGAGGCCGCCTCCAACCACCGTGACTCGCTGGGTCACACCGCCACGGCTTCAGGAGGCGAGGGCGCGACGTCCCACTCGTTCGCGCATTTGATGCACCGCCGGTATTCGCCGCGCGCTTTCGTGAACTTCGACTCCGCGCCGATGTAGCCGCACTCGGGGCATGTCTCCGCCACCGGCTTGTCCCACACCACGAAATCGCACTTCGGGTAGTTGGAGCAGCCGTAGAAAGCCTTGCCGCGCTTCTTCGATCTCCGCACCGCGATGTCGCCGCCGTCTTTCGGACATTTCACGCCGGTCGGCATCGACCGCGTGCCGCGGCACTTGGGGAACGTGCTGCAGCCGAGGAATTCCCCCGAGCGTCCGTGGCGAATTACCATCGGGCTGCCACACTCGTGGCAGATCTCGTCCGTCGGCTGCGCCGCCTTGCGATCGCCACGCAGAGGCCTCGTGAATTTGCAATCCTTCGGATGGTTCTCGCACGCCAGGAACGGTCCGAAGAATCCCCCACGGGGAACGAGTTTCCCGCCGCACGTTGGACATCTCTCGGTTTCGAGCATGGACAAATCGTGCGCTTCACCGATGAGGGACTCGATGTCGGCACTCTTGACCGATTCCGCAAATGGCCCGTAGAAATCCTTGAGCATCTTCCGCCAGTTCACATCTCCATCCTCGATCTTGTCCAGATCGGTTTCCATATGGGACGTGAACCTGACGTTGAACACGTCCGGGAAGCTCTTCACCATCACCCGCTCGACCTGTTCGCCGAGGAAGGTGGGGAAAAAGCGCCGCTGCTCGAGCTGGGCGTAGCGGCGATCGACGAGCGTCGAGACGATCGATGCGTACGTCGACGGACGACCGATACCGAGACGCTCCAGCTCCTTGACGAGACTCGCCTCGGAATACCGTGGCGGCGGCTCGGTGAAGTGCTGCGAGGGCGTGATCGCCTTGACCGGAATATCTTCGCCTTTTTGCACCACGGGCAGTCCCTGCTCTTCCTCGAGCGCTTTCCCCTCCTCCGCCTCGCGCGATTCCTTGTAGAGACGCTGGTACCCGTCGAACTTGACGACGCTGCCAGTCGCTCTGAACAGGAACCGGTCGAAATCGAAGTCGACCGTGGTCGTATCGAAGATCGCCGGCGTCATCTGCGACGCCATGAAGCGCTGCCAGATAAGCTCGTAGAGCCGGTACTGATCTTCCTTGAGGTACTTGCGAACGTGCTCGGGGCGGCGCGTCGGATCGGTCGGACGAACGGACTCGTGCGCATCCTGCGCGTTTTTCGATTTGCCGTCGGAGTAGAGGCGCGGTGCATCGGGCAGGTACTGCTGGCCGTACATCAACTTGATGTAGTCGCGCGCCTGATCTGCCGCCGACGCCGCCACGCGTGTGGAGTCGGTGCGCATGTAGGTGATGAGTCCTACCGCGCCCTCTTCCCCAACCTCGATTCCCTCGTACAGGTCCTGGGCGAGACGCATGGTGCGCTTTGATCCGAAACCCAGCTTCTTCGCTGCATCTTGCTGGAGCGTGCTCGTAGTAAACGGCGCCGCCGGGTTCTTCCTCCGCTCGCGGCGTTTGACCTCGGTGACCTGGAACGTCTTCCGGGATTTGAGCGCATCGACAATCGCGTTCGCCTCCGCCTCGTTGCTGATGACCGGCTTCTTGCCATCCAGAAGATGGAGCTTCGCCGTGAACTGCTGTCCGGCCTCCTCGAGCAGAGCCTCGACGGTCCAGTACTCGACGGGCTTGAACGCGCGGATCTCACGCTCTCTTTCGACCAGCAGTCGCAGCGCGACGGTTTGCACGCGCCCCGCTGAAATCCCCTTCTTCACTGTCTTCCAGAGCACCGGGCTTGCCTTGTATCCGACGAGGCGATCGAGAACTCGACGCGCCTGCTGTGCGTCAACTTTCCGCTCGTCGATCTTGCCAGCGTTGGCGATCGCCAACATCACGGCGTCGCGCGTGATCTCGTGAAATAGAACGCGGCTGATTGGCGCGCCATTCTTCGTCTTTATCTGTTGGGCGACGTGCCACGCGATGGCTTCGCCCTCGCGGTCCGGGTCGGTCGCGAGAAAGATTTCTCTCGAGTCACGCGCGGCGGTCTTCAAGTCGGCAACGGTCTTCTCTTTCCCCGGGATGGTCACATACTCCGGTTCGAACCCGTTTTCGATGTCGATCCCCATCTTCTTCTCGGGCAGATCGCGCACGTGACCGATCGTCGCGCGCACTTTGTAGGCACGCCCCAGATACTTTCCGATCGTCTTCGCCTTCGCCGGCGACTCGACGATCACGAGCGAGGTCGAGCCCGGCTCGGAGTGAGCCTCCTCGTCCACGATCCTCGCTGCGGTTTTTCTCGCCCGCGTCGGCTTCGATGTCGCGCTGGCCGCGCTGACGATCTTCGCCGTGCGGCTTGGCGCGCGAGTCCCCTTCGCAGCGGTCTTGCTCGCAGTGGTTTTTTTATCTGTCTTGGCTTTCGCCATCTCTAGTGCACCGTAATGTTGTCGCCGCTTCCGGACGAATCTTCCAGGCCAGTCCCTTCCAGCAGTCCACGCAGGTCGTCGAGCGCAATCCGCCCCTCGAACTGCATGAGCGCCCGCTCGATGATGTGCTCCAGCTCCAGGCCATTGATCGCACCGGAGCCGTTGAGTGAAAGGAGATGGCCCCACGCCTC
>DASWBG010000065.1:0-13360 GCA_036390715.1 Gemmatimonadaceae bacterium
CGTTCCGCGAAGATCCGAAGACGCGCGACGAGTTCCTCCGCCTCGCCCATAACGGCCACGACTAAAGCGTGTCCTCACTCGGCGGGAAAACCGCTGTCGTAACCGGCGCTTCCAGAGGAATTGGCGCCGCGATCGCCGAGGCGCTCGGCGGCCAGGGCGTGCGGGTGGCTCTGGTAGCGAGGAGTGAAGCGAAGCTCAAGGAGCACGCGGCGCGCATCACGGGGTCGATACCTGTTACATGCGATGTCAGCGATCCCAGAAGTGTCGACCAGGCGACCAGGCGCATCGCCAGCGAGCTGAACGGCGCTCCCGACATTCTGGTGAACAACGCCGGAATATTCAGCGTCGCGGTTGTCGAGGAGACGACCGCCGAGACGTTCATCGAGACGATCAATACGAATCTCGTCGGACCATTTCTTTTCGTCCGCGCGTTTCTAGGTGACATGAAGAAACGGAAAGGCGGACACATCGTTACCATCGGCTCGATATCGGACCGAACCATCTTCACGGGCAACGCCGCGTACTCGGCGGCCAAATTTGGCCTTCGCGCCATTCACGAGGTGCTGCGGGCGGAGCTTCGGGGCACCGGAGTCCGCGCGTCGCTGATCTCGCCAGCAGCTACGGACACGGAGATGTGGAATTCGGTGACCGTGACCGATCCCGTCGCCAATCCCCATTCGAAGCGGCCGATGCTCGACCGGGACGACGTCGTGAGTGCGGTGATGTTCGCGCTCACCCAGCCGGAAAGGGTGAATGTCGATGAACTGCGGCTTTCTCACAGCTGATTGTAGGTTTGTTCTGTAGAAAAATGCAACTGAACGGGTGCCAGATTCTCAGTAGCCCAGCCGCCAGCGTTTAGCTCACGACCCCCGGACTTACCTCGGTTGCATTCAGGGTGCAGGCAGTTGCTTTTGGATTGATGCCACGAGATAGGTCGGGGCGTAGTGAACTAACAACTGGCATCTGTGCGACTGACAATCTGGCACCCGTTCAGTTGCATTGTTCTACCCTTCCCACTGAAATCGTTTGTGTTCATAGAGCTCCTCGACCTATTACGCTGCATCAACGTGCACGAAGAGACCTGGCTGGTCGCCTCGTTCAAGTCCGTCAGCAATCGTTTCGTGATGGAAGGCACGCTTGGGTGCCCGAGCTGCTCGGCAGAGTATCCAATCCGGAGCGGGATAGCTGATTTCAGCGCGGGCCTCGAATTGCCGCGGCGCAAGGGGGGACGACCGGCCGCGATTTACGATCGGGAAGAACTCGCCACGCGCGCCGGAGCATTTCTGAACGTCACCGAGCCTGGTGCGACCGTCGTGCTCGGCGGGGCGTGGGCAGATGCCGCGCTGGAGCTGAGCGTGATGACGGAAGCGCGTGTGCTCGCGATCAACCCAAAAGCTGGGGCTGAAGAATCGGAGACCGTCGGACTTCTGCTCGTCGGATCGGAGATTCCGGTCGCTCCCGCTTCGCTGCTCGGGGTTGCGCTCGATGCGTCGTTCCCGGCGGAAACCGTCGCATCAGCGGTGAAGGCCGTCCGCCCGGGAGGGAGGATCGTCGCACCAGTCGAGATTCCTCCACCATCCGGGCTGGCGGTACTTGCCCAGGACGAGGACTACTGGGTGGCGCAGAAGGCGCCGGAAGTGATCAAGCTATCGCGTGCTGGTCGGTGAACCCGCTTCGCTCGGCATCTTCGTACAGGGAATCGATCAGGGCCTTGAAATTCTTGTCGATCACCTTGCGCTTCACTTTCTGCGTTGGCGTAAGCTCGCCCCGTTCGATCGAAAAATCGTGTTCGACCAACCCGATCTTCTTCGGCATCTCGAAGTGAGCCGCGCCCGCCAGCTCCTCGTTCACTTCCTTTTCGATCTTGGCCTGGATCGTCGGCATCCTGAGTAGCTGCGCACGGTCTGTCCAGATGATATTCCGCTTTGCCGCCCACCTCTCCAGCTGATCGAAGTTCGGCACGATTAGCATCGCGGGGAATTTGCGCTTGTCGCCGATCATCACCGCCTGGGCGACGTACTTGTTGGTCCTGACTTTGTTCTCGAGCGGCTGCGGCGCGACCTTCTTGCCGCCGGCTGTGACGATGAGGTCTTTCTTGCGATCCGTGATTGCAAGGAATCCGTCGTTCAGCTCACCGATGTCGCCAGTGTGGAACCAGCCTTCCGGATCGATTGCTTCGCGGGTGGCGTCGGGCTTGTTGTAATAGCCCTTCATGACGTATGGCCCGCGAGTGAGGATCTCGCCGTCATCCGCGATTTTCACTTCGGCTCCGTCCACTGGCTTCCCGACGGTGCCAATGCGGAAGTTCGCGGGTGTGTTGACCGTAATTACGGGGGAGGTCTCGGTCAGTCCGTAACCCTCCAGGATCGTCAGGCCGGCCGCGAAAAAGAATTTGTTGATGTCCGGCGAAAGCGGAGCTCCGCCGGAAACGAAATACCGGAGGCGGCCACCGGTTCGCGCCTTGAGCTTCGAGAAGACGAGCTTCTGCGCGATCGCGTACTGTGACGCCAGCAGTCTGCCCGGCTCTTTTCCGGCCAGCTTTTTATTGGCCCAGCGATCAGCGACGCCGCGCGCCCAGAAAAAAATATTCTTCTTCAGGAATCCGCCGGTGAGCGCCGTCTCGAGAACACGCGCGAACATCTTTTCGTAGAGTCGGGGCACCGACAGAACCAGGGTGGGCCGCACTTCCTCCATGTTGACCGGCACCGTGTCGATCGATTCCGCGTAGGCGATCGAGGTTCCCGTGGCGAACATCAGGTAGTGCCCACCCATCCGCTCGAAGATGTGGGAGAGGGGGAGGAAGCTCAGTGCCACATCGCGACCCTCGAAGGGAATAGCGGTCCGCGATGCCGCGACATTCCCGTAGATGTTGTCATGAGTGAGCATGACGCCTTTGGGCTCGCCTGTCGTGCCGGAGGTGTAGATGATCGTCGCGAGATCGTCTGGCTTAACGGTCAGAGCGTCTTCACGATAGGTGGTGATCGACTCCTTGTTCTCGCCCTGGGTGCCGCGATTCTCCAGCTCGGCCATCGACATGTTGGTGAGGCCGGGTATGTCGTCGAAGCCTATCACGGTCTTGAGCGCCGGTAGCTGCGAACGGATTTCTCTGATCTTTTCAGCCTGCGTCTTGGTGGAGACGAAGATCGCGACGGCGCCCGAATCCTTGAGCATATACGCGATCTGATCGGCCGGCAGAGTCGGATAGATGGGCACATCGGTGAGGCCGATGGTGAGGCACGCGAAATCTGCGACGGCCCATTCGGGCCGATTCTCCGAAAGAATCGCGACACGGTCTCCCCGTCTCACGCCGAGTGAAGACAGGCCTCGCGCGGCATGTCGCACGCGGTCGGCAACCTCGGCGTGCGAGATCGGCCGGTAGGTACCGCCAGTCTTTACCTGCAGCGCATCGGAGCGATTGTACTTCGAGACAGCTTCGAAAAAGAGCTGATTCAGCGTGCCCGGAGCGGGTCGCGGTCCCCCTTTGGCTTGCATCAGCGCCATTCTCTCTCCCCCGAAAGCGGAATCTGGTTTTAGAAGGGCGGCTTCAGCAGCAGGACGAGCCGCACCGGACTGCCATTCAGCTGCACTCCACGATACTTCGCGGTGGCGTTGACCACGATCGAATCAACAGTCGACTTGAGGAAGACAGGATGCACACGAATCTTTCTTCCCGCTATACCGGTTGCATCGGTCGTGTCGACGACGGACACCCTTCCCGCATCGTTCACGAGTTCACCGAGCTTTGGATCGCTCTGCGCGATGATCGCGAAGCTCACGATCCATGACTTTACAGCGCTGTCGTCCGGAGCGATGCCGTGCGTGAGTTTTACTTGCAGCAGTGGCGACACGTTGACAGTGGTGTCGAGCAGCGAATACTGCAAGCTGTCAACGGCATTCACCGCCTGAATGAGGTCTGGACGCAGTGTAACGTCGACTTTTTGTATCGCTTGCAGCGTCCCAGCGGTCGCGACGATCCGCGCCGGTGTCGAGAGGAGGCTGTCTGCAACCACTATCCCCGTAGCACTGTCCACGGTGATGCCCGAGTCCGGCGACAGGAAGTAAACCGGCGCCGGAGTGATCTCATTGCCCTTGAAGTTGAAAACGTGGACCACCGGCCTCGCGACGGCGCCGGTCGTATCTCGTAACGTGTCGCCAACGACGACCGACGGTGCTCCCAGGCTGTCGAACTGAATAGAGAGCACCGCTGTCGAGCTGCTGCTGATCTCGGTGCACCCGATGGCGAGGAGACCAACGCCGAAAAAACTCGCAAACAATATCGCGGGCACTGACGACCTTTTCATACCAACCGGTCGGCAAGTAGCGTCGCGAGGTTCACGTAGGCTTGTGATGCGGCGTCGGCGGGACTCTTGACCACGACCGGCTGACCAGCGGCGAATGCGTCGGCGGTGGCCGAAGTGCGGGGAATCACGACGTCGAACACGATGTTCGCGGGGAGGTGCCTTCTCACATAGTCCACTACCCGATCGCTGGCCGGATTGTTCGCCTCGTACATCGTGAGGAGGATTCCGTCGAGCGTCAGCCGCTCGTTGGTCGCGACGATGTCCTGAATCAGGCGCAGAATCTGTGGCGTTGTCTGGAGCGCGAGTGGCTCGCACTGCAGCGGCACAATCACGTGTTCGGTCTGGCCCAGCACTTTGCGTGTGATCGGTCCGAGTCCCGGCGGAGTATCCACGACGACCACCTGGCAACGTTGCTCCGCCATCGTGAGGAGATCGTGCAGCACGTCGGTTTCGCGGACGAGCTCGGAGTAAGCGGCGTGATCGGCTTCGTCCGCAACTGAGCCGGCGAGAATCACCCTCAACCATGGAAGGGCTGTCGGCAGGATGATCTCGCGCAGGGTCTTCTCGCCGTTCAGGTAATCGGCGAATCCCGCCGTCTCATGCCCGCGCGCGAGCCCCGAGCCGTAGCGCACCGATCCCTGCGGATCGACGTCGATGAGCAGGGTCTTCATTCCCCGGCGCGCGAACGCCGCGGCGAGATTTACAGCAGTGGTGGTTTTGCCGACTCCTCCCTTCTGGCTTACGACAGCGAGAACCGCCCCCATCTACTCTGAAGTCCCCGGATAATCACTGGTCTTCAACTGGGGGTTCGAAGGAGGGGGTTCGGCGCTTTTCATTTCGTCGAGGGTCTTTTGAGCGTGCTTGACCCAACGCTCGGCTTCGCCGCCTTTCGGCGGATCCATCAGAAACGCCTCGAGGTGAAACGCCGCATCGCTCACGTCGCCGCGCCTGAGCAGAAGAAACGCCAAACCGTAGTGCGCTCCCGAGAGCCGGGGCTCGATCGCGAGTGCGCGACGGTAGCAGCGAATCGCCTCGTCGAGCTGACCGAGCTTCGAGTAGGCGATTGCCATGTTCTGGAGGACCTTGTGATTGTTCGGTCTCTGGCGAAGGGCGAGCCGATAGGACGTCAGCGCGGCGTCGTAATCGCCCTGGCGTTCCAGTGCGAGCGCCTCGTTCAGGTAGTCGAGGTTCTCGGTCATTGGCTTCGGCTTGCCGCCCGTTAGGCGGTCCCAGAATGACATTTCGTCGAATCTACCGACTATGATGTGAGAGGGCTAGCTTAACCTAACTGCTTTTCCCCGAACAGTTTGGGAGCAAAATGTCACCGCGCAAACACACGGTCGACGCCGCCAAAGGCGTTCTCGAAATCGAATGGCCGTTCTTCGGCGAGCTGTCGCGCGGGTTGGCCCTGAAGGTGGCGCGTGCCTACGATCCCGAGATCGTAATCGGGATCGCTACGGCCGGAGTGATTCCGGGCGCGGTGATAGCGGCAATCCTTGGACGCGAGTTCCATTCCCTGGTTGTCAGCCGGAAATACAGAAGCGCGCACGCGCGCGAAGCGCCCGAGGTATTCGGCAGCGCACCGAAGGAAGTTCGGGGCAAGCGGGTTCTGATCGTGGACGAGACGTGCGACTCGGGGGATACAATGCGTCTGGCGGTGTCCGCTATTCAGGAGGGCGGCGCAGCGGAAGTGCGAACCGCGGTTTCGTTTCGCACCGGCGAGTACGCTCCGGATTTTCACGCGATCGCGACCGAGAGCACGATCATTCTTCCGTGGGATCGGGAGATACTCGTAGAGGGAGAGCTGAAGCCGAATCCTCTTTACGCCGACGCGCTCAGCACCAAGTAGCTGCGAACTGGTGACTAACGGCTGCGAACTGCGGACTAACGGCTGAGGACTGCGGGCCAACTGCTAGTTCGGATTGCTGACTGATTTCGGATTGGGGGACTAACTGCGAACTACGGACTCATATATCGCAGTGAGGCCTCGTTCCGCAGTGAGGCCTCATTCCGCAGTAAGTCCTCATTCCGCAGTGCGTCCTCAACCCGCAATTAGTCTCCCAATCCGCCATTAGTCTGAGATCCGCAATAGCAGTTGGCCCGAAGTCCTCAGCGGTTAGTCCGCAGTTCGCAGCCGATTAGAACTCTCCGGCCCCGATCGTCTCCCATTGCTCTCCGCGCGAAACTCGTTCGTACGCGTGCTCGAGCATATCGGCGTTGCCGGCCAGAAATCGGCAGCGCGCGTTTCCGCCGACACTGCATTCGATCTCCATGACCGCGACCGGATAATCGGCGAGACAGCCGAGGAATCCGGCGAGCGTGCCGGTGGTGAGATGGCAGCCGCGCTCGCCTTCGCCGTGAAGCTGCGCTTCCCAGCAACCCTCGATGTCGATCACGGCGAGCGCGTCGTGCAGGGAGCGGAACGTGACGCGTCCCCAGCCGGCGGCCTGGAAGAACTCGGCCGCTCGCGCCGAGAATTCGTCGATCGGAAGATCTTCCGCTTTCAACGAGCCGCGATCGCTGAGCCAGGTCTCGAACGCGTCGAAGAGAGAGCCCGCGCCCGCATATCCAGCCTCGCGAAGCGCATCGGGTCCGCCACCGCTCGCGCCGGCGACGCGCAGGCGAAGCTCGCGCAGCGTGCGCTGCGCCAGGCCAATCAGCTCCGGAGCTTCTGTGGTTGCCATGCGAACTAGGACGATCTCACGCGGAAGATGTTGCTGGAGAACTGATTAAACGCAAGAGCTTGGCCTCGTCGATTATCGCGACGCCGAGCGATTTCGCCTTGTCGAGTTTGCTTCCGGCTTCCTCGCCGGCGAGGAGGAAATCCGTCGACTTGGAAACGGACCCGGTGACTCGGCCGCCCGCGGCTTCGATCGTCGCCGTCGCCTTCGCTCTGCTCAACGTCGGCAAAGTGCCGGTGATGACGATGGTCTTTCCACTCAGCGGTCCTCCCGCTACTACCGCACGCGGCTCAGTAAAATTAACTCCGTGCGATCTCAGCTTTTCCACGAGCGCGCGCCCCGCGGGATCCGAAAAATACGCAACCACGCCATCGGCTATCGTCGACCCTATTCCGCGCACGTTGAGAATGTCGTCCGCCGACGCCGACATGAGGGCGTCGAGCGTTCCGAAATGCTGCGCCAGGAGCTGCGCCGCGATCGATCCAACGTGCCGGATTCCAAGCGCGTGAAGCAGCCGTTGGAGGGGCTGTGATTTCGAGGCCTCGATCGCCGCGATCAGCGAGTCGGTCCCCTTGTCCGCGTAGCCCTCGAGCAGGAGAAGCTGTTCGCGCTCGAGTGCGTAAAGGTCTCCCGGATCGCGAACAAGCCCTTCCTCCACCAGCTGCTGAATGCGCGCGTATGAGAGTCCGCGGATGTCCATCGCGCCCCGCGACGTAAAATGCACGAGGCCCTCCAGCTGCCGACCCGGACACGCGATGTTCGGGCAGTAGATCGCAGCCTCATCCTCATCGCGCGTTACCGGTGTTCCGCAGACCGGGCAGTTGTCCGGCATTCGCCACGTCTTCTCGCTGCCGGTGCGCTTTTCAGGGATAGGCGCGATGATCTGCGGAATCACCTCGCCGGCCCTCTTCACCTGCACCCAGTCGCCCTCACGAAGATCCTTGGAGATGATGAGATCCTCGTTGTGCAGTGTCGCCAGCTTCACGATCACGCCGCCGATCTCGACCGGCTCGAGCTCAGCGTATGGATTCAGCGCACCGGTTCGACCGACATTGACCTTGATCTTGAGCAATCTGGTTTCAGCGATGTCCGGCGCGAATTTTCGCGCGATCGCCCATCGCGGCTCGCGTCCGCCGATGACGCCCACCTCGTCCTGAAGGCGGAGAGAATCCACTTTGACGACGCCGCCGTCGATGGCGAAGTTCAGCTCGCTCCGGATCTTGTGCTCCAGCTCGTGCGCCCACTTCTCGACCTCGGCCAGCGTCTTCGCGCGCTTCCGGTGCGGCGCCACCGGGACGCCCCATTCCACCAGCGCATCCAGCAGCTCCGTTTGAGTCTCGAATGGCAGTTCTACTCCGTCGGGCGCGGCGAACGAATAGCCAAAGAATCTGAGCGGCCTGGATGCCGTAATTGCGGGATCGAGTTGTCGCAGGCTTCCCGCCGCGGTATTGCGCGGGTTGGCAAAGAGGGATTCGCCGGCGCGCGCCCTGGCCTCGTTCATCTCCTCGAAGCGATCGAAGGGGAAGTAAATCTCGCCCCGAATCTCAATGCGTCCTTTGGGCGCGCTCTCACGGAGGCGCAGCGGAACGTCGCGCACGGTCCGGAGGTTCACCGTCACATCCTCACCGATGGCGCCATTGCCGCGCGTCGCACCCATCACGAAGAGCTGATTCTCGTAAGTGAGCGCGACGGCGATGCCGTCAATCTTGAGTTCCGCGGTGTAGCCAGACTTTGCAACGTCGTCGCCCGCTATCCGCACCAGCCGCTCTTCCCAGGCGCGCAGCTCCTCGTCGTCGAAGGCATTGGCGAGCGAGAGCATCGGCCGGATGTGCTCGTGTTTGGAAAGTTGGCTCTGGGGCTCTGCACCGATCCGCAAAGTTGGCGAATCCGGTGTTACGCACTCCGGAAAATCCCTTTCCAGCTCCTGGAGCTCGCGAAAGAGCTTGTCGTACTCGGCGTCCGAGATCGTCGGACGATCCAGAACGTAGTAGTCGTGGGATGCGCTGGTGAGCAGGCCGCGCAGCTCGCCGGCGCGCTTAAGCTGGAGCTCGTCGGCTTTCTGCCGAGCCTTTGGAGCCTGTGGGTACGCCTGGGGAGGCGCTGCCTGCTCCGCTGACTGTTGCTTGTTTGACCGGCTTTTCGCCATCCGACGAGTCGTTTCCTTTGCCCTGCGTGTGTTCGTTGAACTCAGCCCCGTCGAAGCGCACCACGCGGTTGCGTCCGGTCTCCTTCGCCACGTAGAGAGCATCGTCCGCCGCTCTCAACAGTGCCTCCTGATCCTTCACACGCGGATGGGGCGCAGCTGCCACGCCGCAGCTTATCGTCCGGGTGATTGTCTTGCCATCCGGCAATAAAAATGTATGCCGCTCCACAATCTCCCGCAGCCGTTGCGCGAAGGTCATCGCGGCATCGAGCACCGTCCCGGGCAAAATGAGAAGGAACTCCTCTCCGCCGTAACGGCCGACGCGGTCGATCTCGCGCGCCGCCCCTTTGAGGAGATGCGCGACCTCCTTGAGCACTGAATCCCCAGCCTGGTGGCCGTAGTTGTCATTCACGCTCTTGAACTTGTCGATGTCGCACATGATGAGCGCGATCGGCTCGTGCAGGCGGATCGAGTGCTGCCACATCTCTCCGAGACGTTCCTCGAGCGAACGCCTGTTGTCTATGTCCGTCAGGCCATCGGTGAGGGAAATCCGCCGCAGTTTGTCGTTCAGCTCCGACAGTTCCTGCTTGCTCTCGGCCAGGTCCGACTGGAGCTTCTTGATGCGAAGGAGCGAGTTCACCCGCGCCTCGAGCTCGGCGAAGTTGATCGGCTTGGTGATATAGTCGTCGGCGCCAGCGTCCAGTCCCTCGACCTTGTTCTCGGTGGAATCCAGCGCGGTCTGCATGATTACCGGGATGAACGGAAGCTCTTTGCTTTCTCTCTTTGCCTTGAGGCGACGCACGACTTCCATGCCGTCCATCTTCGGCATCATCACGTCGAGGAGGATCAGATCCGGGCAGGAGCGCTCCACCGCGTCCAACGCGGCTTGTCCGTCGCTCGCTCCCTCTACTATGTACCCGCGCGCCTCCAACCGAGCCCGCAGTAGCTCGATGTTGTCCTCGTGATCGTCAACAACAAGAATCCGTCCCCTACGCTCCATTGTTCTTGCCGAGGAATCTCTGCACCTCCGCGACCACAGCTCTCGGCTCACAGGGCTTGGCGAGGTATCCATCGCAGCCGACCTCCATCGCCTTCTCGCGGTCGGACGCGAGAGCGTGCGCGGTGAGGGCGATGATGGGGATACCCTTCGTCGACGGATCGTGCTTAAGCACCTGGGTTGCCTCCCAGCCGTCGATGATCGGGATGGATATATCCATCAGGATCAGATCAGGCTTTTCCGACCTGGCCTTTGCGATTCCTTCCTCCCCGTTCAGTGCCTCGGTTACCTCGTAACCGAAGTGCTTCAGGATGGTGGAATAGACGATACGGTTGTCCTCATTATCCTCAACCAACAACACCATTTTACCTGAACTGCTCATTCAGCATCCTCGCACGGCTATTGCTAGGTGTGCTTCAGGGCAAATTTCTTACCATCCCCTGAGCCAGGCTCTTATGTTCAATTCTCCCAGCCCGCCCAGACCGACCTCGCCCGCCCCAAAGGCGCCGCCGCCGGGATCGATTCCTCAGCCCCAGCGGGACGGCGTTCCCCATGAGACTGTTCCCGACTGGAATAATATTGGTCTGTTTACCGCTGGGATTGCACTGGGAGCAATCCTCGGAGCGAGCGTCGCGCTTCTATGGGCACCAGCCAGCGGAGGCGAGACACGCCATCGCATCGGACAACGTGTGCGGGGAATCCGTGGGGATGACGACGTCTGGGACGAACTAGCTGAGGAGTTGGAGCGCGCCGCCGCCGAAAGGGAAGAGGAAGCGGAAGAGGAGGAGGAAGAACTAAGCGCCGTGCTTAAGACCTAGCTAGCTCTGAGTCCGGCATCCGCCTCCGCCTTGTACTTGCCGTCGTTGTAATCCCGGTTCGGCAACTTCATCACCGTCTGCCACTCAGCCCGCGCCTTCGCCTTGTCGCCCATATCCCTGTAGACTCCCGCGAGATCGAGGTGATGAACGATCCGGTCCGGCTCATTGGCGACGGATTCCTCCATATAGCGCTTTGCCTCGCCCCAGTTTGCTGACTCGAAGACTTTCCCGCCGAGGAAATTCTTCGCCAGCATACGCGTGAATCCGTTCAATCGCATCACCTCAGCGTTCCACATTCCCATCACATGAAGACAGCCAGGGTGCTTGGGATCGATCTTGAGGCACTCGAGTGCCTGGGTGCGAACGTCCCCGGCATACTTGACTCGCGCCCTCGGACCCTGAGTCAGCGCGTTTTTCCCCAGGGACCGGGCGAGGTGAAAGTGGCCCTCGGCGTCACCAGGATTGGCTTCGACGGCGCGCCGCGCGTACAACTCGGCGTTCTTGAAATAAAGACCGCGCTTTTCGTCGTCACGCTCGTAAGATCCCAGGTCGACAGCGGACCTCGAAGCCTTCCAGAGAGCCTCGTAGTTCTTGGGATCTTCCTTGATTGCGGCTTCGTAATGCTGCAGCGCAGCGGGAGCGTTCATGGCGACGTATTCTTTGTCGCCAAGCGCGATATGGTCGGCTGCCGTCTGTGCGCCCGCAATCGAGGCTGTGAGCAGCAATCCTGCAGACAAGTACTTGAGGGCGCGCATATGAACTCCGATTACGAGGTGATGTTGACCATAACCAAGTACCCCGGCTGAGCCTAAATGATCGTACCACGTCTGATTGAACGCAAACGGGACGGCGAACGACTGGAGCCGCAGGAGATCAGGGATCTCGTGCTCGCTTACGCGAGGGGTAAGATACCCGACTATCAGATGGCCGCGTTTCTGATGGCGGTTTATTTCCGCGGTTTCGACCGGAGTGAGATGAACGCGATGATGGAGGCGATGCTCGAGAGCGGAAGGCGATTGGATCTCTCGCGCCTGCCCATGACGCGAATCGACAAGCACTCGACGGGCGGCGTCGGAGACAAGACATCGCTAATCCTCGCGCCACTCATCGCATCGCTCGGCATCGCAGTGCCGATGATGTCGGGACGCGGGCTCGGTCATACGGGGGGCACACTCGACAAGTTGGAATCGATACCGGGCTTCAGGACTGCTCTGACGCTGTCTGAAGCGGAGAAGCAGGTCGCGAGAATCGGGTGTGCGATGCTGAGCCAGACCGAGGAGATTGTTCCCGCGGACCGGAAACTTTACGCACTGCGCGATGCCACTGCGACGGTCGAGGTGATTCCACTCATTGCCGCGAGCATCATGAGCAAGAAACTCGCGGAGGGTCTGACCGGGTTGGTGCTCGACATCAAGCGCGGGTCTGGCTCTTTTCTGCCGAAGCTCGAAGACGAGCTCGAGCTGGCGAAGGCGATGATCGACCTCGGTACCGAGCACGGATGTCCAGTGGTCGCCCTCCTGACCGCAATGGATCGTCCGCTTGGCAACGCCTGTGGCAACGCGCTCGAGGTTGTGGAGGCGATAGACGTTCTGAAGGGTGGCGGGCCTCCCGATCTGATCGAGGTCACTCTTGCTTTGGGAGCCGCGATGCTCGTCCTTGGTACCGTCGCGACAACGTTGGAGGGAGCACACGTGCTGATGCGCGACGCGATTAGTTCCGGAAGGGCGCTGCTCAAGTTCGAGGAAATCGTCGCGGCTCAGGACGGTGACGCGGGAGTAGTACGCGACCCGACCCGCCTGCCGCGGGCGCGGCATCAGGAGAACTTCGTAGCGAAGCGCTCGGGCATTGTAAGGACCGTCGAGCCGCGGGCGATCGGGTACGGAATCATCGCGCTCGGGGGTGGCCGACGGAATATGGAGGAGAGGATCGATCCCTCAGTCGGATTCGTGATTACGGCGAAGCCGGGAATCCATGTCACCAAAGGTCAGGCGCTGGCGACGATCCACGCGCGCAGCGAAGCAGATCTGGCCGTGGGAAGGTCAGTCCTCGAGAGCGCAATCGTGATTGCTGATTCCGCTGAGCCGGCGCTGCCGCTGGTGTCGCACCACGTCACCACGCGGGGTGTCGAACGGCTCGCGTAGTCAGGCGATGATCTTGGCGGGCCGTTCGATGACGTCGAACACGAACCCGAACGGATCCTCGAAGTAGGGAACCGGCTGTTCGCCCGCGAATCTAAGCGTGCACCCGGCCGCCTCGAGAAAGCGGCGTGCTTCCTGGTAATCCTCGACGTCGAACGATGGGATGTACGAGATGGGACTGGACGTATCGCGATTCACGTACAGGCGCAGCTCGCCAGTGTCGAACTCGAGCTGGTCCAGCGTGCGTCGCACCAGCCTGAAACCAAGCAGCTTCCCGTAGAA
>DASWBG010000066.1:0-8279 GCA_036390715.1 Gemmatimonadaceae bacterium
GTCGAGGGCGAGCTGACCTTGACTCCACTCGGCCGTGAAGTGCTCGCGGGAGCGAAGGACTGGCAGCGCATCAACAAGAAAACGCGCTGGCTCGGGGGAGTGGAAATCATCCCTGGTGAAACCGGCTGGCGCTGGGATCCAGACAAGCGTGAGCTCGTGCGCGCGGGCGCAGCAGCCACGCGGGCCAAGTTGCACCGTGGCGCTGTGAAGAAACGCCCGTCCCCTCGCGCGAAGAAGGTGAAGACCCGTGCTGTGCATAAGCGCGCGTCCGCTCCCTCAAAAAAGTCGAAGCCGCGCAGCCCCGCCAGGCGCGCCCCTCGAAAAAAGAAATGAGCGAACAAATCCTCATCGACGGCGACTCCCTCACCGTCGATGAAGCCTACGCCGTAGCGGCAGATCGGATCCGCGTCGGTCTCGCGCCCAAGGCCCGCGAACGAATGCTTCGCACCCGCGCCGTCGTTGACGACATCGTACGTCGGGATCTGGTCGTGTACGGGGTCACCACCGGCTTTGGAAAGCTGTCTGAAGTCGCAATCCCGCACGACAAATTGGCGCAGCTGCAGGTGAACGTCATTCGCAGCCACGCGTCGGGAGTCGGCGATCGCCTCCCGGAGCACGAGGTGAGAGCGATGATGCTCCTCCGCGCGAATGTGATCGCAAAGGGTTACTCGGGCGCGCGTCCGGAGCTCGTCGATCTCATTCTCCAGATGCTGAACGCCGATGTCTATCCGCCGATTCCGGAGCAGGGAAGCGTTGGGGCAAGCGGCGATTTAGCGCCGCTCGCGCACCTGGGTCTCGCTCTCATCGGCGAAGGAACCTTGATCAAGGGGAATGCCGAGGATGCGGCGGCAAAGGTTCTCCGCGATATCGGCGCAAAGCCGGTCGTCCTTGCTCCGAAAGAAGGCATCACTCTCATAAATGGAACCCAGGCGCACACCGGCGTGGCACTCATCGCGCTCGTCCAAGCGCGTGCCCTCTGGCGCACCGCTCACGTTGCGGGTGCGATGTCGCTCGAGGCATTACTCGGCACACCGGTGGCCTTCGATGAGCGAATCCACGACGCTCGCGGACAGAAGGGACAATCCCGCTCGGCGGCGCTTCTTCGCGATCTGCTGGCGGACAGCGAGCTGAGGGAATCGCATCGGCACGGCGACCCACGCGTTCAGGATCCTTACGCGCTTCGCTGCATGCCACAGGTGCACGGCCCGGTGCTCGATGCGCTGGACTTTATCGACAATGCGGTTTCGAGAGAGCTGAATGCCGCTACCGATAATCCGTTGGTTTTCGAAAACGGCGAGACGCTCAGCGGCGGGAACTTCCACGGACTTGTGGTCGCGATGGCGCTCGACTTTCTCGCGATCGTGCTGACTCACCTCGCGACGATGGCCGAGCGGAGGATCGACCGGTTGGTTCATCCCGACCTGAATCAGGGACTGCCTCCGTTCCTTTCCTCGGACGCCGGTGTCAACTCCGGCTTCATGATGGCCCAGGTGACAGCCGCGGCGCTCGCGAGCGAGTGCAAAGTGCTCTCGCATCCCGCGAGCGTGGATACGATTCCAACCGACGGCAGCAAGGAAGATGTTGTTCCAATGGCAATGGGCGCTGCATGGAAGGCGCGGCGCGTTCTTCGCAATCTGGAGAACATCCTGGCGATCGAGCTGATGTGCGGAGCGCAGGGGATCGATTGCAGAGCACCGCTGCGTCCCGGTCGTGGCGTGCGCACCGCGCACGAGCGTGTCCGCGACATTGTTCCCAGGCTCGAGGGTGATCGCGTGCTGAGCGGCGACATCTCCGCGCTGAGAACAGCTATCTCGGAGCTTCGCTTCGCCGATATTGGTACTGTAGCATGACCGATCTGAAAGTGCACTTCGATCCGAACGCGTTCGACGTAACCGGGCGAGCGTATCGCGAGATCCGCGCCCCGCGCGGCAGCCGCATCTCCTGCAAGGGATGGCAGCAGGAGGCTGCGCTCCGATTGTTGATGAACAACCTCGATCCGGACGTGGCCGAGCGTCCTGAGGATCTGGTGGTGTACGGCGGCACGGGGAAGGCGGCGCGCAACTGGGAATGTTTCGACGCGATCGTGCGCGAGCTGACCAATCTCGGTGCCGATGAGACGCTGCTCATCCAGAGTGGGAAGCCCGTCGGCGTTTTTCGCACCCACACTGGCGCGCCGCGCGTACTCATCGCGAACAGCAATCTCGTTGGCCGCTGGGCGACGTGGGAACATTTCCGCGAGCTCGAGCGCCAAGGCTTGATGATGTACGGCCAGATGACCGCCGGCTCGTGGATATACATCGGGTCGCAGGGGATCGTGCAGGGCACTTACGAGACGCTGGGCTCCGTCGCCCGAAACCATTTTGGCGGAAGTCTTCGTGGCCGCTTCGTTCTCACTGCCGGTCTGGGCGGAATGGGCGGCGCACAGCCTCTCGCGGCAACGATGCAGGGCGCTGCCGCGCTCATCATCGAGGTGGACGAATCACGGATCGAGAAGCGGCTCGAGACGCGTTACCTCGACCGCAAGGCGCGTGATCTCGACGAAGCGCTCGAACTCATCTCCAGCGCCACTCGCTCGGGCGAAGCAATCTCGATCGGATTGTTGGGCAATGCGGCCGACGTCCTGCCCGAGCTCGTCGAGCGCGGAGTGACACCCGAGGTGCTCACCGACCAGACGAGCGCGCACGACATGCTCAACGGTTATGTGCCGGGCGGAATGGCGTTCGCCCAGGCGCTCGCGCTGAGAAAGTCCAATCCGGATGAGTACGTGCGGCGCTCGACGGCGTCGGCGGTCAGGCATGTCACCGCAATGATCGAGATGCAGCAACGCGGTGCGGTCACCTTCGACTACGGCAACAACATTCGCACGGTCGCGTTCGATGCCGGGCTCACGAATGCCTTCGACATTCCCGGATTCGTCCCCGAATACATCAGACCGCTGTTCTGCGAAGGGAAGGGGCCGTTCCGGTGGGTGGCGCTGTCCGGCGATCCGAAGGATATCAAACGAACGGACGATCTGGCGCTCGAGCTCTTTCCGGACGACGAGCACCTCCGCCGCTGGATATCTCTCGCCCAGCAGAAAATAAAATTTCAGGGACTACCCGCGAGAATCTGCTGGCTCGGTCAATCTGATCGCGCGAAGTTCGGCGTTGCGATCAACGACCTCGTTGCGTCGGGCGAGATCTCGGCGCCGATCGCAATCGGTCGTGATCACCTCGATACCGGAAGCGTAGCGTCGCCTTTTCGGGAGACCGAGGGAATGCGCGACGGCACGGACGCGGTCGCCGATTGGCCGCTGCTCAACGCGATGCTGAACGTCGCGAGCGGTGCGTCGTGGGTGTCGTTCCATCACGGAGGAGGCGTGGGGATAGGAAATTCGCTCCATGCCGGCCAGGTGATCGTCGCCGACGGAACTCCGGAGATGCGCGTCCGACTCGAGCGCGTGCTCACCAACGACCCGGGCACCGGCGTCGCCCGACACGCCGACGCCGGCTACGAGCAGGCGATCGCCACCGCGCACAAGCACGGACTGCATCTCCCCATGATCGGATGAAGCGGGAAGGGGGAAGCGGGATGCGGGAACGGGAAAGGGGGAAGCGGGAAGGGGAATCCAGAGGCGGGAACGTGGAACGGCCCAGAACTCGATAGCTTTGGATCGATGCTGACTAGCGAGTTCAAGCCGTGGCACGTGCCTATCTTCCTCGCGAAGTACGCTTATCTCACTGCCACGCGGCGTCCTGTCCTCGTGCACTTCGAGGTCACCATGCGCTGCAACGCGCGCTGCGGCTTCTGCGACTACTGGAAAACGGATCCCTCCGCCAAGGCCACCGAGTTAAAATCCTTCGCCGATGCCGCCAGATTCTTCAACCCAATGCTCATCACCTTCACAGGTGGTGAGCCGACGCTGAGAGGCGATCTCGAGGACGTAGTGGCCGCGGTCGACGACGCGGTCAGCCTCAAGTACATGACGCTCCTCACGCACGGCGGGATGCTCTCCCCGGAACGCGCTCGCTCACTGTGGAAAGCCGGCATCAACCAGTTCAACATCTCGCTCGACTTTCTCGACGAGCGGCACGACCGTGCGCGTGGAATCCCGGGGCTGACCGCGAAGATCATGCGCACAGTTCCGCGCATGCGTGAGATCGGGATCACCGGCATCCGCTTCAATACCGTGATCAAGCGCGACAATCTTGATCAGCTGCTTCCGATCGTGCAGCGCGCGCGCCAGCTTGGTTGCGGAGTCAACTTCAGCTGCTACACCGACGCCAAGAACGGGAGCACCGAGGGACTGATCGAACATGATCAAACGCGGCAGCTCGAAGAAGTGATTCGTGAGCTCCTCGCATTCAAGAAGAAAACTCGCGGAGTCATCACCAACTCCGATTACTACCTCGAACAAATCCCCCGTTACGTGCGGGGCGAGATCACCGAGCCCTGCCGGTCCGGAATGCGAACGATACACGTCGATCCCCTTGGTCGAGTAAAGCGCTGCCCGGACTTTCCGACGGATTTTCACTGGACGGAGTTCCGAAAGTACGAGCCGATCAATTGCAACGCGTGCTTCTACGCCTGTCGAGGGGAAGCGCAGGCTCCGCTCCGCTTTTCGCGAGTGCGCGACGTCATGGCGTCACCCAAGCCGCTGGTGGTGGTAAACTGACTAACTGCAACTTATGACTACCGGCCGGGGTTAACCTGACGAAACTTCAACTTATGACTGCCGGCCGGGGGCCGACGGCGTGCCGGCTGTCGGCTACGCGCGGGCTGTTTCGTGCGCGCGAACTGGCGTAGGGGTGTGCGAAGACAATTCAAGGCAACTTCAGTATGCGTATCGGCAACGTCGGCTACGCCGCATCACTTTCCTCGTCCCCGTGCGCGTAAGTCGCGCCTAGAAACGGCCAGCACGCGGCCCAGAGCCGGCCAGCCGAGAGCCCCCGGCCGGTAGTCATAAGTTGCAGTTAACCAATCGGCCGGAAGTCGTAAGTTGCAGTTAACCATTCTCGCAATTCCTCTGATGCCCGAATTTTGAAAGACCTTCTCTTCGTAAACGCGGCGCAGATCGTGACCTGCGCCGGCCCCGCGAGAGCGCGCAAAGGAAAAGAGATGCGCGACGCCGGCATCCTCACGAACACCGCGGTCGCCGTCAGCGGTGGGCGCATCGCGATGATCGGCGCGGCAAGCGATCTCATGCACGCCTACTCCGACGCCGAGGTGATCGATTGCCGGGGCGGTGTTCTCACTCCGGGCCTCGTCGATTCGCATACCCACGCCGTGTTCGGCAAGCCGAGGTTCGAGGAGCACGAGCTCCGCGCCGAAGGGCTCGACTATATGGACATCGCCAAACGTGGCGGTGGAATCCACGCCTCGGTTCGTGATTTTCGCGAGCGCAGCGAGGACGAGCTCTACAACCTCGCCGTGCCGCGGATTAAGGAGCTGGCGTCGTACGGCACGACCACCGTCGAGATCAAAAGCGGCTACGGTCTCTCCATCGAAGACGAGCTGAAGGCGCTTCGTGTGATTGGACGCCTCGCCGAGCGGCAGCCGCTGCGGATCGTTCCAACCTGGCTCGGTGCACACGAGATCCCGCACGAATTCCGCACGAGTGAAGAGCGACGCGCCGAGTTCGTCGACCTTCTGATCGATTCCCTTCTGCCCAGGGTGGTCGAGCAGGGCGTGGCGCGTTTTGCGGACGCGTTCTGCGAGCCCGGCGTGTTCACCATCGACGAGACACGCCGGATTCTCGAAGCATCGCGCCACGCCGGGCTCGGGATCAAGATCCACGCTGACGAGCTCAAGCCGTACGGCGGGGCGGAGCTCGCCGCGTTCCTCAACGCCGCATCGGCGGACCACCTCGCCGCAATCTCCAACAGCGGAATCGAGGCACTGGCGGAGTCGGACACGGTCGCGACGCTTTTGCCTGGTACCATGTTGTTCCTCGGGAAGTCGAAACAGGCACCGGCGCGCGCCCTGATCGATGCTGGAGCGGCCGTCGCCCTCGCCACTGATTTCAACCCCGGAACCTCACCAACAGTTAACTTTCCTTTGATGCTCACTCTCGGGGTCAGTCAGCTACGCATGAGCCTCGCGGAAGTCCTCGTCTCCGCGACGGTAAATGGCGCTGCCGCCGTGCAGCTCGCGGGAGAAACAGGTCAGATCGCACCTGGGTTTGCCGCCGATCTGGCACTCTTCGCCATCGCCGACGTTCGAGAGTTGCCATACTGGTACGGCGCACGTCTTTGTGTCGGGTCGTGGCAGGCCGGAGCGCCTTGTCACCCCTATGAAGCCGGAAGTAAGTTGAACGTTCGCCCCCCGGAGGTCGTGCCTACCGGGTAAGTCACTTTGCCCGGCCGCCCTTAATGTCAAACATCGACAAGCTGAAAAAAAAGGCTGCCGAATTCGAGCAGAAAAAGCAGTTCGATAAAGCGCTCGAGGTCTACCTTCAGATCATCGAACAATCCGAAGGCCACGACGACCGCGATGTGACCGTCTACAATCGGGTTGGCGACCTCAATTTGCGCCTGAACAAGACGGACCAGGCCGTCAATTATTACGAGCAGGCCGTGGATCTTTACACGGAGGGTGGCTACCTCAACAACGCCATCGCTCTCTGTAACAAGATTCTCCGCCACGCCCCGGCGCGCCATCAGATCTACTACAAGCTCGGTAAGATCTCGGCCAAGAAGGGCTTCAACAGCGACGCCAAGAAGAATTTCCTCGAGTACGCCGACCGGATGCACCGCGCCGGCAGGGACAGCGACGCATTCAAGGCTCTCCAGGAATTCGCGGATCTTTGCCCGGGGCAGGACGACATCCGCCTGATGCTCGCCGATCAGCTCGCCAAAGCCGGGAAGACCGCCGAGGCGATCGAACAGCTGCAGATTCTCCATGAATCGCTCGACGCCGAGGGACGGACGGCCGAGGCGCAAGCTACTGTGCAGCGAATCCACACGCTCGATCCAAGCGTGAAGCCCCGGCGGTCCAAGACGCCCGTCAAGGGAGACGCGGGTGGTCTCGTGTTCCTCGATGTCGGTGGATCCCCGCAAAAGCCGAGACCCAAGATCGAAGGATTCGAGAGAACGGCTCTCGCGCCGGAAACGCCAAAGCGGCCCCCGACACCTCCGCACCAGCAGCCGTCTCCGGAATTCGAGCAGCTGCCGGACATTGAGCCATTGCCGGATCTCGAGCTGAATACTCCGGAGTCGTTGCCCACCCTGGACTTCGACCCGGGGTCGATTCCGGGCCTCGAGCGGAGTCCTTCGGTCGGCGACATAGAGCCGGCGTTCGATCTGTCGCTCCATGACGTCGATGCTTCGCCGCTCGAAGGGTTGGAATCCGTTGCTGATCCTTCGCAGTTCATATTAGATCCCGAGGCGCCACCATCGGCACCCTCAGCCGTCGAAGGCTTGATTTCGTCGGGGTCCGACCTGGAGGAGAGCGGGGGCGGACTCGCAGGACTTGGTGAGCCTGGACTCGGCGAGCCCATCATCGACGAAGATCCGCTTGCCGGACTCAATATTCTTGAGGACAACCGCTTCTTCATTCACGATCCTGCGCACGAACAGCATTCGGCTGAACCTGCCGAGGCCGAACGGTCGCACGAGCCGGTCGCGGACGAGATTCACCAAATCGAAAGCGTCGAGCTCGATGCCGAGCAGGAGGAGAACGGGGAGAAGCCTGCTCCTGCACCAGTCGCTAAGAGCCCGCACAAACCTCCGACGAGGAAGGAACCCGCGCCGGTCGAGCGCATCGAGGAAGAAGAGGCCGAGGAAGAGGTAGAGGAGGAGCCGGAGGAGCAGGAGGAAGAGGAGGCGCAAGAGGAGGAGGAGCGCCCGGCACCAAAGCCGACGAGGCCGAAGCTCGTTGAGCCACTCCGAATGACGCGCCCGAAGCCAAAGAAGGAGCCGACTCAGCATACTCAGGAGGCGCCGTCGCAGCGTCAGCCGGTCAATCCTTTCATGCGCCGCGCCACCAAACCCAAATCGCCATCGCCCCGCGCCGCGCCGCGACAGACCACGCCGCAGACGGAAGTTCCGCGCGCCGCAACTCCAAAGGAGAACACGCCGCAGCGCAGCTCCGAGGACAATTTCATCAACATGGCTGATTGGCTGCGCGATGAATCGGGCCCGCGCTCGACGCGCATGGTCGCCGCTGAAGACCCGAATCGCGAAGAAGGCGAGGAGGCCGACTTCACCTACATGCTGGAGAAGTTCAAGGCGGGTGTCGCGGCAAACGTGGACGACGAAGACTTCGACAGCCACTACGACCTAGGCGTCGCATACAAGGAA
>DASWBG010000067.1:0-20395 GCA_036390715.1 Gemmatimonadaceae bacterium
CGCGGCGCGCACGGTCGTCGGGCTGGTGGACATGCCGATCATCGTCGTCGCGCCGGCCGGCTCGGAGACCGAGACGAACGATCTCCTGTCGCAGGGTGTGGACGACGTCCTCCACGAGCCGATCGATGCCGGACGATTCCGCGCTCGCGTCACCGCGGTAATGAGGAGCCGTGGACTCTGGTCGGAGACGGAGGAAGTAATGCGCCCGCTCATCCCCCAGGACGAAGCGGAGCGGCTGGTGGAGTTCCGTCTGAGCGGCGCCGCTATCGAATCGCCGCCAGAGGAGCGCTTCGACAAGATCAGCCGCATGGCGCAGCGAGTGTTCAACGTTCCCTTTGCCGGGATTTCGTTCGTTGAGGGTGAGCGTCAGTGGTTCAAGTCGAGGCAGGGCCTTCCTGTCCCCGACAGCACACGGGATCACTCCTTCTGTGGACACGCGATCAATGGGGATGAAGTCTTCGTCGTCGAGGATGCCGCCCTGGATCCGAGGTTCGCGCAGAATCGGCTGGTGCTCGAGGAGCCGCACATCAGGTTCTACGCCGCGCAGCCGGTGAAGGGGCCGGGCGGTCACAACGTCGGGACGCTATGCATCATGGACAAGGTCCCGCGCGAGTTCAGTGACGAGGATGTCGAGACGCTGCGAGATCTGGGCGAGATGGTCGAGTCGGAACTAAAGACCAAGGGGAAGACCAAGGTGGCGGCGCCCCCCGACTAACCCGGCTTCTTGCAGAAAGGCATTCTGGAAGATATCGTTAGCTGTGCTAACGATATCTCAGGAGCGCCGCAATGACCGGTACCAGGATGGACTCACTCTCCCGCATCAAGCAGATCGCGATCCCCGTCCATTCCATTGACGAGGCCAAGGCTTTCTACCGCGACACGCTCGGGTTGCGACATCTGTTCGATGCGCCTCCAGCCCTTTCATTCTTCGATTGCGGCGGCGTGCGATTGATGCTCGCCGGACCCGCGGCCCAGGGTAAGGATGGAGATCAGCAGCACGCAGTCCTGTTCTATGACGTCAGCGACATCAAAGAGACGCACGCCCGCATCAAATCTTCCGGCGCGAAGAGCCTCGCTGAGCCACACATCATCACACGCATGAACGGACGAGAGGTCTGGATCGGTGAGCTTTCGGATGGACAGGGGAACGTCGTCGGGCTGATAAGCGAAGTTCCGGAAGCGTGACGAAGGGTGAGGACGCCGAAGCCCTCGCGGACCACCTGCATTCGGCTGCGATCCATCTCCTGCGCCAGCTGCGCAAGGAGGACGATGCGAGCGGACTGTCCGCTCCCCGACTTTCGGCGCTGTCCGTCGTCGTTTTCGGCGGACCACTCACTTTGGGTGAGCTCGCTCGCGCGGAGCAGGTGAAGCCGCCGACGATGACGCGGATCGTCACGGGCCTCGAGAGGGAGGGTCTCGTAAAACGGAAAGGTGATCCACACGACAGGCGGCTGACCCATATCGAGGCGACTTCCAAGGGGCAGAAGGTTCTGACTGCCGGACGCGCTCGCCGCGTCAAGAAGCTCGCGGCAGCCGTGAGCCGCATGGAAAAAGAGGAACTGGCGGAGCTGCGCCGAGGTGTCCAGCTTCTGAGAGATGTCGTAACGAGCATGCGCGGCTAGCCACTCCCAGAGGAATGAGTATGGGTCGGCCCAAATCCGATTTCGATGCGCTGAGAGAGGACCTGCGCAAAGTCTACGACGGCGATCCGTGGCACGGGTCGTCGATTACCGATGTGCTCAAAGGCGTTGGAAAACAATTTCCACCCCATCGGTGTCTAATTATCATCCGCTCGAGAATGGCCGCGCAGTAGACCCTCCTTCCCCCTTGCAATCAAATGAGAATCACCCTCAAGAGAACCACAGCTCTATTCGCGGCGTCCGTGATTGCGGGGTCGGCGGGTGCGCAAAAAGCCGCAACGATTCGTCCGGAGGCTGGAGCGCCCCCAAGCTGGGACGTGCTCATGCGCGGTCGAACGCACGTTCCGACTCCAACAACCGCCGCTATTACAGCGGCCGACCTGAAAACGCGGCTCTACATCTTCGCCGACGATTCCATGCAGGGTCGTCTGCTCGCGACCGCGGGTAACGTGAAGGGCGTCGAGTATATCGCGAATGAAGTGAAGCGAATGGGCCTCATCCCGAAGGGTGACAACGGCAGCTATTTCCAGGCAGTAAACGTTGTCGATCGTAAGTATGACCCCACTACCAGGCTCGTCGTCGGCAAAACCGCGTTCAGTCCATGGACAGATTTTGTCCTGCGTGATCAGGGGTCACGCGCCCGCAATCTCGACGGTGTACAGGCCGTCTTCGGCGGAACGTGGGGCGACTCCGCTTCGCTCATCGATCCTTCGGCGGCCGCCGGCAAACTCGTGGTGCTGAGAGTCAGTGCCGCCGGCGTTACACAGGGTTCGGGCGGAGGCGTCAATCGCGGCATCGTGACGCGTCGCTACGCCAACGCGGCCGGCATCGCCGTCGCGAGTCTCGAAGCTATGCCGGCGCAGATGATCCAACTCTTCCAGGAGCCAAACCAGTTGCTCAAGGAAGGAGATGATCCGGAGCTGCCTTCGTTCCTCTATGTCAGCAGGCCCGTCGCTGAAGCGCTGCTCGGTGCCAGCATCGATAGCGTGAAAACCGGTGCGATCGGATCGACCGTCGCATCGACTCCCCGCTTCGTGGAGTCGCCGACCCAGTACCCGGCGCGAAACGTCGTGGCGATGATTCGTGGCAGTGATCCGAAGCTGCGCGACGAGTACGTCGCCATCGGCGCACACAACGATCACATCGGCTGGAGCACGCGTCCAGTCGCGCACGATTCCATCTACGTCGTCAACCATCTATTCCGTACCGGTGGCGCGGACGACCGGCCGCCGCAGCTCGACGCCGCGCAACAGGCGCAGGTCAACACGCTGCTCGCAGACATCAGGAAACGCTCGAACGGCGCTTCGGCGCGCCCGGATTCCATTTACAACGGGGCGGACGACGACGGCTCCGGCAGCGTGAGCGCGCTCGAGATCGCCCAGTACTTCGCAGCGCAGAAGATCAAGCCCAAGCGGTCGCTGCTGTTCGTATGGCACGTCGGTGAAGAAGCCGGTCTCTACGGATCGGAGTGGTACACCGATCATCCGACTGTTCCGCGGGATTCGATCGTCGCGCAGCTCAACATGGACATGGTTGGTCGTGGCTCGGCAACTGACAACACGGGAATAACCAGGGAAGGCAAGAGATACAACGGCAATCCCGACTACGTTCAGCTGGTCGGATCGCGTCGACTTTCCACGCAGCTGGGCGATCTCGCCGAGTCCGTGAATCGCACCGAGAAGCATCCGCTGGCATTCGATTATGCCATGGACGCCAACGGCCATCCATCGAACATTTATTGCCGGAGCGATCACTACGAGTACGCGCGCTACGGCATCCCGATCATCTTCTTCACGACGGGCGGACACGCCGATTATCATCAGGTGACCGACGAGCCCCAGTACATCGACTACGATCGGATGGCGCGAGTGGCGCAATACGTTGCCGATCTAGCCACGAAGGTCGCCAACCTCGATCAGCGACCGGTTGTGGACAAGCCCAAACCAGATCCGCACGGGCAGTGCGTGCAGTAACTCATTTTTTTCACGGACCACCCATCACCCGAGTGCACTCGCAGACACGAAGGTGAAAAAGCCTGACGCCGGTGCAGCCCACCGGCAATGGCTAAACAGAAACCCGACGTCGGCTCAGTTCGCCGGCGCCGGGTTTTTGCTTTATCTCTAAGAGTCCCGACCCAGAATCGCATGACCAGACTCGAGTCCCGCATTCCCGAGCTCGCCGGAATCGCAACCTATGCCCAGGCAGCGCGCGTGGGCTACTCCGTCGAAGACAACGTTCAGCGATTGCTCCGGTTGCATTGGACGGAGCGACGACTCATGCAAACGATGTGGGCCCACCTCCCATCGATGCCGGTCTGGGAAGCAAAATGCGCGCTGGCTCTTCATCAGTGGTATTGCGCCGATCACGCCGACTGGCTGCGACGCCGAGTGATGGAGATGCGACATCCGATTCCCGTGCTCGAGGAGCCGCCAAGCAAGGAGCTCGATTCGTTTCTCGATGAGCTCTCCGGTGCCGAAAGTCCTGAGCAGTTTGTGGCCGGCATCTATGGTGTTGCTCTGCCGGCGCTTCGCGATGCCTACTACGCGCACATCCACCACACCAATCCCCTGGTCGATCACCCCACGCGGCGATTTATGCGCTTCGCCCTGCTCGAAGTCACCGAGGCGATCGAATGGGGGAATGGCGCGCTTGCTGTACTCGAACAGGACAGCGACGCCGCGGCGCTTGCTCGAGCCTGGCGGGAGCATTTGGAGCTTTACCTCGGTGCTGCCCGCGGAATCGCGGGCGATCCGAAAGTCTCACTTGATGAAGGGGACAGCCGGCGCGGCGTGCACATAAGATCAATGGAGCCACCTTTGCCGCCACCATCCGCCGAGAAGACGTTAGCCCCGACCTTCGAGCCGAGGCGCGACAAGCGATTTCACGGACTTTACAACTTCGAGTTCCCTCCGCACGTCGTCTACAACGCTCCGGATGTCCCCGCGGACGAACGCAATCTGGCACTCCTCTGCAAGCGCACTCTGGAGATGGACGTACCCGAGGTGATGGCGTCGTTCCTGTTCGAGAGGAAGGACCAGCCGTGGGAGTACTATCTCGAGTACTCGCGGCAGCTCTGGGACGAGGCACGGCACGCGATGATGGGCACAGTCGCGTTCGAGTCGCGGGGCGTCGATTGGACGGAGATCCCCCTCAACATCGGATTCTCGCTCAGGCTCAACCTCAACGCGACTGCACAGGAGCGGCAGATAATCCTGTACGCAATCGAACAGTCTCTAATGGCGGGGGAAACGGGCAAGAGATTCGAGTATGAGACCGCCGTCGCGGCGGGCGACGAGCTATCAGCACACTTCCATGATTACGACTGGGCCGACGAGGTTCTGCATGCCCGGATCGGGCGGAGCGCTCTCAGGCGCGAGGGAATCACGCGCGACGAGGCGATCAGGCGCGGACAGGAGATCCATGAACGGACGTGGAAGACTCTCGAGCAGTACAAATCCCGCGAGCCGCAAATCAATTGGTGGCCGGATTTCGTGAAGAGGGTGCTTGGTAAAGAGAGCGCCGTCGCGAATCGGGAGCTAGGAGCGCCTACAATTGTCGGAGAATAGGCGCTTTGCCTGGCTGGCCCGACTTTCGCCTCACCTGGACTCATGAAGAGCCATCACAGCGTCCGTTAAGAGACACTTAAGCCCATATGAATTCACCTAGTTTTGTTTTGCGATCCACGCGCCCACTCACGGCGTTGATAGCTCTCCTGACAGCGCTCGGGTTCTTTGCGGCCTGCCAGCGCGCCGAGTCTTCCGGTGCAGGCAAGACCGAGAATCCACAGACGTGGGCGCCGGAAAAGCTCACGTCGGTTCAGGGTGTTCCCGCGACCGAGATCGAAGCCCTCATACAAAAGAAGCTTGATGGTCCAAAGCTGGACCGGATTGACGACGACCAGTGGGGCCACACCAAGCGACTCTACAAACTCTACGGGAGCAATCCGCTCTGGCTTACCAGTACCGGTCTCCACGAGAGGCGCACCAAAGCACTCACTAATGCGATTCTGGCCGCGAACACCGACGGCATGCGGCTCGATGACTATCCAGTCGGCGCGCTGGCACAGGCGATCGGCACGGTCAAGCAGACAAAGAATCCGACCGCCGAGCAGCTGGCAACGGCCGACGTCATTCTCACGGCCTCCTACACATCGCTTGGTGAGGATCTCCTCACCGGCCAGGTGGATCCGCGCACCGTCGCGCAGGCGTGGCACGTCAATCCTGAGGAGGAAAATGTCGACAGCGCTCTGGTGAGGAACCTGCGCTATGAGCAGCTGGACAAAGCGCTCGCAACGATGCGTCCTACCGACGAAGACTACGCGGGCTTGAGCAAGCAGCTTCAGAACTATCGGGTAATCGTCGCAAAGGGCGGCTGGCAACCGATTCCCGCGAGCGGAAACCTGAAGCCGGGAGCGACCGCGAGCCCGGCCGTGTTGGCGGCAGTGAGAAACCGGCTCGCCGTCGAGGGAATCGTTCCGGCGAGCGGCGCCAACAATGCGTCCATGATTCAATCGCATCAGGGCGCGAGTGCGCCGTCGGCAACAACGTACGATCACAATCTGGCGGCGGCCGTTGCACTTTTTCAGACGCGCCATGGCATCAACGTCGACAGCGCGCTCGGCAAGGAGACGATCGAATCCATGAACGTGCCGGCGAGCTATCGACTCGCGGAGATTGCGGCGAACATGGAGCGGTTCCGCTGGCTGCCGAGGAGTTTTGGGAAGCGCTACATCTTCGTGAACGTTTCCGCGTTCAAGCTCGAGGCGTATGACAGCGGGACAAAGACTCTCGAAATGAAAGTCATCGTCGGTCAGGAGTACCAGGACAAGGCCACGCCAGTCTTCGCTGACTCGATGGAGACCGTGGTCTTTCGCCCGTACTGGAACGTCACCCCCGATATCGCGGCTAAGGAGATTTTCCCAAAGGGCGCCGCCTACATGGCGCGCGAAGACATGGAGACCTATCAGGAGAATGGTCAGACGCGCGTTCGTCAGCGTCCCGGTCCCAAGAACGCACTCGGATTCGTGAAGTTTCTTTTCCCGAACGACTTCAACATCTACCTGCACGACACGCCCAACCACGAATTGTTCAAGCAGGACGTGCGCGCGTTCAGTCACGGCTGCATAAGAGTCGAAAAGCCGGCCGAACTGGCGCAATGGGTTCTGGGATGGCCGGCGGATAAGGTGCAGAGCGAGATGGACAACCCACCCGACAACAAGTCGGTCAAGGTGCCGAACAAGATCCCGGTTTACATCACCTATTTCACGACCTACATCAACGACGGTCAGCTCTACTTCGGAAACGACCTTTACAACCGGGATGACAAGCTCGTGCCCATCGTCATGGCAGGCGCGATGCCTAGCAAGGAAATCGTCGACGCGATTCAGGCGCTCCGGAGGATCGCGAGCGCCTGACTTTCCTACACCTGGGCTTGCTGGCGACAGAGTTGCGGTAAGAACGCCACCCGATGCCCATCACGTACACGATCTCCCGTGACGAACGGCTGATAAGGGCGTACGCGACCGGAGTCATTCGCGCGGACGATCTGCACCCTTTTCTGGACGCACTGCTCGCTGACCCTGATCTCCGGCCAGGCTTGCGCGGTCTCTACGACGCGAGCGATGCCGCGCCCGATATCACCGTACTCCAGCTCGCCGAAGTAGCGAGCAGAGTGCTACAACTGGTTAACCGCGGGCTGGGACGGATAGCGATCGTAGCCAAGATGTCTGCGACTTACCGGGTGTCGAAAACATTTTCCGTCCTCGCGCGCGCGTTGGGAATCGAGGTCGAAGTATTCACCGAGCATCACGCCGCTGAAGTGTGGCTGGAGGAGGTGACAGGAAACTCCGATACAGGAGAAACGCCCCTGCCTCGCTAGCGCACCAGCGGTTGTGGCGACGGATCGATACGCCCGCCGGTCTCCGCGTCGAAGATGTGTACGCCTTCGGGACGAACCCGAATCGAGACGATGTCGCCGGGCTTGATCAGCTCTTGCGGCGGAGCGACTGCGACCAATCGATCACCCCCCGAGAGAGTGACGTAGACGATCTGTTCGTTTCCCATCGGCTCGACGACGGCCACTTCGGCCTTCGGCCTGTTCTCGCCGTCACCACTGACCTCGATATGCTGGGGACGTACGCCGAGGAACACCCGGCCGCGGGATTCACCGCAGGGAACGTCGAGCGTTAGATCGATCCCCTTGAACGTGCACATCCCTATCCGGCCGGCACCGCCCTCTGTGCGCTGAATCACTCCCTCGATGAAGTTCATCGCCGGACTGCCGATGAATCCGGCGACGAATTTGTTCGCGGGATGGTTGTAGAGCTCCATCGGCGTCGCTATCTGCTGAAGTACTCCTTCCTTGAGCACCGCGATGCGGTCGCCGAGCGTGAGCGCCTCCGACTGGTCGTGCGTGACGTAGACCATAGTCGCGCCGAGCTTGCGATGCAGTCGCGCCAGCTCGACCCGTGTTTCGACGCGGAGCTGCGCGTCGAGATTGGATAGCGGCTCGTCGAACAGAAATGCCAGCGGCTCGCGTACGATCGCGCGGCCGAGCGCAACGCGCTGGCGTTGCCCTCCCGAGAGCTGCGCGGGTTTTCTGTCGAGCAGCGCTTCGAGGCCGAGTGACGCGGCGATCGCATCGACACGCTCGGTGATCACCGCCGGCGGCTGCTTCCTGATGCTGAGCCCGAAACCAAGATTCTCGCGCACGGTCATGTGCGGGTAGAGAGCGTAATTCTGGAAAACCATGGCGATGTCGCGCAGCTGCGGCGGCAGGTCGGTGACATCGCGTTCGCCGATGCGAATCACTCCGTCGCTCACGCGCTCGAGGCCGGCCATGAGTCTGAGCACCGTCGATTTACCGCTGCCCGATGGACCGACCAGCACGAGCAGTTCGCCATCCGCGGCTTCGAGACTCAGGTCTCTGGCCGCGACGTAACCGTTAGGGTAGGTCTTGTCGACGTGCTCCAGAGCTATTCGGGCCATTCACATCTCCGGTTAACTGCAACTGAACGGGTTAACTGCAACTGAACGGGTGCCAGACGTCAGTAACGTAGTTGCCAGTGAATCGTTCACTACGCCCAGACTTTTCTAGCCGGAATCAGAGCACAGGCAACTGACTGTGCCCTGAAGGCCACCGAGGGAAGTCCGGGCGTCGTGAACTGCCCACTCGCATCTACGCCTCTGACGTCTGGCACCCGTTCTTTTGCAGTTGCTGTCATCCCTTAACGGCTCCAGCGGTTAGTCCCTGCACGATCCGCCGTTGAAACACGAGAACCATAGCCGCGACCGGCGCCGTTGCAACGACCGCCGCAGCGAGAATCTCTCCCCACGGAACCTGGTACTGTCCCCGAAACAGCGCGATCGCAACCGGCACCGTCTGCCGCTCAGGTCCCAGCGTGAACGAGAGCGCGAACAGGAACTCGTTCCAACAGTAGATGAATGTCAGAATTCCCGTCGTCGCCAGGCTCGGCACGGCCAGCGGAAGCAGAATTTTCGTGAAGCTCTGTCGTCGCGAGGCGCCGTCGACGTGGGCCGCCTCCTCGAGGTCCTTGGGAATTTGTCTAATGGAGCCGGTCAGAACCCAGACCGTGAGCGGCATCGCGAACGTCATGTACGGCATGATGAGACCGGGATACGTGTCGATCAAGTGGAGCGAGCGCAGCAGCAGGTAGAGCGGGCTCACGATCGAGATCTGCGGGAACATGGTCACCGCCAGAATGAACCCCATGATCGCCGCCTTGCCGCGGAATTCGATCCTGGCGAGAGCATAGGCCGCGAGCGTCCCGACGATCAGGCAAAAGACTGTCGTGGTACCGGCAACGACGAGCGAGTTACGGATCGGTGTGATGAAATCGCGCTCGGTGAATAGCGCGCGGTAGTGATCGAAGATGAGATGCTGCGGCCACAGTGAGGGATCGCGAAACAGGGCGGCGTCGGAGGTGAGGGACGCGACGATCGCCCAATAGAACGGGAAGAGGGTGAACAGCATCAGCACTGCGAGCGCAGCGCCAAACAGCCAGCGCTGCCAGCGAACGCCGGCCATCTTCGCCGCTTTCATCGGGCCTCCTCGCGCGTGCTGATAGAAGATGCGGTTATCAACCTGATCATTCTTCGCCCCCGAGGCGCACGCCTAGTCCACGAACGTAGAAAATCGCGAGGCCGAAGGTTATCGCGAAGATCACGACGGAGAGCGCCGAGCCGTAGCCAAATCGCAGATTCTGGAGCAGCGCGTTGAAGGTGTAGAGCGCGACCGGCTCCGTCGATGTTCCCGGGCCTCCGCCCGTGAGCACGTAGATCAGATCGAAGACGCGGAATCCGTCGAGCGTCCGGAAGATGAGCGTGACGAGAATCGCCGGTTTTAGCAGCGGCAGCGTGATATGCCGGAGCTGCCACCAGGCGTTGGCTCCATCGACGGCAGCAGCTTCGTAAAGGGTCAGGTCGATATTCTGCAGCCCTGCCAGGAGTAGTAGCGCGACGAATGGAGTCGTCTTCCAGACGTCGGAAAGAATCACTGGCACCCACGCCGTCGACGTCTGGATGAACCAGACCATTGGCTGCTTAAGGATTCCCGCATCGACCAGCAGCGCATTGGCGATTCCGCCCTGTGACTCGAAGATGAAGCGCCAGAGGAGCGCGGCCACGACAGTTGGAATCGCCCATGGGACTAGCACCGCTGCGCGCACGAAACCGCGCCCGCGAAATACGCGATTCATGGCGAGCGCAAGGAACAGTCCGATCACCAGCTCCAGCGAAATCGAGACGACGGTGAAGAATGCCGTGTGTCCGAGTGCCGCCCAGAAACGCGGATCCTTTGCGATCTCCACGTAATTGGCGAGTCCGACGAACGGCTTCCCGAGCCACGGCATTCTCAGCTCGTGGAGGTGCAGCGATTCCCAGAACGTCCAGCCGAGCGGAAAGATCGCAATGAGCGCAATGACTGACAGCGCGGGCGCGACGAGCGTCCAGCCGAGACGAGCCTCGTGTCCGAGACGTGAGATTTTTTTCACCGCAGTCGTGTCATTCGGCGTGACCCGCCGTGGTGCTTGCCGTGGGCGATGCGCTCGATGGTGTTGGTTCTTTCGCGGCACCCGACATGAGCTTGCGCATCCCCGTTCGTTCGATGAGCGCGTTTATTTTCGCGGCCGCCGAGTTGAGCGCCTCCCTCGGCTCCGCTTGCCGCACGAGCGCGCGGTGCAGCTCGATCTGGAGGATCTCCGAAAGCTCCGTGTAGATCGGGGTTACGGGTCGGGGCGTCGCACTCTCGATTGCTCGCCTGGCATTGTCGAGGGGAATCGCGACGGCGCCACGCAGACGTGCATCGTCATATAGTGCCGGACGCGTCGGATACTGTCCAACCGCCTGCGCGCGCTCGAGCATTTGCTCGGGAGCGGTGAGATAGGCGATGAGCTTGTACGCGGCGTCGGGGTGTTCCGTGTAGGCGTTGATCGCGAGCTGAGCGCCGCCGAGCGCGGCTGTGGAGTGTCCGTTGGGGGCGGTGCCCGAAGCGGGCATGGGGGAAACGGAAAATTTGCCGGCCACTTTGGATTGCGCGGTGTCGCTCATCGCCGCGACGGGGTACGGCCAGTTCCGCATGAACGCAGCGTTCCCGTTCTGGAAAGCGAAGCGCGCTTCCTCCTCGTGCCACGTCAGCACGTCGAGTGGAGCGACGTGCGTCCCGTACAGCTCGTCGCGCATGAACTCGAGCGCGCGCACTGCCTCGGGGCGATTCACTACGACCTCGCCCTTGTCATCGATGATTCGCCCGCCAAACGCTCCCAGATATTCCACGAAGCCCGTGATCAGGCCTTCATAGCGGGCGCCCTGCCAGACGATTCCGTACCGCGGGCCACCCCGGCGCGCCATCGCGGTTTGCGCGCTCTTCACCATCTCCTCGAGGGTCTTCGGCTCATTTGGAACAAGATCGGTGCGGCGATAGAGGAGCCCAACGTCGGCGAACCATGGCAACGCATAAAGTTTTCCCGCCCACGTGTTGGCCGTGATCGTCGCGGGAAAAAACCCGGCGCGCGCCGGCCCGTACTTGTCGAGCGGCAGCACCCACCCTGCAGCTGCAAACTCTGGAGTCCAGACGACGTCGAGCTGAAGGATCGAGGGATTTCCAACGCGCGCGTTGAGCCACTGCACATAAAGCTGATGCCGCTGGGACGCGTCATCGGGGGTGCGTTGCAATTCAACGCGGATTGCCGGGTTCAGCGCCATGAAGCGAGTCAGTTGCTTCTGAACTAGTGTCCCCTCTGCCCCGAGGGCGGAGCCCGAGAAGGTAAGGACCGTCTCGTTCTTGTTGGGAGCCCGCGCGCAAGCCGCAAAAAAGCCCGCGAGTACGAGCACTGCAGGTAATCGGACCTTCACGAGATACCAGACAGGGAAGGAGGCCCGATGTCCTCGGAGGGGCGCCCGCAGCAAGAGCCCGCCGTTTGGGCGCGCCAGCGCGCCCCAACGGCGGGCGTGCGAGGACACTGCCCCGCAGAGGACACCGGGCCGACTGACCGTGGCGTCACTGAAGACGTGAAAGGATGAACTGAACCGCGAGATCCGTGACATTCCATAACTGAACGTCGGTACTGGCTCCATATCGGATCGGCTTGAGCGTCCCGCCGCTGATCTCGTAGCTCCACAGTTCATTGTGCTTCAAACCAGACGCCTCCGCCGCGGTGTTGACCCGACGCAATGCGTCGCGCATCTCGGCGACGTAAGTCGTCAGTGTCGGATCCCGTGGCTTGCCGCCAGCATCTGTCGCGCCCGAGATCTGATTGGCGAGCCCGAGCAGTACGAGATTCACTTCCCTGCCCCACACTACTCGCGGCGAATGGTAGGTATCTCTGCGGAACGCTTCCCACACGCTCGCAGGCGCGTAAGCATCGTTGGCGACGAGCGGACCGAGTCCATCGACGAGCAATCCGACGGGATAGGCACGCGTGATCGCGCGGACGTCTCGCGTCACCGCGCTCAGTGCCCCGCTCGTTGTGTCCCGCCCATCGCGGAGGAAGAGCCAAGTGGCGGGATCAGTATTAACCACGGGGATCGGGCGACCTGCGGAATCCAGCGAGATCGCAAGGAACTCGAGCGGCGATTTGTCAGCGTTCGTCGCGGCCAGCACACCTTGCCAGTAAGCGCGTTCCGCTGCGGGAAGCCATTGGAGCTTTGCCGCGACCTTCGTTTGGATCTCCTCCGGCGTCAGGGAAACGACGAAGTGCCTCACCGCGCCTCTCCAGTTCTGGATCGCACGTTGGAAGAACGCCCCATCGTGCACAAAATCGCCAAGCGGAGTATTGGCGACGCCGGGTGCGAGAGCGGCAAGCTGCTCGTTTGAAAAGCCGATCGCCTGAAGGGCGGTGAGAATCTCGCCGATGGATTGGAGCGCACGCGGAACCCAGATGGCGTTGATGTCCATCTCGAAGCGGCCATTCGCATAGCCGGCGTTGCTGTCCCGCCAGCTGATCGAGCGCCAATGGGTCGAATCGAGGCGCGGCGAGCCGATGAGATTCTGAACGATGGGATCGCGCGCGTAAGGAGCGGCGAGCGTCGCCACGAGTCCGAGCTCTCTCAGAAGGAGCCTGATGCGCGGCCCCCTCCCGTCCGACGAATCCATGAGAAACGCTTTCTTTCGCGCCGCCGATACCGCGGGATTAGCGAGGTAACGTGCCACAACAACCGGCAGCTGGAATTCGTCGTCGCGCATATGGTAGTTCTCGCGCACCTTTTGCAAATCGGCCAGCAGCCCCCGCGCGTGGGTGAGGGCGGTGTCGGCCGCTGCTCGACTTCCGCGCCGGACCAGGCGGAAATACTCCGCCATGTGCGCGTTGTACTCGGCGGAATTCTCACGAATCGCCTGCCCGCCCAGCGCCTCCTCGTGACTGACATCTCCTTCCGGCCCAAGTTTTCTCAGCGCGCTCGCAATCACGAACTCCGGCATCGCGTCGGTCCAGACCGGCTGCATCATGAGCGAGGTCATCATCATGTCGCGGCCGAAGTACGTCGCGTAGTTGGGGAGCCCGGCCATCAGCTTTTCCTTGGAGCTGAGAAGCTCCGTCCCGCGCGCGTCGCGCTCGAGCTGGCGATAGCGGGTCACAGTCGCCGCTGCATCCGCATTTCTTCCCGCATTCCCGCGTGCGCGATCGGCGGCGACTCGCGCGTCACTCAGAAAACGAAGAAACGCTGCATTGAATATTTGATCCCGCGCGAGCGGAGTAAGCGGCGGCGCGTCGGTCGTCACCCGGACGGTGAATCGGATTGGACGATTTGAATTGGCGCGCATCGAGACTATGGGCAGCGTCACCAGAATCGATGCGTCGTCTGGAAGAGGGCTTAGATCGAGCTGAAGATTCGTTTTTCCATCGAGCGTCGTCTGGAATGCGGTCACACCGCGCCGCTCGCGCACGCCCGTAGTAATGAGATCGGGCTCGAGCCTTGCCCTCAGATCCGACGTCAGCCCCGCGTTGAAGAAGCCCAACTGCCGCTGGCGCTCGGCCGGATCGAGACGATCGAGATTTGCGATCAGCTCCTCCTGCTCCCGCAGCCTGAACGTGGGCCAGTCGAAGAGCTCGAGCTCGCGCCCCGAATATCCCAGATCGCGCTCGACGCGCATGGAGCCGAGGAGGATCCACCCGATCAGGATCTGGGGCACATTCGCGACCAACTGATACTCGATTGTTCGGCGATTACCGGCCTGGGAAATGATCGCGTCAGGCGATCCCCATTCGAGGCGAATCGGCTTTCCGGCCCCATCCCGGACAGTGAACCCGACGCTCTCGTTCACGGCGTCCGGCAGGAGATTCACGACCCGGCCGCTTCGCGCGTCGAGGTAGATCTGTACCACGTTCCCCTTGGTGTCGCGGAAGAAGCGTGTCTGATAGCCCTGGTATGCGGCTGGATCGTCGAGACCCTGCTCCGGGAAGGCGAGCACTGGTTGCACAGTGCGAGTCTGCGCCAGGGCGGGTGCCGGATGCAATGAAGCACCAAGAAGCAGGGCGGTCCTGGCAGCCAACGCGTACATCTTCCTCATCAATCTCTTCTCCGCTCGAACGGGCGAGGAATCGGGTCGGGGATAATGTGGCACGCCAGGACCGTGGCGTCAGTAGCTGCAGTGCGCATAATCCGCTATTTCGGGATACTATTTCGCCTGTATGAAAGCTCCCAGCAAAGCAGCGTAGTCGGCCAACAGCTCCCTGCTTCCGTTCTGTGAATGCAAGTGTCCAACCCGATCCCTGACTTATAAGTGACCTCGCTGGACCTCGCTCTCATTGGCAATGGCAGCATCGGCGCACTGATCGACGGCGACGGGGCCGTTGTCTGGTGCTGCTTTCCTCGCTTCGATGGTGACCCCGTGTTCTGCTCGCTATTGGCCGGCGACGCGACGCGCGGCGAACGCGGCACTTTCAAGATTGAATTGCAGGGGGCGGTCAGAACTGAGCAGGAGTATCTCCCCGACACTCCGATACTGGTAAGTCGTGTTTACGACGCGAAGGGCGGCGTCGTCGAGATTACTGATTTCTGCCCCCGCTACGAGAACGACGGCGAATTGTTCTGTCCGAAGTTGATAGTGCGGCAGGTGAGGTCGATCGGCGGTCAGCCGAACATTCGCGTTCGCGTCGATCCGGCCGCCGATTATGGCTGCGAGACACGCCAGCACGCCTTCGGCGCAAATCACATTAGCTATGCCGGCGAGCAGGCACTCCGACTCACGACCAACGCTCCGACCGAGGCAATCGTCGACCGAACGCTGTTCCATGTCCATGAGACCATCACCTTCATGTTTGGACTCGACGACCTCATCGCGGGGGACGTGACGAGTACGGGCACCACGATGCTCGAGCGTACCGCGGCGTATTGGCGCAATTGGGTGCGCTCGCTCCACGCTCCCACCGAATGGCGTGACGCCGTAATCCGAGCTGCGATTACCCTGGAGCTGAATGTCTACGAGCCTACGGGGGCCATCATCCCCGCGATTACGACCTCGATCCCCGAAGCTCCCAACACCGGCCGCACCTGGGATTACCGCTACTGCTGGCCGCGCGACGCGTATTTTACCGCCGACGCGCTCTGCCGACTGGGCGAGATGCGCACGATCGAGCGCTATCTCTCTTTCCTCCTTGGCGTCGCCGCGAAGACTGACGACGCGCGTCTCGTTCCGATTTACACGATCGACGGCCGACCAATCCCCGAGGAGCATGTCGCTGAATGTCTGCCCGGATATCGAGGTATGGGACCGGTACGCGTCGGCAACAAGGCGAGCGAGCAGGCCCAGCACGACCTTTACGGAGAGGCTGTGCTCACCGCGGAATCACTCTTCCTCAATTCGCATGCGACCCAGGTGGGTGATGAGGCGCTGCTGGCGAGACTCGAGCGGTTCGGCGAGCATGCCGCTCGACTGTATGAGGTCCCTGATGCCGGGCTGTGGGAGCTGCGCGGCACCGAGCGTGTGCACACGTTCTCGAGCATCATGTGCTGGGCAGCCTGCGACAGGCTTGCAAAGTACGCCGATCGTCTGGCGCTCGCCGATCGCGCCGGCTACTGGCGGTCGCGCGCGACGAGAATCCACGAGGTAATCTCGCGCCGCTCGTGGAACGCGAAGCTCAACGCATTTTCCGCTACGACGGATGGGGATTCCCTCGACGCGAGCCTGCTACTGATGCCGCGTCTGGGATTTCTCGAGGCCGGCGATCCGCGTTTCGCTGGAACTGTCGCCGCGATCGAGAAAGGGCTCAAGCACGGGGACTTCGTCTATCGTTACATCGAGCGTGACGACTTCGGTTATCCGGAGAATGCCTTTCTCGTTTGCACCTTCTGGTACATCGAAGCGCTGGCGGCAATGGGAAGCAAGCGGCGTGAAGAAGCGCGCGCCTTGTTCGCAAAAGTTCTCGCCGCCCGCAACCGGCACGGGCTGCTGGCCGAGGATCTCGATCCTCGCACGTTAGAGCAGTGGGGGAATTTTCCGCAGACCTACTGCATGGCTGGCATTATCGACTGCGCGGTTGGACTGGCGCGGTGAGTCGAATAAATCTGCATGGGAGGGAAACCCAACTGCGAGAAGAGCCAGGTAGTGGGTGCGAGGTGCTAGGAATGAGGTAGGAGGTAGAAGCGCAATGTCCAACGCCTCTACCTCCTGCTCGCACCTAGCACCTCGAACCTTCTACCTAGCTCTTCTCGCAGTTAGGGTTTCCGTCCCTTCCCGCAAAACCAGTTACGCGCCCCTATCTAAACACGATCCACAGCGCCCCGATGATCGCCGCCAGCAGCACCGACAGCACGATTTCCCGGTTCCGCTCCTTCGGACTTGTCTTAACCGCGTCCGACGGCGCCACGGTTTGCAGCGTGAGATCCGCGACGCGCTCGGGAGCCGGTGGTGGAGTCATAATACTCACGACAATAAGTATTGCGCTGCACAGGAGGAAGAGGAGAGCAGCGAAGTGCAGAAAGTTGATACTGGCGAGCCAGTACCAGAACGATCCGGGCGTCAGCTTCGACTTCCCAAGCTCGAGCAGGAGACGCGAAAAACCGAACACGAATCCTGACCATAGCGCCGCGAGAGCGCCCCTCCCATTCAGGCGTGGGCTCAGGACTCCGAGGAGGAAGACGGCCGCGATCGGCGGCGCGATGTACGCCTGAATGCTCTGCAAGTAGATGTAGAGCTGAGGCGAGACATACTTCATCATTGGAATCCAGGCGAGCCCCACGAATACCAGTATCACCGTAGTCACCCGCCCTACGAACACCAAACGCGCCTCGCTGGCGCCGGGCCTCCATTTGCGGTAGACATCCCATGTCAGCAGGGTCGAGACAGAGTTGAACGCCGAAGCGAGTGAGCTCATTAGTGCCGCGAGCATCCCGGCGAGGACGAGTCCCTTAAATCCGATCGGGAGAAGGCGCGTGACCAGTATCGGATAAGCAGAATCGGTCATGCCGCCTCGAACGTCCTGGTACAGTGCGGCGGCGATGATACCGGGGAGCACGAAGATGAAGACCGGAAGAATCTTCAGGTAGCCGGCGAAGATCGTTCCGCGGCGGGCTTCCTCGATGTTGCGGGCCGCGAGCACGCGCTGGACGATGTGCTGATCCGTACACCAATACCAGATACCGAGGATCGGTGCTCCGAACACAACTCCCGTCCAGGGGAAATCCTTGTGGTTCGACGGTTTCCACATCGAGAAGAAGTCGGGCGGCACCTTGTCGTGGAGCCCGGACCACCCGCCTACCGCGTGGAGGCCGATGAACATCAGGGTCACTGATCCAAGGATCAGCACTGCGGCCTGCATCACTTCGGTATAGATCACTGCCCTCAGTCCACCGAAAATCGTGTACAACCCGGTGATGACAATGAGTATGGCCGCGCTGGTCCAGAAGTCATATCCTGTCACCGCCCTCATTACGACGCCGCCGGCGAACAGCGTGACGCTGATCTTCGTGAGCACGTAGCCTACTATCGACACCCAGGTGAAATACGAGCGCGCGGCGGGGTTGTAGCGGCGCTCGAGGAACTCCGGCATGGTATACACGCCGCTTCGCAGATAGAAGGGCACGAACAGCCAGCCCAGAAGCAACAGGATGAAGCTCGCCAGCCACTCGAAATGGCCGACGGCCAAGCCGCTAGCCGCCCCAGTTCCGGCGAGCCCCACGAGGTGCTCGCTCCCGATGTTGGAAGCGAAGAGGCTGGCTCCGACCGCAAGCCAACCCACATCCCGGCTCGCCAGAAAGAAGTCCGAGCTCACGTTTTTTTCTTTGCGCGCGGCCCAGTAGGCGATACCCGATAGTATGAGGAAATACCCGACGATCACGAGGATGTCGACGATGTTGAGGTTGCTCATGGCGTTTCTTCGGTGAGAGAGAAGTGGACGGCCGAGCTCTTTTGGCGCTGCGCTCCGCGACCTCTTAAGCGGAGACCGCGAAGAATCTGGAGCATTTCGGCCTTCCGCGCTACTTATGCAAGCCTCAGCGGTTCGCTTGACACCGCGCGGAGCGACTCCCACATTGGCCACCCACGGCAGCGGAGGAATGAACAATGAAGCGGCGGACATTTCTTGCGGGCGCCAGTGCTGGGGCCGCGGGACTCTTTGGTGTCAGACCGGCGCGCCTTGCGACAAAGCTGGCCGATGCCGATGCGCTTCACCCTTTCGAGCGCGACACACTTCGTCCGGCCGCGGCGTTCAAACTTTCAGTCACGCGCTGGCCGTTCAACCAATTCACGATCGACCAGCTTTCACAGATGGCGCGAGAGCTGGGGATCGACTCGGTGGAGCTTCTCGAGCCTAGCGAGTGGGCGATCCCCAGGCGTTACGGACTCACGTGCGCGATGGGGTACGCGACCGTTCCGAACCCCGGGACGCGTCTAACGCAGGGGTTCAATCGCGTCGAGAATCACGCCTGGCTCATCCCGGCCTATCAACGGGCGATTCCGCTGGCAGCCGCGGCGGGAGTGCCGAACGTGATCTGTTTTTCCGGAAGCCGCAACGGGCAGAGCGATGATGAGGGCCACGCAGTATGCGCGCGCGGACTCACACCCCTTCTCCCGATTGCCGAGCGGCACGGGGTGACGCTGTGCATGGAGCTGCTCAACTCGAAGGTGGATCACCCGGATTATCAGTGCGATCACACCGCGTGGGGCGTGGCGCTGGCGAAGCAGCTCAACTCGGAGCGCTTCAAGCTGCTCTACGACATCTACCACATGCAGATCATGGAAGGCGACGTGATTCGCACGATCCGCGACAATCACCAGTACATCGGTCACTTCCACACCGGCGGCGTTCCGGGCCGTCACGAGATTGATGATTCGCAGGAGCTGAACTACCGGGCGGTCATGCGCGCGATCGGGGACACGGGATTCAAGGGTTACGTTGCGCAGGAATTCGTCCCGACGCGCGATCCCCGTACTTCGCTCGCCGAGGCGGTCAAGATCTGCCGGGTCTGAATAACTGCGACTGCAACTTATGACTACCGGCCGGGGGCCGTCGGCCAACCGGCCATCGGCTGCGTGCTAGCTGTTCGTGCGCGCTGATATATGGACCGTGGGCTGAAGAAAGTGATGATGTCAGCGCACACCCCCTGCGGTAGCTCGCGAGCATCAACAGCCCGCCCGCAGCCGACCGCCGACCCGCCGACAGCCCCCGGCCGGTAGTCATAAGTTGGCGGTTTCCCCGTCCGGTAGTCGTATGTTGCAGTTCCTTTATCGCCGACCGCGAGATGTTCCCCGTGCCAGCTCTCCGTTACACACCCGAGACACGCACTAAGTCACCATTTCGCCACAGAGATCGTCAATTGGTTGACACGTTTCACGTGCGCCCATTAGGTTGCAAGTAAGAGCGTGATCAAGCTCAACCAAATCAACGAACGCAAATGATCCTCATCGCCCACCGCTTCACGAACGAAATGCTCGACTCCGCAAAGAACCGCGGGGACGGGACGCGTGGCGCGCGAAGGCGACGGGGTTAACAAATCCTGATATTGCCAGAAATCGCCCCCGCGTTCCGACTGGATACGGGGGCGTTTCGTTTTTGGTCACCGGGAACGGCGCGCCCATGACCAAACAAATTCGAGCGCTAATGGAGGACCGATGAGGAAGTATTACCTGTTGGTAAGCGACTTTGATCAGACCCTGAGCTTCAACGATTCAGGGCTCGTTCTGGCCGAGATGCTCGGCATTCCCGATTTTCAGGAAAAGGTCGCCAACCTTTCGCGCCTGAATCTGGTGCAGTCTGGCGCGGAGCTCACCTATCTGCTGCGGCACGATCCAGATTTTCGTCG
>DASWBG010000068.1:0-8594 GCA_036390715.1 Gemmatimonadaceae bacterium
GCGATGGAATCCGCTCGAGCGATGCTGTCCGCCCGCGCGACAGAGTCCTGCTTCGACTTCGGTTTAGTGACCTGAGCCTTTGCGAAAGTCGGCAGAGCGATGCCGAGCGCGCAAAGGATGAGACATCCCCTCATTTGAAAATCCTTTTTTGTTGGTTTCAGACCCATGCCGAAACCGTCTGTTGCGAAAGCGCCAGCGATCGTTGGACGGATTGAAATGCATTGGCTCACCAGAGAACTTTGACTAACAGCTGAACGACGTGTTCAGACTTCTCTAGGAGGCGCTCGGCAGGAGTTGAGGAGAAGTTGCGGGCCGGTGACGAAGTGTACAGGTCGGCGAGCGAGAACCACGCGTGAGATCTCTTCCCTCGAAACCGGCGGTGGAACCGCATCTACATTCGCGTGAAACGAGAGAGCGGTACAGGACGCGCACGTAGCTTCGTTATGCGCGCGGTGTAAATCGATGCCGCTTCGCTCGACGTGGGATGCGGCACTGGATTCGTCGCGCGCGAGCGCGAGTGACGCACCCGATATTCCGAACTGCCCTGCAACGGCCAGGACTGTTGCGAGCAAGCGAAGACACCACGCCGGGGAACCAGTTACCAAGCGAACAGGCTTCATCTGGTGTTTAAGGTAGCGTTGTGCGACAAAAAGGGTAGCACTCAACGGCTGGCCGATACGGCCTCACGGCCCCGATAAATCACGCCGAGCAGCGCCAAGCCGACGGCCAGCATGATTGTAGAGAGCACCTGACCCATCGATAGCGATCCGATCACGAGCCCGAGCTGTGCGTCCGGTTGCCGCGTGAACTCGAGAGAGAATCGGGCGATTGCGTAACCGACAAGAAAAAGTGCGGTCATGAGCCCGTGTCGATTGTAACCGCGCGAGCGTGCCATGCCGTCGATCCACCAGAGTAGCGCGCTCAAGATCACGCCTTCGGCAAATGCCTCGTATAGCTGCGAGGGATGCCGCGGCACTTGCAACGGATCCGCCGGAAAGATCATCGCCCAGGGAACGTTGCTTGGCCTGCCGTATAGCTCGCCGTTGATGAAATTGCCGAGCCGTCCGAAGAACAAACCGGGCGCCCCGCAAAGCGCGACCAGGTCAGTTATTTCGAGGATCGAATGTCGATACCGGCGCGCGAAGAACGCGATCGCGACCGTCATCCCTGCGATTGCACCGTGGAATGACAGCCCACCCCTCCAAATGGCAAACGCCTCCCACGGATGCACGCTGTACTCCGCGCGACCGTAGACGAAGACGTACACGAGGCGTGCTCCGATCAGCATTCCCGCTACGAGGTACCATATCAGATCGTCGAGTTCCGTGCGGTTGAGACTGGAACGGCCGGTCTCAATGCGCTTCAGTACAAGCCGATAACCCAGCACGTATCCGACGACATACATCACGCTGTACCATCGGAGCGCGATCGGGCCGATCGAGACTATCGTGGGCGGGATGCGCGGATATGGAATTACCATGGCGGTCGTAATGTACCCGCACGAGGTGGCACTTAGGTGGCGCACATGGCATTTTTCCATGTTCCATGAAGCGTGAAGATGCCCTCGACTACCACTCATCCGGCCGTCCCGGAAAGATCGCGGTAGTTCCGACCAAGCCCCTCAACAACCAGCGCGACCTCGCGCTCGCCTACTCCCCCGGAGTGGCGGTGCCCTGCCTCGAGATCAAGGCGGCGCCCGACGACGTCTACAAGTACACGGCAAAGGGTAACCTTGTCGCAGTCGTGACCAACGGCACCGCCGTGCTCGGGCTCGGCAACATCGGAGCGCTAGCAGCCAAGCCCGTGATGGAGGGCAAGGCTAATCTCTTCAAGCAGTTCGCCGACCTGGATGTGTTCGATCTCGAGGTCGGCTCCGAGAATCCGGACGACGTCATCAGGTTCTGCCAGCTGCTCGAGCCGACGGTCGGAGGAATCAATCTCGAGGACATTCGGGCCCCCGACTGTTTTTACATCGAGGAGACGCTCCGGAAGACGATGAAGATTCCTGTCTTCCACGACGACCAGCACGGGACGGCGATCATCTCCGGCGCCGCATTGCTCAACGCCCTGGAAATCGTAGGAAAGAAAATCGAAAAGATTCGCGTGGTCTTCTCAGGCGCGGGTGCCGCAGCGATATCGACGGCCGAGCATTATGTCAGGCTCGGCGTGCTGCGCGAGAACATTCTGCTCACCGACCGCCAGGGCGTAGTCTACGAGGGTCGGCCCGGGCAGCTCGACCCGTACAAGGCGAAGTTCGCGAGCAAGACCAAGGCTCGATCGGTCACCGAGGCACTCGCAGGCGCCGACGTCTTCGTCGGACTGTCGGTGGCGGGCGCGATTACGGGAGAGATGGTGGCCAAGATGGCGAAAAAGCCCATCATTTTCGCATTGGCGAATCCGGAACCGGAGATATTGCCGGACCAGGTTCGCGCGGTCCGCTCCGACGCCATCATCGCGACCGGACGCAGTGACTTTCCAAACCAGGTCAACAACGTACTAGGGTTCCCTTTCATCTTTCGCGGCGCGCTCGACGTACGCGCTACGCAGGTGAACGAGAACATGAAGATGGCCGCGACCCGCGCGCTGGCCGCGCTCGCAAAGGAGGATGTGCCCGATAGCGTGTCGCGACTGTACGGCCTGCGCTCGGTGAAGTTCGGGCCCGATTACCTGATCCCTTTCCCGTTCGATCCACGGGTGCTGCTCTGGGTCGCGCCCGCTGTTGCCTGGGCCGCCGTCGCAAGTGGCGTCGCCAAGGAGATGATCGACCTCGAGCTGTACCGCGAGCAGCTCGAAGCCCGCCTCGGGCGAGCGCGGGGAATCATGCGCGGGATCATCAATCGCGCCGTCCGCGATCCGAGGCGGATCGTGTTCCCCGAGGGCGAAGAGCCGAAGATCATTCGCGCCGCGCGCATGATCGTCGACGAAGGCATCGGCTCTGCCATCCTCCTCGGCCAGCGCGCGAACATCGAGCGAGTCGCCGGCGAGAATCACATTTCACTCCGCGACATCATGATCGATGATCCGGGCACATCCGAGAAGCGCGACAAGTACGCCGACTACTTGTGGAAACGGCGCCAGCGCAAAGGACTCAGCCACGGCGAAGCGCATCAGCTTCTTTTCAACGGGAACTACTTCGGATCAGTAATGGTTGCATGCGGTGATGCCGACGCGCTCCTCGCCGGCGTGGGCATGCACTACCCCGAGACCATTCGCCCGGCGCTCCAGGTTATCGGGCCGCATCCCAAGGCCGAGATCGTGAGCGGCCTCTACATGCTCGTGTTCGAGAAGCACGTTATCTTCTGTGGAGACACGACCGTCAACATCGATCCCACCGCTGAGCAGCTGGCTCAGATTGCGTATTCCGCGGGCAGGATCGTTCAGACTTTTGGCATCACGCCGAAGATCGCGATGCTGTCGTTCTCCAACTTTGGATCCGTGCGCCATCCTGAGGCGGAGAAGGTCGCGAAAGCGGTCGCGATTCTCAGGAAGCGCGACCCCGCGCTCGTCGTCGATGGCGAGATGCAGGCGGATACGGCGATGGACGAGAACATCCTTCGTTCCGCGTATCCATTCAGCATGCTGAAGGAGAGGGCGAACGTACTGATTTTCCCAAACCTGAGCGCCGGGAATATCGCCTACAAGCTCCTCCACCACCTGGGCGGTGCCACGAAAATCGGACCGATTCTGCTGGGTATGAATCTTCCCGTGCACGTGCTGGAGCAGGGCGCCGATGTTCAGGATATCGTGAATATGGCCGCCGTCGCGGTGATCGATGCGCAGCAGCGAGCTAATGAAAAGATGGGCACGTAATGGCAACAGAGATAAAGCCTCAGCGCGAGCAGGTCGTGCGCGAGAGCGGCATTGGTTTGAGCAACCAGGGACTCAGCCCCCGCGGGGAGGTCCACTGGAATTTGATTGCGCCCGAGCTGTTTCAGGCGGCAGCGCGCCGCAGCGAGGGCGAGTTTGCGGACATGGGTCCGTTCGTCGCCATTACCACTCCCCACACGGGACGCTCTCCGAAGGACAAGTTCGTCGTAAAGGAGCCCAGCTCGGACAAGGATGTTGATTGGGGTAATGTCAATCAGCCGCTGACGGTCGAGAAATATCAACTGCTGCTGGAAGATGTCCGCAGATATCTCAATGAGACCCCCGAGCTGTTCGTCGAGGATCTCTATTGTGGCGCCGATCCATCATATCGGTTGTCCGTGCGCTACGTGTCGCCCAACGCGTGGCACATGGCGTTCGTGCGCAACATGTTCATCCGTCCGGAGCTGAGCGATCTACCGACGTTCGATCCGAACTTTACAGTTCTTCACGCACCCGAGTTCGAAGCCAATCCCACGCGCCATGGTACGCGCTCCGGAACCTTCATCGTTCTCAACATCGCCGAGCGCACGATTCTCATCGGAGGCACGCGCTACGCCGGGGAATTGAAGAAGGCGATGTTCGCGGTCATGAACTATCTGCTTCCAAAGCAGGGCGTGCTCTCCATGCATTGCTCTGCAAACGTTGGAAGGTCCGGCGACACGGCCTTGTTCTTCGGGCTTTCCGGAACCGGAAAAACGACGCTTTCCGCTGATCCAGATCGTCGGCTGATTGGCGACGATGAGCACGGCTGGTCGAAGGACGGGATCTTCAATTTCGAGGGTGGCTGCTATGCGAAGGTCATCAACCTTACTCCCGAGAGCGAGCCGGAGATCTATCGCACGACCCAGATGTTCGGCACCGTCCTCGAGAACGTGGTGCTCGATCCGGCCACCAAGGAGGTCCGGTTTGCCGACCAGTCCATCACGGAGAACACGCGCGCTTCCTATCCACTCCACTACATTCGCAACTTCGTCGAAGGGGGACGCGGTGGTCATCCGAAGAATGTCGTCTTCCTGACTGCTGATGCATTCGGAGTATTGCCCCCAATTGCGCGACTCACCCCGCACCAGGCGATGTACTACTTCCTGTCCGGATACACGGCCAAAGTCGCCGGTACGGAGCGCGGCGTGAAGGAGCCGCAGCCCACCTTCAGTGCATGCTTCGGGGCGGCGTTCCTCGTCTGGCACGCGACGAAATACGCGTGGATGCTCGGAGACCACCTGCGCGAACACGACTCAAAGGTCTGGCTGATCAACACGGGCTGGAGTGGTGGACCCTACGGAACTGGCGAGCGCATCAAGCTCAAATACACGCGCGCCATCGTTCACGCCGCGCTGACCGGCGAATTGGACGAGATCGACACGCGCAGGGATCCAATCTTCGGGCTAGCGGTCCCGATCGAAATCAACCGGGTTCCCGCCAATGTGCTTAACCCCCGGTCGACGTGGTCTGATCCCGCCGCTTACGACGCGCAGGCGAAGAAGCTCGCCGGTATGTTCCGCGAGAATTTCGAAAAGATCGGAAACGTGGACGCGGCGACCAAGAACGCCGGCCCGAAGGGCTAACGCCAACCCCGCGCGAGAGACGGGCCGTGCGCTTCGAGATTCTGCGCGACCCGGTCTGGAACAACATTCGGGTCGACGAGCTGACGCTCAAGCTGGTCGACACCGAAGTCTTTCAGCGGCTCAGATACGTACGCCAGCTCGGCTGGACCTACCTCGTCTACCCTGGCGCAACGCACTCGCGATTCGAGCACGCGCTTGGCACTCATCACCTCTCGCGTCGCACTCTGGCGCTCCTTAGCGAAGCGGAAGACTCAGCGTCGATCGGTGAAATCGACCAGGCGATAGTCAGATCGGCCGCACTCCTTCACGACGTTGGCCACTACCCGTTCTCGCATGCGCTGGAGGAGATCGGTGCACTTCACCACGAGGACGTTGCGCGGCCACTCATTACCGAGGGAAGCGTCGCATCTCTTCTGTCATCGCACCTGGGCAAGGACGCCCCGCTCAAGATCCTCGACCTGATTCGCGGGCGCAGCGAGAATCCTTTGCAGGGCCTCATCTCCGGTTCGCTCGATCTCGACAAGATCGAGTACCTGAAGCGCGATGCGTTCATGTGCGGCGTCCCGTACGGAGAGATCGATGTCGATCGACTGACGAATTCGCTCGTACTGGTCGACGATCCGGAAACCGGCCGGCGCGCGCTCGGCGTGCAGGAGAAAGCGCTGTCAGCACTCGAGTCGCTGCTCTTCGCAAAGTACCAGATGTACCGGAATGTGTATTGGCACCACGCGGTGAGAAGCGCGACGGCGATGTACAAGCGGCTGGTGGAGGACGCAGTGAAGGCGGAGGTCGTAGACGTTCAATCCCTGGCGCGTCATACCGACGAGGGTTTGATGCACACACTGGAGAGCGACAGGCCGACGCCGCTGCTCGTCGCGCTCAAGGAACGGAAACTTTACAAGCGCGCGGCGGAATGGCCGGCCGCGGAGCTCGACGACGATATGGTCGAATGGATCGCGACCGACAGGAAGCGGGTCGCCGAAGCGGAAGACTCCCTCGCCAATGAGTTCGGACTCGCGCGCGGTGAGCTGCTGCTTGATTACCCCGTTAAGACGCAGATGCTGGGACTCGACATTCCAGTCCTGAGGCGCAGCGGCAAGGTCGAGCGGCTCACGGGCGAGGGCTGGATCGGGACCATCAATCTTCCCTCCCTCTCCGAAGAGTTGTACAAGAGCGCGAGGTGGCTGCGCGTCTTCACCGCGAAGCGCGCCAGCCTGGAGCCGCGGCGCCTTCTCGACGCATTGGAACGATCGCGCTGACCGATCGTTATAAGATGGATGCGCGTGAAGAGATATTTCGCCGCGTCAGCCGTCGCTTTACTGGTCGTCGGCTGCGCGATCCCCGTTGGGAGTCCGGCTCCTTCGGCATCGGCCCACGTGGGCGCGAGTGCTGGCAAATACGGCGCGACGGAAGCGCGCATCTTCGATCTCATCAACGCTGAACGGCAGCATCATGGGCTACCCGCGCTCGTCTACAATGCACAGCTGGATCGGATGGCGAAGATCCAGGCCGAGAACATGGCATACTTCCAGAAAATGGCGCATATCATCCCCGAGGCGCAGCTGCCAACCCTCGGCGATCGCGCGCACTATGTCGGATATCCGTTCGGCCGCCTCGCGGAGAACGTCGCGCTTGGCTATCCCAACGCGGAGACAGCCGTCCAGGGTTGGATGAACTCGAGCGGTCATCGGCGTAACATTCTTGACAGCGGCGTGGAGGAGACCGGAATCGGCATCGCCAGATCTTCAGCGGGCGGCCTCTACTACTGCCAGGTCTTCGGGAGACGGTTAACCTCGTTGTAAGGGGCTGTGCCGCGACGTATGTTTACGCGCGGCCTTTCCCACAGGCTAACTCATTGCCCCCCAATGGATTGGAGCTGACATGTGGATGAGGTCACTAAATGTGACCTCGGGCTCACGAGAACCGTCCTATTGGCATGAGCCGACTCACGTTCGCAGCCAGCCTCCTGCTCGCAGTGTCCAGCTCGTCCGTCGCCCAGCAGGCATCATTCTCGGCCAACGATACCGGCCCGGTCTCTGACGCGATCTTCGAGACCAAGGACGCTGCCATCGCAACGGCTGGACTCGTCCCGCTGGCACAGTCGCAGCTCCCCAAAGGACAGCGCGAAGTGAGAATCTGGTACTCGGGGTTTGGGAATCCGCAGTACCTCGTGATCATCCGCCAGAACGGGAATAAGCTCACGGGCCGGCTGATGCTCTGGTGGGATCAGTATTACGAGTCGGATCCCGCCTCCGCCGACGTTCGCGTCGACAACTTCGTTCGCAAAGGCTATGACTGCGGCCCGATCTCGAAGCGCGATTCGCACTTCGGTGAGGACCGCTGGGTGAGCTCGATCTGCGAAGCGAAGCTGAAGGGAACTCCGGACTGGAAGGCGTTCCTCTCCGAAGTAGAGGCGCACGCGCTTCCGCAGACTGGCGCCGTTGCCCCAACTGAAGATCAATCCGGCGACGATAACTGGGGAATCACAGTCGAGCGCAGGTCGGGCGCCATCTATGGCGTCTCACACTACCACACCGCTCTTACGCTTGCTGCTCCAGAGCCTGGTCGCGGTCCGAAGCTGCAGGACATGGTCGGCGATCTTGCCGCCGCGGCAAAGCGCGAGCCCGTAGTCGCACAACACTAGTTTTACCCACCGCTCGCTCGAGCGGGAAACTGAAAACTGAACGGGTGCCAGCTGTCAAACTGAATACTGAACGGGTGCCACCTGTCAGTAGCGTAGTTCCGAGCGGTTAGTTCACTACGCCCTGACTTCGCTCTATGGCGTAAAAAACAGCGATCGTGGCTTGTACCCAAACCGGCACTTCGTAAAGTCCCGACGTCGTGAACCGTTGGCTGCCAACTCCGCTGCTCACGTCTCGCACCCGTTCAGTTGTCCTTAGGTCTCGCACCCGTTCAGTTGTCCTTGCTTTCAGCGAGCGTCAATCCCTGAGCTGCGGCAATCTCTCATAAAGAGCGAGTGACTGCGGATTCGCCAGCGCCTCCGTGTTCTTTACCGGGCGCCCGTGAATCACCTCACGCACCGCCAGCTCACTGATCTTTCCGCTGATCGTGCGCGGAATGTCCTCGACCTGAATGATCTTCTTCGGCACGTGCAGCGGCGTCGTGTTCTCGCGCAAGCGCGTCGTGATCCGCTCGCACAAC
>DASWBG010000069.1:0-2046 GCA_036390715.1 Gemmatimonadaceae bacterium
CCTGCGCTGCGACCTTGCTCGCGAGGGTTTCGAGGACGAAGGAGAACTCGCACGCGGTTGGCCCACCGCGGGACCGCGCCGCCCTCTCGAACCTGGCATCGGGTGGCGACGAAAAGTCTTCCAGCAAGTACTGTCCGATCAGCGCGGACTCGGTGACCGCGGTCGATGGTGGATCCCAGTTGAGCAGGATGTCGCGCCGAAAGCTGAAGTAGTCGAGCAGCTCCGTAGGAGTGACGAAATGGTGGCAGATCTCGAAGTAGTCGGCGTCCCTCAGGACGTGGACGAAGCCACCGTTGCGACTTTTCTTGAATCGAGCGGCGCGAAACGCGCGCGATTTCGCGGGCACGCGATAGATGATCATGGTGACGAACGATTCGGGCTTTTTGGGAGAAACAGTGACGCGGTGTCCGAAATGATTCACCAATGAGAGTTCCACGTAGTTGCGGAGCAGGTCTCGGGTGTTCTGGATCCGTTTCATGCCCTTCCTCATGACGTGATTGGAGATCCACTTCTCGAGGTCGCCTGCCTTCGAAGTCACCTTCTGTTCGCGCTCGCACAGGTCGAAGATGAACCCGATGTCGTCCATCATCAGCACTCTGTCGGCGAGCTCGACATCCTTGTCGAAACTGATCGGCAGCTGGCTTGCGGCGTAGGAAAATGCCCTCGTGAAAACGTTCTCGTGCTGCTGGGCGGCGAAATCGTGGATCAGGCTGGTGGGGCCCTGGGTGCTTTCTTTCACTCGCGGACCGCGATGCATCTGGCAGCATCGGTCCGGGGACGGCGATCGCGCGCGCGATGATGCAGGGGATGGCTCATGCAGGTCGCGTTGAGGCGCGTATGTCCTCGCGGTGGATTGTGCTGATTACTTAGCAGGGAAGCACGATTCACCGCAAGCCTCACTTAGTACCGCCTCTTTTGCCGCTCCCGCGCCAGCAGCAGCGCCGCCCCGACCAGACCGGTGATGATGCAGAAGAGATAAAGCATCCGGATGCTCACGAGCTCGTACAACGGGTTTGCATCGGTCAGGGGCCGGAGGGGATGGATGTCCTGGTACATGATGCCGTCGAGCACCGAGTGGAAGACGCCGCCAAATAGTCCGCTTGCCGCCGCGATCGGTAATCGGAACTCGGCCGCGAGTGCCTCGGGGACGACGTCACGAGGTCGCGCCCACCAGCCGCCGACCCTGGATACGATCAGCCCGCAGAGCAACCCGATCATCCCGCCGAGAAGGAAGGTGTGCGCCTGTCGATGCACCGGGTAGTCGCCCTGCAACATATAGTAACCCGACTCGATGTCGATCACGACTTGCGCCAGGGAATACGCGGCCATCGAGAATTGTCGTGGCGCGGCGGCCTTGATGAGCACGCCGGGGCCGAGATGAAATGGAGTTGATGGCATAGCGGTCCAGCCAATTTATCCGGCTGCCGATGCTTCCGACTAGGCGGCGGGAAGATCGTGTGGGCGCTTGGTTGCCGCTTGGCACCAGAGGTATTTTTTGGCGATGGATACCGGACGATGGGGCTGGTGGCCCACGACGTTGGTCTGGCTGCTGGCGTTCCAGCCGCTGCGCGCTCAGACGGACGAGATCCAGGTCTACACCGGCGAGGTTGAAACGCCGGGCAAATTCAATCTTACCGTTCACGCCAACTACACTCCGGATGGGCGCACTGTCGTCGGGTTTCCCGGCGGAGTCGTGCCGCAGGGTTCGCTCAACGGCGCCTTCGAGTGGGCATACGGCGTGACGGATTGGTTCGAGGCGGGCACCTATATTCCCGTCTACACACTCACGCGGGACCGCACACTCGAGCTCGCCGGGGTCAAACTACGGGCACTGTTTGCAGTGCCGCACGCCGCGGCCCGAAGTTTCTTCTATGGCGTGAACTTCGAGCTGAGTTTCAACTCGAGGCATTGGGAACAGTCGCGATACGGCGGCGAGATACGGCCGATCGTGGGGACTCGAGCGGGTCCGTGGGATCTGATCGTGAATCCCATCCTTGATACCTCGTTCGATGGATTTTCCCGCCTCGATTTCGCGCCGTCTCTGCG
>DASWBG010000070.1:0-2386 GCA_036390715.1 Gemmatimonadaceae bacterium
CGTAGTCTGGAACACCAAAGGCACAGGGCTGGCCGACGTCGTCGAGAAGTACTGCAAGAAGGGCGATAAGCTCTTCGTCGAAGGTCGCATCGAGTATCGCCAGTGGCAGGACAAGGAGAATCAGACTCGCTACAGCACCGAAATCAACGTGCGCGAGCTCGTCATGCTCGGGGGCGGTCGCGGTGCCTCGGGCGGCGGCGATTTTGATGGCGAGAGCGGCGGAAGGAGCCGCGCGCCGGCAGCGGCCGGAGCCAAGACTGGGACGGCGGCGACGGGCGGGGCGGATTTCGAGGATTTCCCCGGTGCTCTCGAAGAGGCGGACGACGACCTCCCCTTCTAAGCTCTTCCTTGTACTGATCGCTTGGGCGGCCCCGCTTCGCGGGGCCGCTCTTGCTATCTCCAGTCTCGCCGCCGAGATAGTGACTTTCCCAGTACAGGTGCCGTCCATTGGTTGGCATCTTACTATCCGTCAAGCTCCGGGAGCACGAGTGATCGGTCATTTCCAGAAGGCATCGTCAAGAACGGCAACAAGATCAGGCGTCAGCGCCTCCATCCTCGGCGCCGCGCTGATTCTTTCGGCGAGCGGCGTCAACAGCGCCTTCGCGCAGGTGCCGACCTCGCCCGATACTGCGCAGGCCGACACGGTGCAGCCTGTGCGGACCGATACCACGAACAACCTCGTCATGACCGCCGACACCACCAGGGAAGTGAAGCACGTGGTGAAGAAGGGCGACACGCTCTGGGATCTGGCGCAGACCTACCTGAAAGACCCGTTCCGCTGGCCGGAGATCTTCCGCCGCAACACCGACGTCGTGAAGGATCCGCACTGGATCTATCCCGGCGAAGTCATCCGCATCTCGGGAACTGAAGTGAAGCCGGCAGCGCTCGCTCGCGCTGATAGCGCCGGCGAAGTCGTGTCTCACGTCGTCACGCGACCCGTTCCAGCGCAACCAGTGCAGGGGAAAAATGGTGAAGGAACGGAGCTGACCGTTTTCTCCTCGCCAATTGCCCGCGCGGCTGCACAGGTCCAGGCGGATGTCGTTAACCGCTCACGTCCGGGCGGAGTGCGGAGGGGTGAAGTCGAAACCGCTCCCTACGCCGATCACGGTGGCGGACCCCGGAACGCCGGGAGACTCGTCGCGAGCGTCGATCGCCCCGGCATCAAGACCAACATCATTCAAATCCGGTATCAGATCAACGACGATCTTTTCCTCGATCTTCCGAGGGGTCTGGTTCCGCGTCTCGGCGATACCTACATGTCCTACGTCCTTGGGCCGGATTTGGGCGACAACGGCCAGGTCGTAATTCCGACCGGAATCCTACGCATCGAATCGCTTCCTCAGGGACAGCGGCCGATCGCACGCATCATGAAGCAGTTCGGCGAGATCAAGCTCGACCAGCAAGTCACCGTCGCGCCCGATATTCCGCTCCCCTCGGGTGCGATCTCGCCGCTCGGTGGAGGTATGAGGGGTAGAGTCGTCTACGTTCACGAAACGCCCGTGCTGCCGTCCATCGGACACTATGTCATAATTTCGCCGAATGCCAAGACCGGTATTCATGTGGGCGACGAGGTGACTTTCATCGACAACTCCACCGGCCGCGAAGATCCGAGTCCTGCTCCTGCCGTGACTGCTGCTGTCGGACAAGTCGTGAGAGTAACACCGTACGCGTCGACGGTGATCATCGTGAGGCAGACTCAACCCACTATCCGTGACGGAATGCCAGTGCGTCTGACTGGCACGATGCCCTAAAGAACGAACGGCAAGTGCCGGCGCAATTTGCCGGCGATTATGCGCTAAAACCGTAGCGGGGAATTAAATTAGGCGATCAGATGATACCGATCGCCCACTTTTTCGCCGTCACGTTTTACCTCGGCGCATCCGCCATCGCGGCACTGCCCTTTGCGCGTCGTGTGAAGGCGCCGGTAAGTGGGGTCGTCTTTGCTCTACTGCTCGGGATTGGAGCCCACGCCACCGCGCTCGCGGGGCTCACCAGACAGGCTGGTGCGGCATCTCTTACCGGGCTCGGACCAGGGCTTTCGTTCGCCGGTCTTGTCCTCGCCCTCTCGCTGGTTGTGGTAGAGAGTTTGGCCCGCGAGGTCAGCCTTACGCTCGTCGCGGCTCCTGTTGCCGCGCTCGTCACCGTCGCTGGCAACATTGCCGGCATGCAACCGTTCCTCGACCCGCAAGGCGCTCGCGCCGTTTGGCTCACGATGCACATCGTGCTGAGCTTCATCGGGATCGCTGCTTACGCCACCGCCGCCTCAGCTGGAACGATGTACCTCGTCGCGAGACGCGAGCTCAAGTCCGCGAGATTCGGCGCGATCTTCAGATTCTTCCCGCCGCTCGACACGCTCGATCGCGTCAATCACCTCGCATCCATCGCC
>DASWBG010000071.1:0-3197 GCA_036390715.1 Gemmatimonadaceae bacterium
GGATCCGCGCATCCACCTCCACACGCTCGAGGTGGCGCAAGAACATGGGTTCTCATTCGCCACGGTCCAGATGCCGCTCAACGTGATGGATGCGCACTACCGCAGCTTCGAGAAGCTCGTGCTTCCCGAGCTTGTCAAGCACAAAATCGGGGTGCTCGGAATGAAGAGCATGGCCAATGGAATCATCCTGAAGTCTCGCACCGTGACTCCGGTGGAGTGCCTCCACTACGCGCTGAACCTGCCGACATCGGTGGTGATCACCGGGTGCGACAGCATGAAGATTCTGGAACAGGCACTCGATGCGGTGCGCACGTTCCGCCCAATGAATGCCGCGCAGGTGAAGGCGATTCTCGCCAAAACAAAGGCGGCCGCCGCGCATGGCGAGTTCGAGCTGTTCAAGACGAGCTCGATCTTCGACTCCACCGCAACGAACCCGGAATGGCTCGGTGAAGAGCCACAGCGGGTTCGCAAAATGATGACCGCGTGATCGGCAACACCGATCCATCCACTGCGCGACGGCCCGACTCTAACGATTAAGCCAGTAGGACACCTTCAGTAGGATCGTATTGGCCGGGTGGAGTCGGAACAGATCGCGCACGTCGCCGTTGAAATTCTTCGTTCCCTCGAGAGGGTTGTACCCCTGCCTCCCCTCGTTCCACACGAGAAAGAGCGTCGAGCCCGGTTTGTACTCCCAGCGGAACACCATGTTCGACTGGAACGCCTTGAAGTTGAATCCGCCGGGATTGCCGGTGACCGAAGGATTGATGAACGGAGCGTAGCGATCGTCGTAGTTCGCGGCACGGGGCGTCGCCGATAGCTGGCGCACATCGCTGTAGGTGCCCTTCGATACGAACGGCTGCAGGTATCCCTGAAGCGAAATATCCGGCGTGAACGTGTAGTTGAGGCGCGCCGTCAGCGATGTCGTGTGCTGGTCGAGGTGGGCGAACGTATTGTGCGTGCCGAGCGAGTCGTTGAAGTTGCCGAACCACTGGTTGTCGGAGACGTTGTGCGTCCAGTTGACCGACACGGCCGAGCTAAATCGCCCGAGGAATTTGTAGTCGAGCTCGGGATTGAGATTCAGCGAATGGCTGCGGCCACCGCTTCCCTTGAAATAGTTGAACCACATAAATGGCACCAGCGCTCGGCGATCGTTGCCAACGATGCCCATCCACGGCGCGATGTAGCGATCCTGTCGGATTGCCGGCCCGCCGCGCGCCGAACGATCGTCGTAGGTGGTGCCGAGCTGTCCCAGAGTTCCGCCCGCATGGAATGACCAGTTGTTCCTAAAGGTGATGTGGGTGTTGGTATTGTACGCCGCCTCGAGCGGCAGCCCGTCAGTGGTCCAGTACTGCCACCAGTTGTTGTTCAACTGAAAGCGGTTGTAGAACTTTCTCTCGTGCCGGTCGAAGAATCCGGCCCAGGTATTCCACGACACCTGGTCGGCCCGCCGGAGGTAGCCCAGGTCATTGATCTCGAACCCTTCGGAACGGCGCTGATAGTCGGTCTCGAACAGCAGATGCTGACCGCCGATCTTGCCGAACTTGAGCTCCTCCGCGTCGCCGGTCAGCTTCGTAGCGTTCGAGTCGAGTGGAAGGTTGGCGTCAGGACGCTGATAGTTGTGCACCGCGTCTCGTTGCGTCGAGAGAATCACAGCGGGCGTTCCCTCCACGCGACTTTGATCGAGTGATCCCGAAACCTCGTAATTGTTCTTGAAGAGGCGGTGGCGGAAGTCGAGAGCGCCCACATAAGCCGTCTTCGCGAGAAATGGAGAGGACCACGAATCGAGGCTGCGGTTCACGGCGGTGAACATTCCGCCGACTGCGCTGTTGCCGCCGCGGAAATCCTGGGTAGCCCGCACGACGCCAAAGTTCGTCCGCGGCTCGAATGTCGTGTCACCGGGACTCGATGCGCGTTCGGTCATCGCGTCGAGCACGCCGACCGTTGCTCCCTGTGTGAAACGGCCAATCAGTTTTGCGGCTCCCAGGATCGTCGTGGGTTGCAGCGGAACTGTATCGCCGTAGGTGCCGGCCAGCTCGGGCGTCCGACCGATGCGTCTACTATAGTAGAGAGTCTCTCCGTTGCAGTTGACGGCGCTGCAGTTCACGTCGAAGCGGAACAGTCCGCGTCCAGCGACGAAGAATGGGCGCCGCTCATCGAAGAACGACTCGTACGAGGATAGGTTGAGAACCGCGGGGTCGGACTCCACCTGACCGAAATCGGGGTTGATCGTCGCGTCGAGCGTAAGGTTCGAAGCCACGCGGTATTTCAAGTCGCCGCCGACTGTCGCTTTCCCCTGTTGTCCGTAGGCGTTGTTGGTGATCTGGGACGCGCTCTTTGTGACGACGTAGGGCATCGCCTCGAGTTTGCGCGGCGCCTCGAGATCGTCCATGCCGTCGAGGGTGCCAAGCTGCGACACGAAGTCCGGCTTTGACTGGCTGAGCATGGGCCAACTCACCCGCTCGGCATACCTATAGATGTCCCGATCGATCGTTAAGCCGAAGATGTGCTCGCGATCCCTGCTGTAGCGCATCTGAGAGAGAGGGATCCTGAATTCGGCCGTCCAGCCCAGCGAATCGATTCGCGTAGCGACGTCCCATACCGCATCCCATGCACCGTCCTCGTTACCGCCATTAGAGACCGCCTGGTCGATTTTAACGCCGGCCGCATTGACGCCGAACTCGTACCCTGTTCGGCGATCGTGATACGAATCGACGAAGACCCAGACCATGTCGGAGGGTGTAAAGCTGTCACGTCGCTCGAGGAGCTTGATGATGCTGTCGGGGTGTGGATCGAACGAGCGCACGAACACGTAGAGATTCGCCGCGTCGTAGGCGACCTTCGCTTCGGTCTTGAAGCGCGGCTCCTTTCCCTCTGTCGGCTGCCACTGCTTGAAGGCGGTGATGGGCGGAGCGGTGCGCCAAACGGCGTCGTCGTCCTTGCCGTCGATCGTCGGCGCGACGTCCGCGTGGACCGCGGTCACCCCGCTATCGGTTGGTGCGCCGATTCGAGAGTGATGGGAAGTATTGGACTGCCGCGCAGTGGTGCGGGCGGCTATTTGATCGGGAGCCTGCAGACTCAATGCGAGTCCCAGGAGGGCGGCAACGCCAATCATAGTGCGGTCCGGTCTGGGTAAAGGGCCAGTGACAACTGCTTACACGGCGTTAGATACCCTACTGACCGAAATGGTTGGAAAGTTT
>DASWBG010000072.1:0-5278 GCA_036390715.1 Gemmatimonadaceae bacterium
GCGCCGGGAATCGACATTCCACTGCATCCTTTTTTCGGCAGCATCGGAGTTGCACCACCGGCGTCTCGCGGACGAGTGAGCAGCGCCCCGCCCGACATTCATGCCGGCAATCTCGACAACAAGGAGCTCGTCGCGGGCACCACTCTCTACATTCCGATCCACACGCCCGGAGCATTGCTCGAGATCGGAGATGGTCACGCCAACCAGGGTAATGGCGAGGTGGACATCACCGCTCTGGAGACCTCGCTCCGTGGGCGATTCAAGGTGACTGTGAGGAAGGATTTACACCTGGCGTGGCCGCGCGCGGAAACACCAACGCATTGGATCGCCATGGGCATGGACAAGGATCTCGTGCAGGCGACGAAGATCGCCGTTCGCCAGGCAATCGACTTTCTGATGAACGTTCAAGGACTGTCGCACGATGATGCCTACATGCTGACGAGTGTGTCATGCGATGTCGACATCACCGAGCTCGTCGATGGCAACGTCGGAGTCCACGTGATGATTCCGAAATCGATATTTCCTCGCGGCGCCGGCGAGCACATGGTACCCGTCAAGCACTAATGGCGCGCACAAATAAGAGCGCCGCTTCCGGTCGAAGCGGCGCTCCGCCTATCGAGCCATCGCTCGGCAGACGCATGCCGGCGGAGTGGGAGACGCACGACGCGACCTGGATCGCGTGGCCTCACCACGAGCCGGATTGGCCGGGCAAACTTGCGCCGATTCCGTGGGTGTACGCCGAGATCGTGCGCGCGCTCAGCGATTACGAGAAAGTTGAAATCCTTTGTCACGACGCGATGGTGGGCGAGAATGCGCGATCGCTGCTGGCAGCGCACGGCGTAAAGGACAAGAGCTACCGGCTGCACTCTGTCTCGAACGACCGTGTGTGGCTCCGCGATTCTGCTCCGACGGGCGTCCTTCGCAGCGACGGGCGCGTCGAGCTGATCAACTGGGGATTCAACGGCTGGGCCAAGTACGAGAACTACAAGAGGGACGCGGAGATCGGCGCCGAGATCGAGCGTATTACAGGAATTCCGCGAATCGTTCCGCGGCGACCCGACAACGGCGAGCGCCTGGTTCTGGAGGGCGGCGGAATCGATGTGAACGGCGCGGGTCGAATCCTCGTGACCGAGGAGTGGCTGCTCTCGGATGTGCAGCTACGTAATCCGGGGATGGTGGCGGGAGATTATGAAGCAGCCTTCGCCGAATATCTGGGCGTGACCGACACGATATGGTTGGGCCAGGGCGCAGTGGGAGACGATACGCATGGACACATCGACGACATCGCGCGCTTCAGCTCCCGTGACACGGTGATCCTGGCGTATGAGCAGGACATTGCGGATGAAAATCACGCGCGCTCAGTTGACAACATGCGCCGCCTCGAGGCCGTAGCAAAGAAGCAACCATTACGGATCGTGACCATCCCCTTCCCCAGGCCCGTGATCATGAATGGCGAGCGGCTTCCCGCGAGTTACGCGAACTTCTACGTCGCGAATGGTTCCGTTCTTGTACCCACATTCAACGATCCGAACGATCGAATAGCACTCAATGGAATCGCCGAGGCGTTTCCGGGGCGCACGGTGATCGGGATTCACGCGGTGGATCTGGTGTGGGGACTGGGCACGCTTCATTGTCTAACGCAGCAGCAACCAGCGGGGACGGCGGCAAAGAAATGAAAATCACGCTCACAGGCGAGGAGTCGTTAAGGCTGGAGCCGACCTCGGGGCCACTGACGATCGAATCAGAATCGCCCGATCAGAGCTATTCTCCGTTCCACATGCTGGGGAGCGCGCTCGGGGCGTGCACGCTCTCAGTGCTGCAAAGCTGGGCGGCGAACAGGAACATCGCCGCCGATGATCTCAAGATCGACATCAGCTGGACGTTCGTGGAGGGACAGCATCGAGTTGGCTCGATGAACGTGAAACTGGATTGGCCGTCCTTGTCGGCAGAGGTGTGGCCGAAGGCAATTCGCGTTGCAAGTGTGTGCGGGATACATCAGACGATGACGCATCCGATCGAGATCACAGTGGATGCGGTTGGCGCGGAGGCACCGGAGATCGAAGCCCCTGCCCCGCTTACGAGCGCGCCATGACTGTGCCGGTGGTTCGCTTCTCCGTTGCCGGCAAAGAGAAATACGAACCGAGGATAGGAGAGTCACGTCGGCGTTACACTGTGATTTACGACGGTGACTGCAAGGTGTGCGACCGGACGATCAAGCTGCTCGGCAAGTGGGACGCCAACCACCAGCTGGAGATAATCTCATCGCAGGCTCCAGGAGTACATGCGAGGTTCCCGTGGATCCCTTCGCGCGCGTACATGGAATCGGTGCAGGTTATCCGCGCGAGCGACGGAAAGACGTGGCAGGCAGCGGCCGCACTCGAAGAACTGCTGAAGGTATTGCCGAGGGGCCGTATGATATCGTGGCTGTTTAGAATCCCGTTCGTGCGTCCGCTCGCTGACGGGTTCTACAGGTGGTTTGCGCGAAACAGATACAGGCTCGGGTGCAGTGAGTACTGCGCGGTGCGCGATCCGGATCTCGATTACAGAGACGGTTGATCTCTCACGCGGCTCGGCGCAGTCCAAAAGCGATGTTTCACGGAGGACCACATGCATCCGATGATTCGAAGTGCGCTCGTCTTGCTAGGCGGTGTCGTCGCGGCCGTGGTCGTGGTAGGGTTGATGGATGCGCTGGCGGGTAGCCTTTATGCTTTGCCTCCCGGAACCGATCCGAGCGATCCGGAAAGCGTCCGCCAAGCTGTCGCCACGCTGCCGGTTCAGGCTTTTCTGATTCTCCTTGCCGGCTGGATTCTCGCGGGCGGGGTTGGGTCATACATAGCTGCCCGACTTGCAACCCACGCTCGCGCAACGCATGGGTTGATTGTCGCGTTTTTTGTTCTTGTGGCAACTGTCGGAAATCTGGCAACGATTCCGCACCCGGTGTGGATGTGGCCAGCCTCGATCATCCTCATCCCGGCGGCGGGGTGGCTGGCAACGAAGCTCGTCCGACCATTCTCAACCAAAGGAGCAACCACATGAACATGCCGGTTACAACGACTTTCACCATCGAGGGGCATCGGATCAAAGAGTACAAGGGCATTGCCCGTGGAATCATCGTAAGGTCACCGACAATTGCGCAGGGAATCATGGGCGGACTAAAGAACATCATTGGCGGAAGGATCGGGGCATATACGGATATGTGCGAACAGGCACGTGAACAAGCCTTCGACCTCCTCGTTCAGCACGCGCGGGAAATGGGAGCTAACGCCATTGTGGGACTGAGTTATGACGCATCGGAGGTTGTGAGCAAAGGCTCCGCTACGGAAGTCCTTTGCTACGGTACCGCCGTAGTCATTGAGCGTGTGAGTTGAAACCGCTCCTGATCCTCGCGATTTCGCTCGCAGCCGCCGCGGGCTCGACGTCTCGCTGCGCGTCCGAGCGGCAGCCACAGAGCCTCTTCAACGGGAAGGACCTCTCCGGCTGGCACGTCGACGTTCCCGCGGCTGACTCCAACGTCCGCCTCCGCAATCCGTTCCTCGTGCGCAACGGGGTGCTCGTGAGCCTCGGTGAGCCCCGCGGGCATCTCATCACCGATTCCATCTTCCACGACTACCGGCTGGAGGTTGAATACCGTTTTCCCAGTGCGCCCGGGAATTCCGGTGTTCTGGTGCACGCGTCGACGCCGCGCGCTCTCTACGGAATGTTCCCCAGATCCATCGAGGTGCAGCTGGAACACGGCAACGCAGGCGATTTCTGGTGCATCCTGGAAGACATCCGGGTGCCTGACATGGAGCGGCGGCGCGGGCCACCGGCGACATGGGGGACCACCGAGGGAAAGGCCCGTCGCATCCTGAATCTGACCGACAGCTCCGAGAAGCCCGTCGGGGAATGGAACACCATGGTGATCGAGGCCGTCGGCCGCTCGATCAGAGTCTGGGAGAATGGCGATCTGGTGAATGACGGCTCAGACGCCACCGCCGATCACGGTCAGATCGCTTTGCAGTCGGAAGGATCGGAAGTCGAGTTCCGGAAACTCTTACTGTCCCCGATCAGCAAACTGACCAACACGCGTTGATGGCGGATTTATGAAGCGTGCTGCTCTATTCCTTGTTGCTTGGGTTCTCGGTGGCCACCACCACCCAGCCTGACGTAAGTTACGTTCGCGGAAGCGCGGTACTTCACACGCAACAGAAATCAACGAGGAGGCAGCATGGCACAGGCAACTATTAAAAATCAAAAGAAGATCATCGCAAACCAGAGAACGATCGTTACGAACCAAGGCAAGATTCTAAAGAACCAGAAGGCGATTGTGAAAAATCAAAAGAAGATCCTCAAGAATCAGGGCAGGATTCTCAGGAAATAGCCCGTGGTGGAGGTCGATCATGCGACTCACGCCGACCTGATCGACTCGACGGAACCCGCATCGCCGTTGCCCGTCCACGAGCGCATCCCGGCTCTGGACGTCCTCCGTGGCGTGGCCGTTGCCGGCATTCTCCTGGCGAACGTGCAGGTGTTTTTCGGCCTGACGTTCATTCCGCCCGAACGCGCCGCCGCCTTGCCGACCGCTGCGGCCGACCACGTTGCGGAGTTTCTCGAACACGTCTTCATCGACGGCAAGTTCTACTCGATATTCTCACTGCTGTTCGGCATCGGCTTCGGCGTGCAGCTCTCGCGCGGCGGAGCGGCGGCGCTGCCGAGGTTCAAGCGGCGGCTTCGCATCCTGCTGGGGATTGGCGCGATTCACGCCTTCCTCATCTGGGCCGGCGACATCCTGATGCTGTACGCGCTGCTCGGCTTCACGATGCCGTGGTTCGGGCGGAAATCCAATCGCGCGCTCGTGCGGTGGACTTGATCCTGCTCGCCGTGCCGATAGCTCTCTATATCGTCGCGCTCGCGATCTGGATGCTCGTCGGATCTGGCGCGGCTCGACCATCAGGCGGCCCGGGAATGCCGGCAACCATCCTGAAATACTTCGAAGCCATCGGCACGGGGGGAATCAAGGATGCGTTCATTGGCAACCTCGTCTTTCTCGGCGGCCGATGGGCCGATCTGTTTTTTACCGTGCGATTCCCGAAAGTTCTGGGCATGTTCGTGCTGGGACTCTGGACCGTGCGCACGGGACTCGCGCTCTCGCCATCGCACCATCGCGCCACGCTCGCGCGGTGGAGCATGCTTGGGTTAGGCGTCGGTTTGCCGGCGAACTTCATTGCGGCGTGGGCGCTTGAACAATGGCCCTACCTGCCGCCGTCTGCCGGAGGTCTCCTCGGGACTGCGATGCAGG
>DASWBG010000073.1:0-5563 GCA_036390715.1 Gemmatimonadaceae bacterium
AGTGCAAAGCTATTTCATGTCGCTGCGATAAAAGGTGTGCTCGCCGACGAGGCCAGGTTCGAGCACGGCCGCAGCCGTCTCGCCCTCACTGTCCAGGCGCGACTCGAAGCGAGACACTTGCGCCAGGCAGATCGCATCATCACGACGAGCCTCTACTCATCGGAACGAATCTCGCAATTGTATGGAGTGAGCTCTGCGCGGATTTTCATCGTGCCGGAGCCAATCGATCTCCACGTCTGGCAGAACGCGCTTCGAACGGCTCCGCATGAGAACGGCCCGTTGCGCGTGCTCTCCGTCGCGCACCTCTATCCGCGCAAAGGTGTCGACACGCTGCTGCACGCCTTCGCCCGCGTGCGGAAAGAGTCCGTTCTCAGAATCGTGGGAATCGGTCCTGAGAGACAGCGACTGGAACATCTTGCCGGCGAGCTCGCCATCGCGGATCGTGTGCACTTCCTCGGTCAACTTTCCTTCAAGGCGCTGGTGACGGAGTACCGGAACGCGACTGTGTTCGCGCTCCCGACGTCGCAGGAGGGATTCGGAATCGTTTTTCTGGAAGCGATGGCTTCATCCCTTCCGATTGTCGCCGGACGCGCAGCAGCGGTTCCCGAGGTTGTGAATGAAGGAGTCAACGGATTCCTCGTCGACCCTGACGATCACAAGACTCTCGCGCAGACTCTTGTGAAACTCCTCGAGAAGCCTGAGACGCGGCGGGCGATGGGTTCCGCCGGATTGGCTCGAGTCTGCCAGTACGACTCGCCGATCGTTGCCCGTCGATTCCTGGACCTGGTGGGCATTGCGTAAGGAAAATTTCGAACTGACTATGCAAAGACGAGGGCCCCTGCCACGATCGCCGCGTCCAATGCGATCCAGCCGATACACGCAAGGTAGATTGCGGGGTCGCGCTGCCGGATCCCATGCACCAGCCAGACGCATGCGCTGACCAGATACGTGCTCCAGGTGCTGAGCGACACTCCCTGGGCCGTGCGATGCAGCCAGATGGACAGCACCTGCGGAACCGTCATCAATATGGTGATGACTGACAGAGCATAAAGAAGTCGATCAAACCTTGTCGTCGAGGATTTGCGAAAAGGTCCGGGATGCATGTTCAGGATGCCTCCGTGATCTACAGCGGGGGGACGTCACGATGGTGAAGATCACAGTCTCGCAAAATTAGACGCGCACCAGACACTTCCTGGGCGACCGCATCAATCGCGGCGCGACGTCACGAATTGTGAGTGCTGAGGAGAAGAGTTTCTGGTGGAGCTGATCGCGATCGAACCGTCGACCTCCTGAGTGCGATTTCCGCGTTCGTCTCGAGACATATGCGGACACCTCAGGACGGCAGATTTTACCGCCATCCCGACTTGTCCAACTAGACGCGAACGGGATCGGGCAACGGCGCTGAAAGGGCCCCCGATTTGACATCGGGCCGGGCGCGGCGAACGGCCGTCCATCGACATGATCGGCGCGTAAACGGCGGAGGAATGTGATGCAATATCTCGAAGACGCGAGCCGGAGGGCAGATGACGGAATTCGAATACGACATTTGCGTCGTCGGCGGCTGCGGGCACGTGGGTCTGCCGCTGGCCCTCACCTTTGCCGATGCAGGAGCCAGAGTCAGCATCTACGACACGAATGACGCGAGTGTCGCCACCGTCCGGAGCGGAACGATGCCGTTCCGCGAGAACGGCGCACAGGAACTTCTGGACCGGGCCATCGCCGCGAAGCGGCTCGAGGTGAGGAATGATCCGACGCTGGTCAGCAGATCGCGGCAGGTGATCGTCGTCATCGGGACGCCGGTCGACGAGCACCTGAATCCGACGTTCTATGGAATGCGGCGCTTCTTCCTGGCCCTGGTGCCCTTCCTTCGGTACGGCCAGCTTATCGTGCTGCGGAGCACGGTCTTCCCCGGAACGACCGACAGAATCAACGAGCTCCTCCGCGAGGCCGGCCTGCAGGTGCACCTCTCCTTCTGCCCCGAGCGGATCGCTGAGGGACATGCCCTCGAAGAGTTGCGGGAGCTGCCGCAGATCATTTCCGGATGCGACCCTGAGGCGGAAGAAATGGCCGCCATTCTGTTTGGAAGGATCGCCAGGACCGTGGTGAGGCTGACACCTCTGGAAGCAGAGCTGGCCAAAATCATCACGAATTCCTGGCGCTACATCCAGTTTGCATCAGCCAATCAGTTCTTCATGATCGCAGCCGACTACGGTCTCGATTTCTATCGCATCCATGAAGCCTTGACGCACGACTATCCGCGAATGAAAGGATTTCCAGGCAGCGGGTTCGCCGCCGGGCCCTGTCTGTTCAAGGACACCATGCAACTCGTGGCGGCGAACAACAACAACTTCCAACTCGGCCATGCGGCGATGCTCGTCAACGAGGGGCTGCCGAACTTCATCGTCAAGCATCTCAAGGAGCGGTACCCGCTCCGCGAGCTCTCGGTCGGAATTCTGGGGATGGCCTACAAAGCGGAGAGCGACGACGCCCGCTCCTCTCTGTCCTACAAGCTGCGCAAGATCCTGGAGTACGAGGCCAGGGAAGTCCTCTGCGCCGACGAATACGTTTCCGATCCGCGGCTCGTGCCGGCGGAGGAGCTCGTCGAACGGGCCGACATCGTGATCGTCGGCGCACCACACAAGCGGTACCGCTCCTTGTGCATCCCGGATGCAAAGCCGGTCGTCGACGTCTGGAACTACTTCGGTAAGGGAGCGTCGCTCCGGTGAAGGTTCTGGTGAGCGGGTCGGCGGGGTTCATCGCCGGCTACCTCGTCGAAGAGCTTCTGAATGCCGGCTACGAAGTGGTCGGCGTCGATAACTTCTCCAAATACGGCGAGACGCGACGAAGCTACGACGATCATCCGCATTATCAGTTCGTGCGAGGCGACGCCAAAGACCCCGATCTGATGAAACGGCTGATCGCCGGATGTGACCACTTCGTGGCCGGCGCAGCGATCATCGGAGGCATCACTCTCTTTCACGAGCTTGCTTATGATCTTCTCGCCGAGAACGAGCGGATCACCGCCGCGGCCTTCGACGCCGCGATCTGGGCACACCGCGAGAGGCAGCTTCGCAAAATCACCGTCGTCTCGTCATCGATGGTGTTCGAGTCGGCGGACGTTTTTCCGACGTCCGAGGGCGAGCAACGTCGTTGCCCGCCCCCACGATCGACCTATGGCTTTCAGAAACTGGCCACGGAGTACTTCGCTCAGGGCGCGCGCGAGCAGTACGGCCTTCCGTTCACGATCGTGCGTCCGTTCAACTGCATCGGCATCGGAGAGTCGCGCGCGAAGGCCGACACCGAGGTGATGTCGGGAAACATCCGATTGGCCATGAGCCATGTCGTTCCCGATCTCATCCAGAAGGTTCTGAAAGGACAGGACCCGTTGCATATCCTCGGCAGTGGCAGCCAGGTGCGGCATTACACCTACGGCGGCGACCTGGCTCGTGGCATCCGCATGACGCTGGAGTCGGAGTCCGCCCTGAACGAGGACTTCAATCTCTCCACCGAAGAGTCGATCACCGTCCTGGAACTGGCCGCCATGATCTGGAACAAGATTCGCGCGGGAGTGCAGTTCCGGTACGTGAGTGACGCGCCGTACCCATACGATGTGCAGAGACGCGTCCCGTCGACGACGAAGGCGAAAACGATCCTGGGCTTCAGCGCGCGCGTGTCGACGTCCCATGCACTCGATGAGATCATCCCGTGGGTGCGCGGGCAGGTCGAGACCGGTGCAATCTGAAGCGCTGATGGACTTCATCGTCCCTGTGTACAACGAAGCCGGAAACTTCGAGGCCATGGTGCGGGAGTTGTACGGAAAGGTGCCGCTGCCGAAGCGGCTCCTCGTCGTCTATGACCGCGAAGAGGACAACACGCTGCCTGTAGCCCGCCAACTGCAGAGTGAGTTCCCGGACATCGTCCTGGTCCGGAACGCCCGTGGGCACGGCGTGCTCAATGCGATCCAGTCCGGAATCAGCGCCGCGACCGGCGACGTAGTCATCGTCACGATGGCCGATCTTTCCGATGACGCCGCGGTTGTGCCGGAGATGGTGCGGCGCATCCGATCCGGCGAGGCTGACATCGTCTGCGCGTCGCGGTACATGACAGGAGGGCGGCAGATCGGGGGCCCTCCGCTGAAACGATTCTTATCCAGGATGGCCGGTCTGACGCTGTACTGGTCAGGAGCCTTGCCCGTTCACGATGCCACGAACGCCTTCCGCGCGTACCGGCGTGAGGTCCTGCAGTCGATTGAGATCGAGAGCAAGGCCGGCTTCGAATATTCGCTCGAGCTTACGGCGAAGGCGCAGGCCGCCGGTTATCGCATCGCCGAGGTTCCGAGCACGTGGCGCGACCGCTCGGCGGGAGAGTCGCGATTCCGATTGTTCAAGTGGCTTCCCCAGTATCTTCGCTGGTATTGGTACGCGCTGACACACCGAGCTCCGCGACCATGAGCGCCGCGGTCCGTGCGCAGATCATCGTCGCGATGTCGGTTCTGGTTCTCTGCGCGGCGCCGGCGGTCATCGGCTGGTTGATCATCGCCTATGGAGTCAACGTCCCGTACTGGGACCAGATGATGATCGCCGACTTCCTGATCCGCAATCATGGCCGGGCATTCCCCGCCATCGGAGATCTCCTCGCCCAGCACAACGAGAGCAGGATCGTTGTACCCCGGATCCTCTTCTTCTACCTGGCGCGAGTCACCGGCTGGAACGTGAAGTATGAGATGGGTCTCTCTCTCGTGCTCGCAGGCACGGTGGCCGCGGCTGTCTGCCTTCTGACCCGGAGGGCGTTCGATCGAACGACGGCCGCTGCGGCCTCCGCGGCCGCGGCGCTGTTGATCTTTTCTCCGGTGCAATGGTGGAACTGGACTGTCGGGTTTCAGCTGGTCCTGTTCGTGCCGGCCGTGATGCTGGCCTGCGCACTGCTCGCGTTGTCGCGCAGCCGCGTGACGATTGCCGCCGCAGCGGCGGCGGTGGCGACCTTCTCGTTTGCGAACGGGATCTTCCTCTGGCTGGCGCTGCTTCCGTTGGTCTGGGCGTCAGGCCGGGACCGAAAACGTTGCTGGCTGACAGTGGGCGGATGGACCGGCGCAGGGATCGTCACAGGCGCACTCGTTTATCGCGGATATAAGGCGCCTGCAGGAGTCCCCCCGATGACGCTTCCCTACGAAGCTCCGGGACGGTTCACCGCGTATTGCCTGGCATTCCTCGGCCACCCTCTCTCCTGGACGCGCGATCTCTATCCAACGATCGCCGTGGGCGGTCTTCTCGTGGTCGTATTCGGCGGATGTCTTGCGGTTGCCTGGCGGCAGCGTCGTCGTGCCGCCCTCGAGTTCGCTGCATTCGGGCTCTACGCGGGCCTGTCGGCCGCCGCGGCCGCAGCAGGCCGGTTGAGGCTGACACTTGCGCAGGCCCTCGAGCCTCGGTACACGACCTTGAGCATTTACCTCGGAGTCGCGGTCATTCTGCTGATCTTCGCAACCGCGTCTCCACGGGTTCAGGCTGTGGCCGTTGCCGTGATGGTGATCGCGCATCTGCTCGCGGTTCGAGCGGAATGGCCCCAC
>DASWBG010000074.1:0-2962 GCA_036390715.1 Gemmatimonadaceae bacterium
CATCGCCAGCAGCTCGGCGTATCCGCCGATCGCGTTCAGCGGTGTCCGGAGCTCATGGCTCATGCTGGCGAGAAACTCAGACTTCGCCTGGCTCGCGGCCCACGCTTCCTGCTCCGCCCGTTTCCGTTCCTCGATGTCGACCGCGATGCCGAGCCAGGCGTCGACGTTTCCCAAGGCATCGCGACCTGGCCGGCCCTTCATGAGGAACCAGGAGTATTTGCCGTCCTTTCCGCACAATCGCAACTCGACCTCGAAATCGTTTCCCTCTTGCACTGCCACCTGCAACGCTCCGGTGACGCGGTCGCGGTCTTCGAGATGAATTGCTCCGGTCCACCCGTAGCCCAGGGTCCCTCTCTCGGAGAGACCGGTGTACTCGTACCAATACGGATTGCAGTAGGTGATACGTCCATCCGGTCGTCCGAACCAAACGACCTGCGGTGAGAGCTCGAGCAGATTCTCGAACCTGCTTCTGGTGGTGGTGGTCCAACGCTCGAACTGAGTGGCAACGAGCGCGATAGCGAGAAGAGCGACGCTGGTGACGCCAACTACCAGTCCAAGCTGGTACGTTCCCAGCACGAGGTTGTCCGGCGGGCTCCAGTCTATAGGTCCCTTAGTGAATTGGGCGGCGGCCATCCCGGTGTAGTGCATCCCAGCGACTGCGAAGCCCAGTAGCAGCGACGCTCCCACTTTCTTGAGCCACGCTCTTGGCACCGTGGGAGTGTCGATCAGATTGCGAGTAAGAGCGAGCGCCGCGAAAGAAAATATGATCGCGACTCCCAGGGATGCTGCGACGATGAGCGGATCGTAGCTGACGTACGCACTCATCCGCATCCCGGCCATGCCGATGTAGTGCATGCCGGCGATCGCCAATCCCATGAAGATGCTGGCGAGAGCGAGCAACCACCGGCTGACCGTGGCGCGGTTGAAGATGACAAAAGCGATGGCGCATCCAACGATGGCCGCGACAGCCGAGAGGAAGATGAAAAGGGCGTCGTACCAAATGAGAACGGGAAGTTGCAGCGCGAGCATGCCGACGAAATGCATGCTCCATATGCCCAATCCCAACGCGAGTGCACCGCCGCAAGTCCAGAGAATGCGGCGCCGGCCATGAGCCGCGCGGACACGTTGCGCAACCTCGACGGCGACGTAGGCGCCAAGTGTGGCGACCACGATCGAGAAAAGGGCGAGGCCAAGGCCGTACGACTGTTGGATCATGCGCGGAGAACCAATCGCTTGAAGAAAGAGCTTGCCATCACCTTCGGTTTGCTGCTCGATTTTCACGAGCGCAGTTAGTCTTCCCGTCAGGCGCAAGATGCAAGCCCCGCAGTTTCTGTTTATTCAGGCTAGTGCAAGTCATTGGATTTGTTGTACTTGCCGTCGGAATTGGACTAGTGATTGGGTTGTCGTAAGGCAAAATTCCCCTTGTGGGATCTCGGGACTTTTCAACCGCAACTGAACGGGCGCGAGCTATGAGTGGGGCAGATGCCAGCTTCGAGTTCACTACGCCGGGACGTCTCGGGTGGGGTCCGGGCACAGGCAAGGCGCCACTTGCGCCGATATATCGCCCGTTATACCTTCTGGCCGAAAGATATATCGCCAGTACTATCGCGGGCGCCGACTGACGCCTCACTGGCTCGATAAGTCCAACTTGGCGGGGTTAACTCAATGGACGAGAGAAACTGCAGACCGGGTTTCGCTTGGGCGTTCGGGATGCGGCCGGAGAACTTTGGATTTGACGCCGGCACTTTTTGGGGAGGTCGCGGCAAATCGCGCGGGGGTCCGTTCGGTGGCGGCAGAATGTTCGACCAGGGGCACCTGAAGTTCGTGATTCTTCGCCTTCTCGACGAAAAGCCTCGGCACGGCTACGAAATCATCAAGGAGATCGAGGAGCGTTTCGGGGGGATGTATTCGCCGAGCCCGGGGACGGTTTATCCGACGCTGACGATGCTCGAGGACCTGGGCTACGCGCGGGCAAGACCGGAGGAAAGCGGCAAGAAGATCTACGAGATCACTGACGAAGGGCGCGCGCATCTCGCTGAAAACCAGCCGCTGATCGATGACATCTTCTCGCGCATCGCCGAATTTGCTCAAAGCATTTTCGGTGAGCCGATGATGGAAGTGCACCGCGGATTCAAGAACATCGGCAAGGCGATCTATGCATCGAAGACATCAACGAGGACGCCGGAGCAAATCAGGAAGATCAAGGAAATCCTCGACCGGGCGGCAACCGAAATCGAAGGCGTCTGAGTTCCAAGCCCCCGCAGTGCCATAGGGCAGGATTGCTGCTCACGGTTCAAGGCGCCCGCATGAGTAGCAGCGCCTGAATCCTTACGGATCCCGTCGAGTGGTTGGTTTGCGGAGGTTCTGAACTACTCGATTCGAGCGCAGCGACGGCGTCGAGCCATTCGTCGGCAGGGAGATCCGAGTGCAGCAGCGAATCGAGCTCATGCTCGACGGCCGCGCACTGTTGTGTGGTCGCGACGCGTCGGGCACGAACCGCAACGACCGATCGACTCGAGCGCAGATGGGGCGGGGCGCTCTGAATCGCCAGATCAATGCGACTAGTGATCTGACGCCGTCGCACCATGCTCGATTCTGCTATACCTGCGGCAGCGGACGCCCTCTCGCGTGTGCACCAGGCCTGTAACGCCCGAAGGGCACGCTCGCAGTCGGAGGCATCAGTCGGCATCTCATCGCTACTGGCGCTCAGGCACGCCGTAATCTGCTCGTCGAGGTCAGTCGACACCTCGTGCTCAAGGCCAACCAATAGTTGCGGCCGGTCGTCCAACAAAACGCCGGCGACGAAACCGGATTGAGTTGACCTCACGGTGGCGACTACAAGCTCGTCGCCATCCACGTCATCGCATGTCACCCAGCTCTGAAGAATCGAACGAAGGCGTTCGGTCTTAACGGGTATGCTTTCGGCAAGCCCGTCGCTTACGGCAAGCCCGTCGCTTACGGG
>DASWBG010000075.1:0-5699 GCA_036390715.1 Gemmatimonadaceae bacterium
AAATGGCGGGGGCGGGATTTGAACCCGCGACCTTCGGGTTATGAGCCCGACGAGCTACCAGGCTGCTCCACCCCGCGATGAGATGAGGAATCTACGCACAGGGAGGATCAAGTCAACCGATTTTGAGCGGTAATTGGACGATTAACGCTTCTGTTTTGGACGTTATTTCCGGTTGTCGTTTACGGGAGCGTCGCCAAACCGGTAAAGAATCTCCTTGTCGCCCCGCACCATCCCGAATTCCTCGCGCGCGATCCGTTCCTGCGTCGCGCTGTCGCTCTTCACCAGCTTGAGATATCGCCCGAGCGAGTCAACCTGATGTTGCAGCGAATCCACCTCACGCGTGAGCGTCCGCGTCCGCGAATGAAGCACGTAAAGGTCCCGGGTGCTGTATTCCCCGCCCTGCACCGCGAAAAAGAGCGCGACGGCGATGAGGGCCCACCACACATACCGCTTCATGCTATGCGAGTCGCTTCATCGAGCTACTCCAGCCCGTAGATCGCGCCGCCCGGAAATTCCGCCACGGCACCGAGTTGCTCCTCGATCCGCAGGAGCTGATTGTACTTTGCCACGCGATCGGTTCGGCTCGCCGAGCCGGTCTTGATCTGCCCCGCGCCAGTAGCAACGGCGAGATCGGCGATAAAAGTGTCCTCGGTTTCGCCTGAACGGTGCGAGATGATCGACTGATATCCGTTCGACCTCGCCATCTCGATCGCTTCGAGAGTCTCGGTTAGGGTGCCAATCTGATTGAGCTTGATCAGGATCGCGTTTGCGACGTCCGACTCGATGCCTCGCGCCAGGCGCTCGGTGTTCGTGACGAAAAGATCATCTCCAACGAGCTGAACTCTATCACCGAGTGCAGCGGTGATCTTGGCCCAGCCATCCCAATCGTCTTCGGCAAGCCCGTCTTCAATCGATACGATCGGATACTCGTCCAGCCACTTCCGATAGAGCTCGATCATTCCATCGGAGTCGAGACTTCCAGCTCCGCTCTTCTTGAACGTGTACGTTCCATTCTTGTAGAGCTCCGATGCCGCGGGATCCAGGGCGATCGCAATCTCCTTTCCCGGAGCGTATCCCGCCGCTTCGATCGCCTCGACCACGACGCGCAACGCCTCCTCGTCGTTCTTGAGATCGGGCGCAAAGCCACCCTCATCTCCGACTCCAGTCGAGAGCTTTCTCTTCACCAGCACTTTCTTGAGGGCGTGAAACACCTCTGTCCCCATGCGAAGCGCCTCCCGAAAGGTCGTCGCGCCAACCGGAACGATCATGTACTCCTGGAAATCCACCGTGTTGGTGGCATGCGCGCCGCCGTTCAGGATGTTCATCATCGGGACCGGCAGCGTGCGCGCCATCGGGCCACCGAGGTAGCGATAGAGCGGCAAGCCGACATCCATTGCAGCCGCGCGCGCCGTCGCCATCGATACCGCGAGTATCGCGTTGGCTCCGAGCTTCCCTTTGTTGGGGGTGCCATCGAGCTCGATCATGGCGCGGTCGATTACCATCTGATCGCCCGCCGGCAGCCCATTGAGAGCGGGGCCGATGCGTTCTTCGACGCTCTGCACGGCCTGCTCCACACCCTTCCCGAGATAACGCTCGGCGTCTCCATCTCGCAGCTCGAGTGCCTCGTGCTCTCCGGTCGATGCTCCGCTTGGAACTGCGGCCCGGCCAAATGCGCCGCTGTCGAGCGTGACGTCCGCTTCGATCGTGGGATTTCCGCGGCTATCCAGAATCTCGCGCGCCTTGATCTCGATTATTCCTGACATTTTTTCTAATTGGAGGTTGTGCTACCGTGTTTCGGTCGGCAGGGTTTGGGATGATAGGATTTCGGTCGACGACGGGAGCCGCGCCGCCGACGCAGGCAGCGCCTCGATGCCATAAAGGTCCCGCATCGCGTCGGCCATCCTCGTCCTCACGGTTCTCATCAGCACCTCGCGATGGTCATAGTCGACACTGGTCGTGCTGACGGGCTCGAGCAAATGTATATCAATCGTCCCCGGATGAGCCCACAGTGAATGCCTTGGCATGATCTCGATCGTCCCGTGCACTATGATCGGGACTATCGGCACACCGGCGGCAATCGCCAGCACGAACGGCCCCTTTTTGAACAAGCGAAGCGGGTACTCGTATCCGCGCGTACCCTCCGGAAAAACGACAACGGAGTTGCCGGCACGGATTCGCTCCGCCGCGACGTCATAAGCGCCGAAAGCCGCCTTCCGGTTCTCGCGCTGGATCTCGATCATCCCGGCGGCGCGCATTGCAGGTCCAAAAATCGGCACCTTGAACAGCTCGGACTTGGCAACGAACTTGTTCCGGGGCAATGTCTTGGCGAGCGAGGGGACGTCGAACCAGCTCACGTGGTTGGAGGCGAAGATGTAGGGCCCTCCGCCGCTCGCGTTCTCCATTCCGTGGACGCGCACCTTGATGCCGACGGCAAAGAGCACCGCCCGCGACCACCAGCGAGGAACCTTGTCGTAGATGCCGCCCGGCTTGTCTTTCACGCCGAGCAGCGCCGCAACGATGACGGCGAGACCGAGGACTATGGTCGCTACGGCCGCTGTGGAGTAGAGCAGAATCGTTCGAAAAAAAGATGTCATTTATCGCGAAAGTGATCGAAACCAGGGGGAGCCGTAACGCGCTCACCCCCCTGCATTAGAACAATACCTGTAGAACCGGCAACAACTCGGCCGATCTCCGTGAGAGCAAGGCCAAATTCCTCTAAAAACTGACCGGTGTCGATCTGCGGTCCGGTGACGACGATCTCGTATTCCTCCCCCGAGCCCGCGGCCTCCAGAGGTGTGACTCCACTGACACGTGGGATCTGGTCGGCTTCGATCTCGATGCAGACTTTGCTCGCCGCCGCTATGTGGCCGACATCGGCGATGAGGCCGTCCGAGATGTCGATCCCCGACGTCGCGCCGCGGTGCGCCAGCCCAATGGCCGGCTCGATTCTCGGCACTGGACTGGCGAAACGTGCCCGATCAACGTCAGTCGGGTCCTTGCCGGCGCGCCAGGCGCGGACCGCAGCGGCTGGGCCGCCGAGCCGTCCGGTAACGTAAACGCGCTGACCGACCCTGGCCCCGGAACGCGCAAGTGGTCGCGAAGTGCTGCCAAGGGCAGTGATGGTAAGCGACAGGTCCTTTCCAGAGGAGAGATCTCCCCCAACGATTGGGCACAAGACAGCCGACGCTCCTTCGCGAATTCCCGTGGCGATCTCACGCGCTTCGCCCTTGTTGCCCTCCGGAAGAGTGAGCGCGATCAGAATCCCCAGCGGACGCGCAGCCATTGCGGCCAGATCGCTGAGCGACGCCGCCGTCGCCCGATAGCCGATTTCGAAGCTGTTGAGCCAGTCGCGACTGAAATGGACACCTTCGACTGATGTGTCGGTGCTGACAACAAGGCGTTCGCCCGCCGGAACGTCGATCACCGCGGCGTCGTCGCCGATCCTTTGCGCGGCCTTTCCCCATTCGGCGAGAAGGATTCGCACGAGATCGAATTCCTTCCCTGGCCCGAGGTCGAGATTGCGACCGTTGGTCGCTCTGTCAGGACTCATCGCGCGACGGCCGGCAGCTGGGCCAGCACTGGAGGCTCGGGCGAGGGCTCGAGCTCGTTCCACGCGCGCGGGAGAGCGTAGAGCACATCCTCTAGTGTAGTGCCACGCACATACTCGCAGAATTCCGCGGCGCGACCATGGACCCACGCAGCACAGCAGCCGGCAACGGTTGCGTCCTGAGCCTGCGCCAGCATGGTCCCAGCGATACCGTCGAGAAGATCGCCGCTGCCACCGGTTCCGAGTGCGGCGGTCCCCCTGGCGATCACGTAGCGGTCGCCTTCGGGATTGAAAATCACGGTGGGGGTTCCTTTGAGGAGAACCGTGGCGCCAAGCTCACGCGCGAGATCGATGCCGATATCGAACCTGTTCGCCAGAACGGATTGCACATCGACTCCGGCAATTCTCGCGAACTCCGCGACGTGAGGAGTGATGAGCGCAGATCTGCCCAGGAGCACCGCTGCCAGCGATTTCGCATCTCCGTCGAACACATTGAGCGCATCAGCATCGAGCAGAGCCGGAACTGTCGAGTTGCGCAGAATTCGCTCCACGAGCGCCCTGGTATCCTTTGATTTGCCGAGTCCTGGTCCGATTACCACGGCATCGGCCCACTTCGAGATCTCAGCGCTGATCTGCGCCTCGCTCGATGGCCATTCGGAAATCAGCGCGGAGGGTACAGCGGCGAGAACAGGACTCACGTTTTCCGGCGCGACGAGAACGCGCACCAGGCCGATTCCGCTTCTCAGCGCGCTGCGCGAAGCCAGCACTACTGCGCCTGGCATTCCCTTCCCGCCCCCGACCACAGCGAGATGCTTTCTCGTTCCCTTGTGCGCATCGAAGCGGATGGGCGGAATTCGCGAATGCACCCACTCGCCGTCAACGAGAATAGGCAGAGAGTGACCCGAGTCTCGCGATTTTCCTGGGGCCTTGGCCGACGCGTCATCGAGCCCGATATCCAGCACTACGATCTCTCCGCAGCAGTCCCTCGCCAGCAACAGCCCACGCTTTGCCCCACCGAAGCTCAAAGTGACATCAGCCACGACGCACGATGAGTGCTGGCCAGTCGTCGCATCGAGTCCGCTCGGGACGTCGAGCGCTGCGACCGGTGCGCCCTGTCCGTGCAGCTCATTGATCGTCGAGATTGCCTCGCGGATTTTGCCGCGCGGCTCTCCCTCGAAGCCAGTGCCGAGCAGCGCATCGATGACAACGACCGCCGCGTCATCGATTGAATCCTCAACTTTCACGGAGTCGATCGCCCCTTGTCTCTCCGCTACAGCGTCGGGGGATTTATCTGGCGTGGCCTTCCGTGCTTCGATGACCGTGACCTCGACGCCGGATTGGGCGAGGGTGCCGGCGACAACCCAGCCGTCACCTCCATTGTTGCCGGGCCCTGTAAAAACGACGGCGCCGTTCCTAAGGCGCTCGGAATAGCGGCGCGAGATCTCTGCCGCCGCGATTGCACCGGCGCGGCGCATCAGCACGCGTGAAGGAGTTCCTCTTTCAATGGCTGCCCGATCGCGCTCCGCTGATTCGCTGGCGCTGACCACCCAGACGGGCATCGGTCCTGGAGGTTGGTTCTTAAGCCTGTTGCGCGCAGTTCCAGGGGTAATCGCGCTCGAATGCCAGATCGAAGTCGAATACGTCCACGAACTCGTCGCGCGTGTCCTGCGGCTGGCTGAGAAGGAATCCGAGCTCGACGAGAGTGAACACGATGTCGCCGATATCCGCAGTTGAGCCGATTCCCCAGTGTTCCAGGACCACGCGCGCCATGAGCCCGTAGCGCTCCAGCGCGAGATCACGGGCAGCGCGGGCGAGCTCCACTCCGGTGATATGGCGCCGCACCGTGAGCTGCGCCTGGCACATCTCGAGCGCGGAAAGGACGAACAGGTACGCCTGTTCATCGAACCGCGGCTCGCGGATGCGAATCCGGTCCATGATGCCTTCGCGAAATGCGAGCTCAGCCATTTGCTACTTTTCGTCCGCCATTGAGGGGATGGATTTGTAGAGAGGAAAGCGATTCGTCAAGTCGAGCACTGCCTCTTTGACTGCTGACGCGACCGACGCGTCACCCGCGCTGGTGACGACCCGGTCGATGAGCCCGGCGATCTGCTCCATCTCGGGCTCGCGCATGCCGCGGGTGGTCACAGCGGGG
>DASWBG010000076.1:0-2613 GCA_036390715.1 Gemmatimonadaceae bacterium
TACGCCCGCTCCCTCGGCGCACAGGTGGAGTTCTCCGCGGAAGACTCGGCGCGCTCCGACCCGCCGTTCCTGTACGAGGTTTTGGGCGTCGCGCTCGACTGCGGAGCGACGACGATCAACGTACCGGACACGGTTGGTTACTCGACGCCCGACGAATACGGCGCGCTCGTGGCGGGTGTGCGCGAGAACGTTCCGGGAATTGAGCGTGCGACGGTGTCAGCCCACTGCCACGACGACCTCGGACTGGCGGTCGCGAATTCGCTGGCGGCTGCGCGCGCCGGCGCGCGTCAGGTCGAGTGTACGATCAATGGCATCGGCGAGCGCGCAGGAAATGCGGCACTGGAAGAATTCGTGATGGCGCTGCACACGCGCGGACAGTTCTTCGGGCTTCACACGAATATCGAAACGCGCGAGCTCGCGCGCAGCTCGCGTCTCGTTTCAATATGTACCGGCATCGATGTTCCGCCCAACAAGGCGATCGTCGGCGCCAACGCATTCGCGCACGAGGCCGGGATTCATCAGGATGGGGTGCTCAAGAATCGGCTTACCTACGAAATCATGAGCGCGGAGACCGTGGGATGGGATGGCGTCGGCCTCGTGCTCGGCAAGCATTCGGGGCGCCACGCGCTGCGGGCGAAAACGCAGGCGCTCGGTTACGAGCTGACCGACGACGAGCTCACCCAACTCTTCGCGCGGTTCAAAGATCTGGCGGACCGCAAAAAGCTGCTCGACGAAGGGGACATCCACTCGTTGATGCTTCGGGAGGAAAGCGAGTCGGTGCGCGAGATGAGCTGATCGGTCTTGGCTGGGGCGAACGAAAAACGTTGGCAGCAGCGTTGTTCTCAGTCTCGCGAACCGAGCGTTGGCCAGCAGCGAGAGTTCTCCTACATTAGAGAGAGTCTCTCCGACGGTGCAGGTCCAAATTGATCACACAGCTTCACTTACGCCTGGCGGCGGCGCTCATCGCGTTTGCGCCTTCCCTCGGCGCGCAGACAACAACGGCGTCTACGCCGCCGGCCGGGTCCAGGACCGGGAAAGCGCAAATCGTCGGAGTGGTCGTCGACAGCCTGAACGGCAGATTCCTCTCTGGCGCCGACGTCATAATCGAAGGGACGAAGGCGACGCTCGAGACGGATTCGCTCGGCAAGTTCGAGATCGATAGCCTTGCGCCTGGCACGTACCAGGTCGGAGTCTTTCACCCTCTCCTGGATACGCTGGGGATCACCCTCGTCACAAAGCCATTTCGTATCGGTCCTGACAGCTCGAGCTTCGTGCTACTCGCCGTGCCTTCGGCGCCGACTATCATCCGAGGCGCGTGTGCGGATAAGCCGGGCGGCGGGGATAAGTCCGCGGTGATCGGCCACGTCTATGATCCCGAGACTCTGCAACCGATCGCCCAAGCCGAAGTATCCGTCGCCTGGGCTGAGATCGAAGTCTCGAAGGAATTCGGCATTCGCCGGACTGCACGACTGATGCGCGACAGCACGGATCTCCTGGGCACGTTCAAGATCTGCGGCCTGCCAAGCTCGCTGCAAGCGACCTTGCAAGCGCGACGCGGGTCCGCTGTCACCGCCGAGATTCCCGTCGAGCTCGGAGAGAAGCCCGCTGACCTGTTAGCGCGAACTCTCTTGCTCTCTACCGCGGATTCAAGTACGAAAGTCGGAAATGCCACAGTATCCGGCGTGGTGCTGCTCGAAGGCAGTTCAACTGGTGGGGGAAGCCGGGTTGAGCTCGTCGGTACGGATATCGTCGCGATGACCAACGACAAGGGAGAGTTCACGATGCGAAATCTCCCGTCGGGCAGTAAGGTGCTGCTGGCGCGCCATCTTGGCTTTGGCGCGGGGGCTGTCCCGGTCGATCTGTCGTCGCGCGAGGAGAAGCGCGTCACGATCAAGCTCCCGAAATTCCTGGCGTTCATGGATCCTGTCCTCGTGACCGCTCGGAGATCGGCAGCACTCGATAAAATCGGCTTCACTCAGCGGAAGAAATCCGGGTTTGGCTACTTTATCGGACCGGAACGACTCGAAAACATGCACCCCAACTCCGTCACGAATATTCTTAGAATGGTGCCGGGACTTCGGATAACCTATGGGCCCCAGGGCGACATTGTCTCGAGCTCGCGCGGAGTTGGGAGTGGATGCGTGCGGTACTTCCTGGACGACATTCCGTATACGGAAGTGACGCCAGGTGACATCAACACATTTGTGGCCGGGGGAGAAGTGGTCGCCGTCGAGGTCTACCAGGACACCAGCACGCCCGCGCAGTACGTGCACGGCGGAGGCTCGTGTACCACGATCGTCCTTTGGACCCGGTTTAAGATTCGCGGTTAATGATCAACTGCAACTGAAGACTACCTGCCACGTGCTGTCAGCGGGCCGGCTTGTGGCTGCGGGCTTAAGGGAGATCTCGACTCCCGAAATCGAAACGTCGTCCGAGGCAAAGGCATAACCCAACCCGCTGATGCCGGGAGCGACTTCGTGAGGCTTTGGCGAAACTCACCAAGGTCCGTAGCAATGCTCACTTGAACGGGAAGCGTCTGTGAACGAAAGAAATCTTCCCAGTGCCCGACGATTACCTGTGCAGGTTTGAGCACAGCCAACAGACTGTCGGGCG
>DASWBG010000077.1:0-4665 GCA_036390715.1 Gemmatimonadaceae bacterium
CGCGAGGTTGCCAGCAACGTCGACCGACTGAGGGAAAGCATCACTCGCGGTGACGTGAGAAGGACGCCACAATCCGTGCGCACTGTCGACCGACTTCTGGTAGCGCTCCCGAGTCAGCTTACGCTGACGGAGGAGCTGCTGCGGAAAGCGAGCCGAATCGCGGGGCGGCTCAATCTCGACTGGTACTGCGTCTACGTCCAAACTCCCGATGAGCGTGCCGACCGCATAGATGCCACCGTACAGCGGAAGCTGGTCGACAACATTCAGAAAGCCCAGAGCATGGGCGCCGAAGTCGTGAAGCTCGAAGGGACGGATGTGGCAGAAACCCTCGTCCAGTTCGCCGTCGAGCATGGCGTCACCCTCATCGTCGCCGGACAGTCGGGGCGAAGCTGGTGGCAACACGTCACCCGCGGCTCGGTGGTCGACAAGCTCGTGAACAACAACATGGATATCGACGTGCTTGTCGTCTCGTTCAACGACCAGCGGGCGAACAAGTCCCCGCGCCCATGAAGATCTCCCAGCGGCTATTCCTCGGCGTGATCCCGTCTGTCGTGGGGTTGTTCACGGTTGCCGGTCTCGCCTATTGGGGTCAGTACCATCAAACGGCGCCGGTAATGGTCGTGTGGGCTGCCGGCGCCGCGACGGTAATCTCACTCATTGTAGCGTGGCGGGAAACGCGCTACGTCGCGCACCGGGTCGAACGTCTCGCTTCCACGAAAGGTGGACACGAAATGGTGGACGAGCTCGATGTCATCGAGCAGAGGGTCGAATCGCTCGGAGAAGCGGCAACGGCGGCGAAAGCCGACGCGGCCCGCGCAGCGGAGGATGCGGGGCGACGCAACATTGAGTACGCGACGCTTCTCGCTGAGGCGGCCACCTCGGCGTCGAAGCAGCTCGCCGAAGCCCGTCTCTCCCTGCACGTGCTGCAGGACAATCATTTCGGCGAGCTCAACGACAATCAGGAAGAGATGATCGGCGCCGCGCGCGAGGCGACTGAAGCGGCCGAGGTTGAGCTGAATCACCTCCGCGAAATCGCGGACATCGATCGCGGGGCTCTGGCGCTGCGCCGGGATCTGGTGAAACCGGGAGAGATAATCCGTTCGCTGTTGCCGCTTCTTAATGCTCAGGCCACAAAGCAGGGAGTCCGAATCCTCTCCGAGCTGGAGCCCGCGCTGCCTCGCGTGGTCGGTGACCGCGGACGACTCCAGGACGCGCTGGGATTGATCCTCAAGGACGCGGTTCGTTATGCGGTCCCGGGCACATCTGTCTCGGTACACGCCAGCAGCCAGCCTTCGACAGTCACGATCGTAGTCAACCACAGCTCGCCCCACTCGTACACCGGCGACGTTGCGCTTGCGGACAGACTGATTCGCGCGCAAGGCGGGTCAGTCACCCATACGGGTGATGCGACGACGATCGCACTCGAGCGCGCAGGAGTGCGATCCACCGCGTAGAGCTCACGTAATTCAACAGTACCAGAAACGGACCTAACTAGCGCGCGATTCGATGCACCGCCTTGAGTATGAACGCACCATTCAGCGGATGAGAGAGTACGCTCCGCGAAGGAAACCGGCTCGGTACGAATGGATCCGTCGTGTAGCCTGAGTTCCACACAGCGTACACATCGTCTCCAATCCTTGGAATCCAGTGGAAGCGGAGATTGAAGTCCACGCGCTGGGATTCGTTGTTGAATTGAACGAATCCCAGGAAACCAGTGCGGGTATTGAACGTGTATTCGAGCCGTCCGGTAGTCTCAACAGCCGCGAAACTTCCCGCTGACAGACGGGCCGACGTAACGGAATGGGTGGCTCCGACGATCACGTGTCCTCCGCCACGAAAAGCTGCTCCTAATTCGGCGGTAGTGCTGTGACCATCGTAAAACTGTCCGCTGCTGATGATCGCCTCGCCGCTGAGCGGACGCCCGATCGACGTTTGGTATTGAATGTCGCCGGCGGTCCACCAATAACGCCCGGCCCCGATCGTCGTGCCGCGAAAGATCTCGAACGCCTCGCCCGGCGCATCCAGCTCGCGTCGCACGTTGGCCTCGAAGTGATCGCCCGACTGGAGGTCGCCCGCGAATACATGCCACTCGAAGTCGGCGGTTTGCCACGTGGATGGATGGGCAAGTCCATGAGTTCGATCCGTGATGATGTCCCAGCTCGGAATCAGGTTCAGATCGAGCTGACGAATGCCCCAGAAGTGCGGCCGCGGCTGAAAGTCGACGTGTCCGGTCGTCTCCCAGATTCCTGTCCGCCGGACGAACCCCATGGTGGGATTGAAGCCCGAATCGATTGAATAGAGCGAGGCGAAGCTGTCGAACAAATCGTTCGGGGCGTCGGTCGATATTCGCCACGCGAGCGGTGTCCCGGGAGCCGAAGCCGTTCTCGTTCCCATCATCCAGAAATGCGGCTCCACGTTGTAGCCATTCACCACTAGCGGAAAATCGAGATCGACACCCGCCCCGCGTTCGTTACGCGCAGTGGAACGGGATCGATCGACGAGCATCCCGACGATGGTCGAACGATCGAGAAGGTCGTGGCCCATTCGGATCGCAACGTCGTTCGCCTGCTCTGCTCCGCCTGTCCGCACGTCCAGCAACCCGATTCCCCATGGCCCTGCCTTGCCGTAGACTCGCGCGCCGCCCAGGATCGGAACGGGGGCCCCAGTTGAGTCGAGCCCGACCCTCCTGGAGTAGAAGAGCTGCGTTCTCTCGGGCGTGCCGACCTCGAATAGACCACTCGATTCCAGAAAGAACTCGCGCTTCTCGGGAAAGAACGTCGGGAATCGAGTGAGGTTTATCACCTGCTGGTCGGCCTCGACCTGTGCGAAGTCGGTATTGATGGTGAGATCGGCCGTCATCGTCGGTAAAACCGCGAGCTTGGCGTCGAGCCCCGCCTTGCCGCCGTTTCCCGAGGGCGCTACTCGAGTCCCGCTACTGTCGTAGGACGGCGCAATCAGGCGCGCCAACACATAAGGACGAAGTTCCAGCGGTCGCTCGCGGCGAACGTCGGCGAAGCCGGTTATGTCTCCCGTGTGAAGCAGATTGTCGACGCCCTGCGCGCGCCCCCATGATCGCCACAGATCTTCTTCGTTCTTGCGCCGAATCACTCGGCGAATGTTCAGGCCGATGATATTGTTGCCCGGATTGAACCGCAACGTTCTCAGCGGGATTGCGAACTCGGCCGACCACGAGACGGAATCGCGACTCGTCACGACGTCCCAGATGCCGTTCCAGTTCTCGTTGACGTTGTCGAGACCGACGAGTTGGGCGTCCCACATAGCTCCATTGGGATTGGTGCGGAACAGAAATGCACCGCGCCGGTCGCGATAGCTGTCGATGAGAATCGTGATGTTGTCATCCGACGACATGTCGGCGTCGCGACGAAGCTGCGAGCTACGCACACCGCGTGTGTTGCTGTCGTACGCGCGCACCGCGACGTAGATCAGGTCCGCGTCCCGAATGACTTTCACCACGGTGCGTTCCGTCGCCGGTGCGCCCTCGAGCGGCTCTCGTTGCCGGAAATCGACGATGGAGTCGACGGCTTGCCATACGGACTCGGAGAACCTGGCGTCGAGTCGTATGGGCTGCTTCGTTGCGCGAACCAGGTAGCTCGGCTCGCCGGGATCGGGCCGTGGGGTTGACACGGTGATTTGCGCACCGAGAGACACAGCCGATAATGCCTGAACGGCGAGCCAACGGCGAATCATGCGCACGCTCGCCGAAACCTGGGGATCACCGCATCGGCTCGTAGATCCGAAGCAGGGGACGCCCATTTACGTTCTCGAGTGGTAGATACACGAGATGAGTTCGAGGATCGACCGACACCGTGTGCGCGCGGGGCGCCCGTATCTCAGCGATCAGCCGCAATGTTTGTCCGTCGAGCCAGAACTCCGACAGGGCGCCTGATTCGGAGGCGACGTACAGTCTCCGCAACGACGGGTCCCACGCCAGCACGTCGGGATCGTCCGGAACCTTGAGCGTCTGGAGAATCTTCATCGTGCGAAGATCCAGGATTTGGAGCAGCCCGTTGCCTTCGCTTGTGATGAATGCAAGGCGTTCTGGCTCGGCGAGCGTGAAGCCGTGTGGATTGTCGGACCCGGGAAGATCATAGCGCTGAACGATTCGCTCACCGACTGGATCGATCGCGGCCAGCTGATTCAGTGTTTGCACGGCGACGAGAATGCAGTGGGAAACCGAGTCGTAGTGGGTGTTCCCCGCCTCGCCGGCCAAATTGATCGTTGAGCGCTTCTTTCCTGTGTTCGGGTCGATGACGACGTCAGCGCCACCCGATTCGTCCGAGACAAAAACCTTGTCCGCCTTTGGAGCGTACGCGATGCCGTCCGGGAACCTGATGCCACCGACTCGCGCGGTGATGTTGAGCGTCCGGTCGTCGATGATCGCGACCTGATGTGAGCCGGCGGCCGAGACGTAGACCTGATGGTGCGCGGGAACGGCCCAGACTCCCGTGGCGCGTGGTAGATCCATGATCTCGGCGATCACCTTTCCGGCATTCGCATCGAAGACAATCGTACGTCCTGCGTTCATGTGGTTCATGTATATCCGGCCGCTTGCCGGGTCGACGCTTTGATAGTCGAATCGATTCGCCGGTCCCGGCAGAGGGATCTCGCGCACGAGCTTGAGACCCAGCTTCGGTTGCGTTGTGG
>DASWBG010000078.1:0-7016 GCA_036390715.1 Gemmatimonadaceae bacterium
GACACGTGCGGTGATCGACATCCGGAATGGAAAACCAGCCGCGCTCGATCGAATGCTCCGCGACTCCACCGTTCAGGAAGCGGCGGGCGAAGGTGGGCTCGTCAATCGCAGGTGGAGACATGATGGCTACGACGTCGTCTCGCACTACGATTCGGTCCACCAGGCGAACGCGTTGTCGCTGCGCGATCGCCGCGGACGGGAGTGGAGGTTGGGACTGGTCTCCTCGAGCTTCGTCCAGATATTCTGGCTCGACAAGCCACGGGTAGACGCGCAGACCCGGCACGCGCTGGCACGCGCGTTCAATGATGCGACCGCCTACGGAGAGCGAATCCAGCAGGTGTCGAGGAAGGCGCCGCACCCGAGAAGGTCGGTGAGAGCGACCGTGGGGGGGCGTCAGACGTGAGTCGGGCGAAATCGGCGGGCAATAACGGTGCGCGTCCGGTTCGGGAGACACAGCACGAAACCGCGCAGCTCATGATGCCACAACACGCCAACGTGCTCGGTCACGTATTCGGAGGTGTTGTCCTGTCGATGATGGATACGACCGCCGCCGTCTCGGCCATTCGGCACGCGCGTCTGGCGTGCGTGACGGTGTCTGTCGATCGCGTGGATTTCCGTGAGCCCATCCACGTGGGCGATCTCGTGATCATGAAATCGAGCGTCAACTTTGTCGGCAGGACGTCGATGGAGATCGGTGTGCGCGTAGAGACTGAGAATCTTCTCACCGGAGTTCGGCGCCACACGAACTCGTGCTACCTTACATTCGTCGCCGTCGATCGAAACGGAAGACCGGTGCCTGTTCCACGGCTGAAGCCCGAGACGCCCGAGGAGATTCGGCGTTACGAGGCAGCGAAGATGAGGAGAGAAAGAAGGCTGCAGGAAAGAACGGAGGAGGGAAGAGGTCGTTAGCCGCCTTGACCAACCCCGTTTAACAGATGAGAGTACGAGTCATGGAAAGAACTTTCACAATCGAAGAAGCAAACCGGACCCTCCCGCTGGTAAGCAAGATCGTCGCGGACCTCGTGCGCGATCATGAAGCCTGGGAGGACAAGGTCCGGGAGTTCGAGCTCGCGACCGTGGGATCGAGCCCCGACCATCCCGATGCGATTGCGGAGCTTCTCCAGATCGAGGCGCAGCGGCTCGCGCGGGATATCGAGGGTTACATCGCGGAGCTGAACGATCTGGGCGTCATCTGCAAAGGCATGGACACGGGGCTGGTGGATTTTCGCGGGCAGATTGACGGGCGCGATGTGTTCTACTGCTGGAAACTCGGAGAGCCGAGCGTGCTTTACTGGCACGAGATCGACGCCGGATTCGTTGGGCGACAGCGCCTGCATGCAGCCGCTGGTGCTGACATCTCACTAGAGAAATCATGGCAAGACAGATAAGGCCGTTCATGGGTCCCGACGGGACGAACTGGGGAGTCGAGGTCCAGGTTCCGGGCGCGAGCAACGCGATGATCGTGTTCCATCATCCGGGCGGCAAGACCGCGCGCCTCGACCGCTACGCCTGGGACATTTGGAGCGGACCGGAGTCTCGCAGTGTGACATCCCGTGTGGCGCCCGACAAAATCATGCAAACGCTCACGGACGAGAAGCTCCGGCTCCTCTTTCGCCGCTCCATGCCGGTGTCGAACAACTCCACACGCGTCGATCGCGCTTCCTAGACTTGGGTGTTGGTGCGCGCGGTCCGTCGGAGCGGATCCTCCTTCGGCCGCTCGTCCTCGCCCACGCGGCTGCGCCGCGTACGGCAGCCGGCTTCGCTCGGCGCCTGGGCTGCGGAGCGTCCTGCGGAGGACCCGCTCCGACTTCCCGCCGAGCATCGCTGCAGGTCTAGTCTCGCGCCTTGCGCGCACGAATCAGCGCGCGCGCGAAAAAAAGTTGAAGTCGCCTCTCGCCGTTCGCTGACACGGGCGGCCGGCTCAAGAGATCTCGGTGGGGAGGGAGGTAAGGGTGTCCTCGGAGGGGCACCCGCAGCAAGAGCTCGCCGTTTGGGCGCGCCAGCGCGCCCCAACGGCGGGCGTGCGAGGACACTGCCCCGCAGAGGACATCCTCACCGACCGACCGCGCAATGATCCTTTAATCCGTGCCCGCGGCTTCGAACGGAATGTCGAGCTCGAGGCCATCGCGCGCGATGATCGTCGCCGGAAAGATCTCGCGGGCCTCGCGCTCGAGCTCGGAGGTATCGCGCGAATAGCGGGCGGAGACGTGAGTGAGCACGAGCTTCTTCACCCCGGCCTTGGCAGCGACCTCCGCGGCCTCTCGCGCCGTCGAATGTCCGGTCTCGAGCGCGCGCGGAGCTTCCTCGGTCGCGAACGTGGCCTCGTGAACAAGAATGTCGGCGCCAGCCGCTGTCGCGATCGTGCTCTCGGAAGGACGCGAATCACCCGTCAAGACGATGCGTCTTCCGGGGCGAGTGGGTCCGACCAGCTCTGAAGGATGGATGGTGCGTCCATCGGGAAGACTCACGGTCTCACCCTTGTGAATTTTTCCCCACAGTGGGCCCTCGGGGATTCCCATCTCGCGCGCCAGCTCCGGATTGAATCTGCCCAGGCGTGTTTCCTCGGCGATGTGGTATCCGATCGCCAGCCTGTCACCGTGCTCGACCGTGAAGGGAATCACCGAGTATCCGTTCCGCTTGAGCGGTGTCTCCGGCGTGATCTCGAACACCTTGATCTCAAAGACCTGCTTCTCGCTTCCGAGTGTGATCGCCCGCCAAAGCATTTTTTCGGACCCCGGCGGGCCGTAGAGATTCATGAGTTCCGTTCGGCCCTGGAGTGCTAGCGTGCGAAGCAATCCGGTGACACCCAGCATATGGTCGGCGTGCATGTGCGTGAAAAAAATGTCAGACAGCGCGAAGCTGATCCCGTAGCGCATCATCTGCCGCTGGGTTCCCTCGCCGCAATCGAACATGAGCGTCTCGCCTTCGCGGACGAGCGCCATCGATGAGACGTTGCGCTCGACCGTTGGTCGGGACGCGGACGTGCCTAGGAAGCGGAGGGATAACGACATGCGGGGAGAATATATCGTAGATGCCTAGTGTTACCATCTCTCAAGATGCTCGTCCTATCCTTGTTGTCTGGCTTGTATGATTAAGCCGGGCAAAGAGTTACAGGCGTGAAGACAGCATTAGGGTCTTGACTTTGGGCGCGGATCCGCTAGGTTCACTTAAGAGCGGCCCCGCGTTGTTCCGCGGGGCTTTTGCTTGATCCGGTGCGACGGATCGGCCCGACCCTGGTTCGAGGACAGTCTGTCGCGTTCGCGCGGGGCTGTAGCTCAGCTGGGAGAGCGCTGCAATCGCACTGCAGAGGTCAGGGGTTCGATCCCCCTCAGCTCCACTGCTTTTAGAAAATTGATTAGCTGCCCGCCGCCGATCGGTAGGACGTAGAGTTCCAATGACGGCGTGCGTGGCACGATTGGGCGGGCGACCGCCAAAATAGATTCGCCGCAGACTCATAGAGTTTGCGGCGTTTGTGTTTCTATAACTCCAAGTGGCGTTCGGGGACATCGTCAACCTGAACTGAACGGGTGCCAGACGCCAGAAGCGTAGATGCCAGTTCTTAGTTCACGCCCGGCCGACCTCACAGGGCGCTGATCTCTGAAAATCCGGCGTCGCCGGCAAAAGCTACACAGCTAACAGCGTACAGCTCCCTGCTTCAGTTTTGTGGATGCGGTCGAATCCGCGCGATCTAGACGCCGAGGCTACACCCACCATGGATCAAAGCAGTCGTAATTGTGCTGTCGGCAGATCTTGCCGTCCTTGAACTCCAGCCAGATGGTGAGGTGCGCCCTCATCTCTGAGTCGGCAGGCAAAGTGTCGACGGGGGCGGCAAGATATCCGCTCCAGAAAACCTCGAGCGCGACTGAATCTCCATCGACAATCGAATTCAGGATGTCGTACTTCTGGGCACGGAGTGTCTTCTTGCCTTTCTTGGCCGAGTCGAGGAGCGCCTTGAGATCGCGGTGAGCTCCGATCGGTGACAGCCGGTTCGGAAACTCCTCCTGGACTACGTCCGTGGTGAAGAACTCGGCCAGCGTCCCGCCTTCAGCACCACTTTCGAGCGCTTCCAGGTAGCGGCGTGCGATTGCGAGATTGTCCGTCGCAGTCATCGTCATGACATCATCTCGGGCCTCGGGAGTATCGTGCAGCACGCGATCTGACTTGTCGAAGGGGCGCCACGTCACGGATAACCCCTACCATAGCGAATCTATACAGCGGATCGGGGGTTCGCTCGGATAAAATCTCGGCGTGACCGAGGGGCGCAACCCCCACAACTGGCTCCTCTGGACGGCGGGATAATTCCTTAACTGCGAGAAGAGCTAGGTGGTGGGTGCGAGGTACTAGGTATGGAGTTGGAGGTAGAAGCGCTCCGTGGTACGCGTTACCTCATGCCTCGTACCCAGTACCTCGCACCGTCTACCTTACTCTTCTCGCAGTTCCACTCATGGCTATTGGTGGGTCGGGGAGTCAGTGAGCCAGACGCCCCGCCGCTCCCGTTGAGCAGCTGTGGCATCTGGGATTTCGACGATGCGGACGCGCGGGCGGTCATAGCCGGTGACGCGCACGTTCACGACCGACGGCGTGCCACCCCTGATGATTGATACGGGGACGACGTCGCCGAGCTTGATGGTCCGGAAGGCGCGTCGGAAGTCGGGGAACGAATCGATCGGCGTTCCATTGAATGCGACGAGCTCGTCCCCTGTGTGGACTCCGGCCTTCGCCCACGCGCTAGACGGATCCTGGATCATGACGCGCATCCGGCCTCCCTTCCTGGGAGGGTATGCCCAGACGCGTGTATCCGCCTGACGAATGCCGGCGCTGTCGGCGGCTGGAATCGTATCGATGACGACGCGAAATCCGATCGTGCCGAGGTAGCGATTGAAGTCGAGAGGATGCGCGTTGCGCACGTAGTCGTCGAAAAAGCGACGCAGGTTGCAGCTGCATGTCTCCGACGCGGCGCGTTCAACATCATCGGTCGTGAACCCCCGCTTCATCGCATAGCGAGAATAGAGCGCGCGCATCAAGTCATCGAGTCCGCGACGACCACTGGTGGAATCGCTGATGATCAGATCGAGCGCGGTCCCGATGAGGCGACCCTGGACGTAATAGTTCGCTTCGTAATCGCCGTTGATTCCGGTGGTGTCTACGGCTCGCGCACTCGCGACCTCCGGCGAGATGAGAGTGTTGCCGGGACTCCCGTAGTACGACTCGAGCTCTTCGGCGAGAAGATCCGAGCGTGACTTCCCGCGCTCGGGGAAACCGGCGCGACGTGTGAGCGCCTCCGCGTAGTACATCGTGATGCCCTCGCTCAGCCAGAGGCCGGTCGCGTGCTCCGGATCGCGGTCACTCAGTGTGCCACGTCCCTCCGGGTACAGTCGCACGAGATTCCAGGTGTGAAAGAATTCATGCGCCAGCTCCCCCAGGTACGCACGTGGGTCCTTCGCGAGATCGCTGCTCGGCATTCCGATGGTGACGGAGTTCGCGTGCTCGAGCGCGCCATAGGCGCCGTCCTCGAGTAGAAAAGTGTAGTGAGGGTATGGAGGCTTGCCGAAAACTGCCACCGCCTCGGTGACGACTTTCCTGATTGCATCGACGAATTGAGCGGTGTCGAATGGCGTAGCGTTGGGGAGTGGCCAGTAGGCGATGGTGTGTGTAATACCGCCAACGTCGAAGTGCCAGAAGCGCAACGCCGATCCATAGAGGATTGGGCTATCGAGAATGGTGGCGGCATCCGTGTGGAACTCCTGCCAGTGCGCTCCACCACTAGCGTACATGATTGATCTGCCCCCTGGCACGTCCCACACCAACTCGCCCGGAACGCTAAGCCGAATGTCGACTTCCGCCTGCGGAAAATCCGCCAGGTAAAGAAACGTGTCCGTCGTATTGATCGATCCGCCGTCAGCACGAAGAAAGGAGTGCCACACCGGCCTGCTTGTGGGACTCTCGCGAGGAAGCTGGATGCGATAAGAGACGTTCGCGAAACCGTTATGCGTCAGGAGTCGCCAAACGTTATCCCGGTCGACTGCGAGCAATGCGCGCCTGTCAAAGCTGTCGACGTGCCAATCCCGGATGTAGCGCCAGAAGCGATCGTCGTACTCGGGATGAACGGCCATCGCCAGACGGAGCGAACGCGGTGCATAAGAGATTTGCATCCCGACTCTGATTGACGAAGGGTCACCCGGATCGACTGAGACTTCGTACTGAATGTGAAGCTTCGGTTTGTTGCTCGCTGTCATGCTCAGGGTGCCGGCGAGCAGCGCAATCAGGCGAAGCTGGACGGGAATCAAGGTGGGGCCTCCTCGAAGGTTTGATCAGTTCGAGAGAAGGATGCCGCTCAAAGGGCAATGGTTGAAATACGAGCGCGGGAACTACGAACAGCGAGAAGAGCTAGGTAGATGGTGCGAGGTGCTAGGTATGAGGTTCGAGGTAGAAGCGCCACGTGGTGCGCGTTACCTCATACCTCGCGCCTAGTGCCTCGTACCTTCGACCTTACTCTTCTCGCAGTTGGTTTTCCTCATTGCAGCAGTGTAGCCACATCTATTCTCAGTGCCCGGAACGCATCGGCATTGAACCTGTTCGCCTCCCTCTCTGAAGGACCGAGAAAGTCTCCGACGGCTGTCCCACTCAGTCGATTGAGAAATCGGAGAATCCCGCTCTCCTGCACCACCAGCGTACCCCTTCTATTGAGAATTGTCTGCGCGCCGGGATTGTCCCTGATCGATACGCGCACAGGAATTCCTGGATTCTGGAACGGCCGTCGGAGCGACGACTTGAGCAGGGTTCCAACCGTCGGAGGCAGGTGCCACTCCGGCTCCCTTGCGAAGTGCATCGACCAGCCGCGCTCGTGCGGGGTGTTGATGACCTCGAACTCGCCAATCATGTTCGTCCAGCCTACCGTGAAGACCGCGATCTTCATCGACATGTCGATCTGGATGGTGAGCAGCTCGGGCATCGGCCTCACCGCGCCCTCGAGTGGCGCGAAATGTCCGCCCTTGCTCCGGATCCTGAAGTGCATG
>DASWBG010000079.1:0-7016 GCA_036390715.1 Gemmatimonadaceae bacterium
CAGTCCGCAGCTCTTATTTGGGGTCTCCGATCATCGCGTGATCGTGGTCCATGTGATCATCGTGCCAGATGGACTTGAGATCGTTCCCGGCGAAGGTGTTGGCGTGCAGCATCCACCCGAACGCCTGCGGAATGAAGCGGCCATTCGCCGCATCGCATTCTGCTTTGGTCGCTACACCCAAGGGGCCAAAGATCGGGCGTCCGTCCCTGGTCTCGTACCAGCGCTCTTTTGCCTGCCGAATGGGAATGCACCAGTTCACGTGCCGGTGCCAGTGAGCAACGCTGAGCGGAACGCGCTCATTGAGATCTTCCTCAGATGTACGCTTCGACGCCGTGTACATCGCGCCTATTAGATGGAACTGCCCCTGCGCGTCCTTCTTATATAGAAGGGACGTCGGACGCGCGGGATCGAAGCCGAACTGATTCCGAATCGCGTTCCACTTCTTCGTGAAATGGTACTGCGGCTGATTCTTGATCTGGGGCGCGAACATCCTGTAGCCGTCTGCTTCGGCAACACTCACATCCTGATACTTCGCGATCGCCTGCCGCAACTCGTTGATCACGTGGGCAGCTTTGACTGAATCGGCGGCTGTAAGTGGGCGGGAACTCGAGTAGGCCATGTGTTTCGCCATGGCGGTCATTTTCCAGTCGTCGCTTGCGCCGCTCATCTCCATCCCGGCCATGTCGGTCGAACTGTGCGCGGCATGCGACGCGGCAGACGTAGTGTCGGAATGCGAATGTTGAGCGTAGAGACGTCCCGGTATCGCAAACGCCAGCGTTGCGATGGCAATCAACCGCAGCTTTGAAGTCCGAAGCATGTTGTATCGCCGCCTAAGAGTGAGAGGGGCACGACTTCACGCACCTGTACCCATTGTTAGACGATCAGTACCAACCTCGGTTAACCCCCGAAATTCGCCAACAACCTGTTCAAGGCCTCGGATACGCGCTCATAGGGCAGCTTTCGAATCTCATCCTCGCTCCAGGCGATGATCTCGCCCGGTGTGTTCCACGGTCCATACGGCTTGTGCTCGCGTTTGAGAAGTACCAGAGATGGTTTCCGGAATGCCGATGCCGCGTGTGAGATGCTCGTATCCGGTGTGAAGACCAAATCGGAAGTTCCCACCAACGCAAACGCGTCGCGCAGCTGCGGTGTTTGCACCGGTAGTCCGTTCACTGCGGTGGCGACTTCGTTCACGCTCTCCCATTCGGACGGCAGACCGATGACAATGATCGGCATGTTCGGCCCGAGCCCTCGTGCAGCTTGCAGGGTCGCAATGAACTTGCCGTCAGGCCAGCGTCTCTTGGCCTCCGACGCCGAGAGGTTGACGAGCAGGCGTTTGGTGACGCCGGTTGCCAATCCCGCTGGTGACGTCGCCAGCTCCCGCGCTTCCCTCCACTGCTCATCCGCCCACGCACGTTCTTCGGCCGTCAGAAATATCTCCGGCTGCCAGTCGACCGACTGGGGATCGACGCCGAAGGGGATCGCGAGCTGCTTGGAGCCCTCGATATAATGATCGACGCGATTCCATTCCGGCACGCACACGTTGTAGATCCGTGGCTTCCTGTCGCCGCCGGCCCCGACACGAAAGCGCGCTCTGCCCGCGAACATGAGAAGTGGAGTGGAGGTGAAGATCGGTGGATTATTGATCCGGCCATCAACCATCACCGTATAGGGATCGCGCCTGAGCCTCTTCATCAGGTTCCCGTAGCTGCGAAACGAATTGCGCTCGAGCATCAACACTCTACCGACATTTGGATTCCCCTCGAGCACCGACGCGGTAGTTGGGGTCGCGAGGACATCCACTTTTCCACTTGGCAGGGCTGTGGCAATGTTGCGAATAAGCGACGTCGCCATAATCATGTCGCCGATACGCTCGTAGCGGATGAACAGTACCCGATAGTCGGCATCCGTCGGCGGCGGAAGCGCGGTCTCCTTCGCCCCGGGAAGCATCCATCCGAGCAGACGCATCCAGAGCGTGCGCCACGCGATCTCAATCTTTCTTGGATCCACCGGTAAGGGGAAGCTCTAGCAGCTTTCGTGAAGGTTGTGGATCCCGCGTATGATAGACTTGAATCGCGTTTATCACGAACGGCTCCGGCAATCGGATCTTGAGGAGCTCACGGATCGACTTCGCGTCGAGCGATTGATACAGGCTCAGAGTAGCATGTGGGCTAAAAGTGTACCGCGCCCGCGTGAACGGGAGTCCGCTAGTAGCGATCTCGTCGTGGAGGACCCTTAGTGGCCCATGGGAGTCGATCGGCAGCACGATAATGTCCCTCTGCATGAACTTCTGGGGAGGCTGGAACGAGAGGGTAAGCGGCTCCGTCTCCCGGGTAATCGGCTCGAGCTTCTCCCGAATCTCCTCGACGCTCACCGATGGAGGCAGCGGGCCGGCGCCGGACGAGCCGGCGAGCGTTATGTGTGGCGGTTTGTAGCGGGATAGCTTTGGATCGTAGCGCTCGTTGATTGCGCGTAGCCGGTCTGCGATCTCGGGGGGCAGCTCCGCCAGAATGAAAATCCCATTCAGCGGCGGCAAGCACTACTCGAGTTGAGACCAGCACCGCGCATTAGAACTGAATGGTAAACAGGACCGGATTGATTTGAATTTGTGATGATCCTTTTCCTTTTATGAGCTCGCGATCAATGTGATTCCCGGGATGCGAGTGTGTGTATTTCACTACTTTGATTCCAACGATCGTGCCGAGCGCCGCGCCGGCCATCACGTCGCTGGCCCAGTGCTGGTTGTTGTAGATGCGCGATAGCCCCACCAGTGACGCGCCCCCGTAAAACACCGTTCCCACATACCAGGCGGAATGGGGCCACCAGAATTGCGATTCGCGCGTGACCGTGGATGCGAATGCAAAGGCGGTGATCGTGTGTCCAGACGGAAATGAGCGGAATTGATCGCTCGAGAAACCTCTCCAAAGCTGGAAGTTATATGGGTTCCTGATGTCGTAGAATGGACGCTGCCTTCCGGCGAGCATCTTTATTCCACCGCCAAGAACATCAGCCAGCAGAATCGACTCGACGCTATGCAATCCGACCGATTCGACGCGTCGGTTCCCGTCGGCACGACCTATCAGATACACAGCCGTGCCCACGACAAAAGATCCCGGGTCACCAAGCAGACGAAAGCCCGTAGCGGCCCTTCCGAGGAGTTGGTCCTCCTGGGTTCCCTGATACTGGAGCCGGCTGGCGATTTTCATGTCGAGCGGCGCGACCGCCGCGGTCCCGATCAGGAATGCGCCCAAAAGCAGCGCGTCTTTGCCGACAAACAGCGGGGTTTTCCTATTTATCGTGTCCTGAACCTGCGCTTGTACGGTGACGGCAAATGTCAGGGACACCAGCGCAGCACGGAACATCTTTGAGAACAAGTTCGTCCCCTGTTGAAATGTTGGTGAAAGACTCGATCTGGTTCCCGAATGCAAATCTCTTACCCCTTGTAAATCATCCTTCGAATCGCGATATCACGCCAATGCTGAAAATCGATCTCACCGGCAAGCGTGCGCTGGTTGCCGGCGTCGCGGATGACGCCGGATACGGGTTCGCGATAGCCAAATCACTCGCTGAGGCAGGGGCTAAGGTGTCCGTAGGGACCTGGCCTCCCGCTCTCAACATCTTCACGAACTTGTTGGAGCGCGGCAAGATGGACGAGTCGCGGAAGTTATCTGGTGGACAGCTTCTCCAATTCGAGAAGGTCTACCCGCTTGACGCTTCGTTTGACTCGCTTTCCGATGCGCCCGAGGACATCCGTTCCAGCAAGCGCTACAAGGAGACTGGTGACTTCAGCATCGACGGAATGGTTCACCGCATCGAATCAGACTTCGGGAAGGATTCGCTCGACATTGTGATCCACTCGCTGGCCAATGGACCCGAGGTGAAGAAGCCGTTGTTGGAGACGAGCCGCTCCGGCTATCTGACCGCGATCAGCGTCAGCGCGTATTCGTTGACCTCCATGGTGTCGCGCCTTGCACCCCTCATGCGAAAGGGAGGTTCGTTTCTTTCTTTGACGTATTTGGCGAGCGAGCGCGTGATTCCGGGATACGGCGGTGGCATGTCGTCCGCGAAGGCGGCGCTCGAGAGTGATACGCGCGTGCTGGCATTCGAGGCCGGCCGCAAATACGGACTGCGCGTCAACACCATCTCAGCGGGTCCATTGGCATCTCGCGCGGCAAGCGCGATAGGAATCATCGAGAAAATGGTCGAGTACTGCGCCGAGAATTCGCCCCTCACCGAGCCGTTGCAAGCGGAAGAAGTCGGAAATGCCGCCGCATTTCTCTCGAGTCCCCTCGCTACCGGAATCACCGGCACCGTCGTCTACGTAGACAAGGGATACCACTCGATGGGGATGGCACTTCAGGACCCTCCTCCCCAAGGCTGACCCGGTGGTCAGGGCTGTTTCTTCGCCGCTGCCGCTGCTCTTTCCCGTTCGATGCTGATCTTTATTTGCTGAAGTCGCGCTTCTGACACACGTCCGGAAAGCTTCAGCGTGTTGCCCGTGGCTGTATCGATCCAGGTGATCGTGGTCAGTCCGTTCGCGACCTCCACATGTGTTGCTGGCACGAGGGCTGACGGTGCTCCTGCTAGCGCCCCCTCGACTGCAGTCGGCCGCTGAGAATCTGGTACACTCACAACAGCAGCATCGGCGCGTTTGCTGGGTGCAGCTGCCGCTTTTCCGGTCAATTGGCGTGCGCGCTCCCCGGCTGAAGAACCCGTGGTAACCACAGACTCCAGCTGAGTGCTCAAAGGCTCGGTGAAAGTAACCGTGTCCCCAGGCGTGACCTCGTACAACGTTACTTTTGCGCCGAGCCTTCTGAGAGTTCCAACCTCATTGAGATGAACTTGCTCGCTTGCTGCATACGGACTGGATGCTCCTCTCAACCGTATTGGAGCGACCGCCTGTGGTGCTGGTGCCGCCGCTCTCGCGTTCGCTGAGGAAATGGAGATGTTGTCGGTGACAGCACCACCTGCCTGCCCTGCAACTTTCCGGTTCTCCCCCGCGGACGTATTGGGTTGGGGAGCAGGAGCACGTGCTTCTGCCTGGTAGGTAACCGGTGGAACCGGCGGCAATGCTTGCGACCTAGGCTTCGATGCATCAACTGCTCCCCCTTTCAATGCGCTCTTCTCGGCTAAACCAGCACTCGATTGCAAGCCGCCGACCGCTGTACTTTGAGTAGAATTGCCTGGCTTCTGGAGCACAGGCGTTGATTCAGCGGTCATCCGATGGGTCTCATTACCTGCCGCCGCCGTCGGTGCAGACGTCGTGACCGCATTGGGGACTGTAGCGGCATTTCTGGTCGCAATCGGTGCTTGCCGTCCACCGTCTCTGAATACCACCAGAGTCCCCGCCGCGACAACCAATAACGTTGCTGCCACACGCCACACGATCGGATCGACCCGCTTCTTCGTCGCCGCCACCGGTATGACGCCGCGCGGCGCATTGTCGAGCGCCGTCAAGATCCGCGACGACGCCGCGATGAATCCGCGAGCTTCCGCCACTGCCGCCGCGCACTGCGGACACTCTTTGACGTGCGCTTCCACTCGCGCGGCTTCATCGGCGGTCAGCGCGCCATCCAGCCACGAGTGAATCGTTCCTTCGTCAAGATGCTGCATTCTTCTCTCTCTCTTCTCGACTCTTCTGCAATGCTTCGTAACTCTCCACCAGCCGGCGACGCGCACGCGACAGGGTCGTTCCCACCGACCCGGGCGAAAGCTCCAAAGCTTCAGCGATCTCGTTGTAGTCCAATCCCTCTTCCCGCATGAGCAGCGCTAACCTGTCGCGTTCCGCAAGAGCGTCCACCGCCTTGCGCGCCATCGCTGCTTCCTGAGCGCGCTCGAGCGTCGTCTCCTCCGGCTCGACCATTTCATCGCGTTCCTGCTCCGCCAGGAGCGCCAGATGCTTTCGGCGTCTCATGTCCTTCCTCGCTTCATCCCTGACGAGATTCGTAGCAACCGCGAACAGCCAGGCCCGTTCGTTCTGTATCGAAGTCTGCCTCAGCGCACGCACGAAAGTCTCCTGCGCCACCTCTTCAGCCCAGTCGCGATCTCCCAAACGCCGCGTCAGATATCGCACCAACGCGGCGTTGTACGTTCGGAAGAGTCGCTCAACGTCTGTCACTCGGTCACCAGCGGTCCCGCAACAGCGCGAGATCCCGGTCCATGAGCTGCTCTTCGCCTGCTGGAGTCAACTCGATGGCCATGCTGCGACCAGCAACTATTACGCGCTCCCCTACGGAGAATGCTTCGCGCAGGTCCGGCTGGACTTCGAGCAGTCTGAAGTACGCATCCGAGAACGGCTTCACCCGCAGCACCGTGCCGGAGTTCTTATACCGAACATCCGTCCATACGCTGTCCCGCAGAACGAAAGTCACGTTGCCCGCTCTACGCACACTGGCGTCATCTCTCACCCCAGACGCTGCATCGGCGGCGGAAAGACTTGTGGCAGACCGCTGGGCGGCTGCTGATTTTGCGGCCTCAAATTGAACGGCGGCCGGAGCCGGAGCAGCACCCGATGAGCGCACAGCGCCTCGTAGCGTAATCTGATCCGCGACCCGCCCGCGCTGGTACATGCCTGGCTCGACTACCAGGTACGAAGAGAACTCCGTCGGGATGCCGAAGCGCTCCCCGAGATCCCGGATCTCGTCGTTGATCTCCTGCGATCCACCGTGCTTGCGCTTCTCGGCGCTCAGGTATCCGACGCGCTGTGTCGCCCACAGCCTCGCGACGAATGGATTCTCGCGCGAACGCTCAGGGAAATACACCCGCGTCGTCCAGCTCACCGGACCACTGGTCGTCTGTCCGTCGAAGCGCAACACGGCATTGCCGCTCCCATCATATCGCGCGAGTATCACGAGATCCTCGCCTGCAAATATGTCCACTGGTCCCGATGGGTGCATCTTGAGAAGTCTTACACCGTCGGCGTGAACGCGGACATCCGTTACCAGCGGGCTTGTCAGACGGCTGGCGACGATTCCCACCGCGCGCTCCACCGATTCCTCGGGACGCACGAAGCTCGC
>DASWBG010000080.1:0-5221 GCA_036390715.1 Gemmatimonadaceae bacterium
CGTCCGATGGATTGCGCGTCAGCGCCACGGAGTTTCTCAAGCCAGTCGCGAAGCGGCGTCCATCGCTTGGCTTCTGGCGCAGGCGGTTCGCGTCGAACTCCCACACCCCCGCGCGCGCGTCCAGCTCGGTGCAGGGATCGAAGCCCGGGGACTCGGGCTGGCGATCGCCCTTTTGGCAGGCGTTCGAGGCGGAGCCGATGTTGACGTAAAGCGTGTTGCCCTGGAGGACGAAGTTGTGAGAGTGGTGCGACCCCGTCATCGGGAGACCAGTGACGATGGTATCGGGATTTCCGGTGGGAGTCAGCGAGCTGCGCTCGAGCCGGTACCGGACGATCGAATTCCCAGCGGTTGCGTAGAGGAGATTCCCGGCCAGCGCGATGCCGGTTCCGCCCGCCACGCCAAACCGCTGTTGCACGTCCGCCTTTCCGTCTCCGTTGGTGTCACGGAGCGCGAGGATTCCGCCAGTGCTGGCCGCGGTTGGCGCGCCCGTCGCCGTCCGCCTGGCGCGAGATGGATCGGTATTGACGAAGACGTCACCGTTCGGTGCGACGACGATATGGCGCGCTCCGCTCGCGCTGTCGGCGAAAACGGTGGCGCAGAAACCCTCCGGCAGCTGGAGTCCCGCGGAGCACCCCGTGGGACGCAGGCCCGGAGACAGGTTGTTCTGGGCATGGGCGGATCCAGCGAAAATGCAGGCGCACAGAAGCGTCTTCTTCATGGAAATCCCGGGCAGAAAAGTGTCAGTTGGGGCAAATCCCGCACCCGAATTGCGCCGTCTCGAGTCACGCCGCATCTTCGATGCGCCCGTCCTTCCCGCAGGAGGTTGTCATGATTCTCGTCGCTGGCGCCACCGGAGTATTGGGCTCGGAAGTAGTTCGCCGCCTCGCCGCGCGCGGTGAGCCGGTTCGCGCGATGGTTCGCACGACCTCGGCGCCTGAAAAGGTCGAACGTCTGAAGATGCTGGGAGCAGAGATAGTCCGCGCCGACGTGAAAGAGCCGCGCACGCTCCCCGCCGCCTGCGCTGGTGTGAGCGGCGTCATCTCGACCATCACGACGATTCTTACGTCACAGCCCGGGGACTCGTTCGAAGCGACCGATGGCGAGGGCACGAAGTCACTCATCGACGCCGCAAAAAAGGCCGGAGTTTCAAAATTCGTCTTCGTCTCTTTCGACACCAGCAAGACGCCGGACTGTCCGCTTTCCAACGCCAAGAAGGCGGCTGAGGATGACCTAAAGGCGAGCGGGCTCGATTACACCATTCTCCATGGGTCGCTTTTCTGCGAGAGCTGGCTGGGCCCGATGCTATTCGCAGATCCAGTCGCGGGAACGGCGAAGGTCTACGGAAAGGGAACGGACAAAATCAGATATGTCGCCGTCGCAGACGTGGCCGAGTTTGCAGTGCAGTCGCTCACAGCGCCGATCGCCCGCAACGCGACGATCGACGTAGGTGGGCCGGAAGAGATCACACAGCGCGAAGCTGTGGGGCTATTCGAAGAGGCTTATGGCAAGAAGTTCAGCGTAATCGAGATTCCGGAAGCCGTTCTCGAGGCGCAATGGAGCTCGGCGCAGAATCCATTCGACAGAACTTTTGCGGGTCTGATGCTCGGTGTTGCCCGCGGATTCGTTTCCGGGCTGAAGCCGCCCTTCGAAGCGTTTCCGATGCAGAGAACGTCTCCGCGCGAGTTTGTGCGAAACATGGCCAGGACGAGCGGTCAGGCTATCAGTGGCGAGCAAAGCGCGCGTTCGAGGGCGGATGAAAGCGCGGAACAGGGCGCACGCTGACTTAAGAAAAACGCGGGTTGGTGGTCATCCACCAACCCGCGTCCAATCCGTTTCTCGACTGCGGCTGCTTCGACTTCGTTGCGTTCAGCTGCCGCAGGCGCTTCTCACGCGAGCAGCATCGCGGGGCATGTAGATCGCGAGCGCACTGGCTTTCGCTGTGGCGGACTTGGTGCCGACCACTTCGCCGAGCACTTTCACCGTGCTCTTGGCCTGCGTGACGGGGTTGACGATCACGGCATTGGCGCCGACCTTGGCTGCGCCATTTCTGATCTGCTGCTGGAGCTGATTGTCCGTCGTCCAGACGGAATTGCCAGACGCTTCGATCCACGCCAGCTCGTAGTAGTCGTAAGGGACGTCCGCGCGGCTGTTGTAGACGGCGATAGCGGCCGCGCAAGTCGGCGCGCGATTCATGCTCGGATTGATGTCCACGGTCTTCTTTCTAACGCCGGCGCACGCCGAGCCAACGGCAAGCGCGCACGCGAGCGTGAGACCCGTGATGGTTTTGGTTGCGATCATGTGGTTGCTCCCTCGGATTGCCTGGATGGGCGCCCCCGTCGTCGATCAGGGCTCACCCATTCATTTGCAAGCCCGAGGCCGCCGAGCATCACAAAACCGAGCTGATCAGCGGAACCAGAGCGTAATCCCGGACGCATCTGCATCGCGCCAACATTGTCGCGTGTGAGGCCGAACGAGAGACGACTTCCGCGCATCAAGGAGTGGGCGATGGCGGCCACAATTGTGAAACGCAGGAGCCGGACTTGCTCCGACTCCCGCGCGTCGTACATGCACGATGGCTGAGGCGCGAGCCTTACGTTGAATTCGGCACGTGCACGTCAACCCTCCTCATCTTCATCCTCCTTCGTGGCCATCGTCACCATGGCCGTCGTCACCATGGCCGCCGTCACCATGGCCACCGTCACCGTGGCCACCGTCACCGTGGTCATCTTTATCGTCGCCATCTTTATCGCACGAGCGCCCGTGTGCTTTGTGCAGCTGGATGTTCCCGCCGCCGACCGTGTCCGAGGCGCTGTAGATGAGTGTTCCAGAGGCGTTCCAAATCCTAATCCCGAACCGATCCTTCCTGCCCGGCTCGCCGTTGTCGCTCACATCCACCCGATAGGTAAAGCCGGCTTTGCCGTTCACTTTCGCGGTGCCCTCGATACGCCGGGTCACGGCATCGAGAAAGATGTACGCCGTCACACCCGTGCCCTTCACCTCAAAGTCGTCGCTCTTTCCCTTCACACCCTTGTCATCATACTCCAGGTGTCCACGGAACGCGTTCTTTCTGATGTCGATCCCGCCAGAGACGGCGAAGTTCGCCTTCGCACCGGATTTCCCGATGATCCATCCTCCGCCGGTCACGCGATCTCCGTGTTCCTTGCACGGTGGAGCGCCCGCGACTGCGCCCGCGCAGCCGGTGACTACGGTGCCTTCTGTGAACGTCACGTCGGCTTTAGCCCAGGCGTTCCCGTTGAAGGTTCCACCGGTCATGGTGATGGCCGCCCCGGCAAGGATGTTCCCCTGGAAGGTCGAGGTCGTCATGGTCGCGGCCGCGTCGACCCACCACGTCACGTTGCACGCCTGCGCGCCGCCCGCCATGACCACATGGAAGTTGGTGCCCGTGAGAGCGCCAGACGGGACCTTTATAATCCAGGTCCCGTTCGCGGGCCCGGTGAGCGTCAAGGTGCCTGTCTTCGCCTCGGAACTGACACAGTAGACACCGGGCGCCAGGTTCTGGCCGTCGAGGGTACCCGTTATGACCGGGCAGACGTCCCCCGTCTTGGGCGCGAGCGCCGCGTACGTGTCAAGGAAGCTATTGAACGCCGCCTTGGCGACCGGATCCCCCACGTGAACGGTCCCATTAATCAAGCAGCCGGTCGTCTGGGTGACCTTGCCGGGGGGAAGATCACCCGGGGCCTGGAAGGTGCCCACGTCCCCGGTGATGCTCCCGCCGCTGCAGCTGACCGCTGTGTTGGCGAGCACCGTGAAACTCGACGTTGCGGCCGAGGGGTTTTTGTCCAGGCTGGAGAGGAGCGGGGGCGCATTGATGCGGGACGCCGGGTCGCTGTTGCTGCACGCCGCGGAGAACAGCGCCAATGTGACGAGGACGCCTGCGACAAATCTGGACGGAGCAGGAGCCCGTACGAAATGTGTTCGAACGGTTTGGAGATTGCGCTTGTGCATGTGTGCCTCCTTGAGGCATCGTGGTTTTCAGTCGGCAAATCTCGAAAGGAATCGGGCGCGCTCTCACGCACCCGGCGATCCATTTCGCCTCAAACTCGCTTTGCGACGTTTTCGACTTTCAAGGAAACGCGAGATGATTGCCGTGATGACCATGGGGAGGAGGATCTGGTGTCTGGCTTCCTCCGGCCAACGTTCACATGCCTCGCTCGTGTCGCCGTTCGCCTTACAGCGATCGTTGCATATGGGGTGCCGAGATAATCGAGTCGGTCGTCGCCGTGGACCCACCGGCCGACATATGCGCGCGAAGCGCACCGGCGTAAGCGCGTATGCTCAAACGCGCACCAGGCAACAAGCATCTTCGAATCAAGACACCAAAGCAAAACGGGCCGGCCCGAAGGTCGACCCGTTGCATTTTCTGTCGTGAAGCATTCTATGCAGCTCCCGAGGAGGGACTCGAACCCCCGACCCGGTGATTAACAGTCACCTGCTCTACCACCTGAGCTACTCGGGAATAGCTTAGCAAACTAGCAACTTGGAGCGCTCGAATCAACCAATCCACATCCATGCTCGCCCAAAGTAATCCAGCTGTAACAAGGAACCGCTAGCTTCAATCCATGCGCGCAAAAAGAAACGGTACTCAGCACCAGACCGCCCTCGTCACTGGCGGCTCCGGCGGCATCGGACTCGAGATCGCGAAGGTTCTCGCCCGCGGTGGATTCGATCTCGTGCTCGTGGCTCGGAAGCGCGATACCCTCGAGGCCGCCGCGGGTCAGATCGAAGGGAAGTTCGACGTCAGAGTTCAAGTCTTCGCCGCCGACCTGCGACGAACCGACGCTCCGCAGTCGATCTTCGACTTCCTGCACAACGAGAACATTCCGATCGAGGTGTTGGTCAACAATGCCGGATTCGGACTGGGAGGAGAGTTCGCGGACACGAAGATCCAGCGAGAGCTGGAGATGATCCAGGTCAACATCGCCGCGCTCACGCATCTCACCAAACTGTTCCTCCCGCCGATGATCAAGCGCAAGTCGGGCCGCCTGCTGAACGTTGCGTCGACAGCCGCGTTTCAGCCTGGGCCGGGGATGGCGGTCTACTATGCCACGAAGGCGTACGTGCTCAGTTTCTCGGAGGCGCTTGCGGAGGAGCTGCGACACAGCGGTGTCACAGTCACGGCGCTGTGCCCGGGACCCACTCGTACAGAATTCGCCGCGACGGCAGACGTAGGGAACTCGCGACTCTTTGCGGCTTTCGGAAT
>DASWBG010000081.1:0-4084 GCA_036390715.1 Gemmatimonadaceae bacterium
GCCGACGTCGCGGCGGCGATCAAGGCGGGGAAAGTCGATCTCAACGACCCGGCTACCACCGTTACGCTGCTCAAGCTCAACGCCGTCGTGGGTCTCCAGGGAACGGTGACGACTGTCAACGGCAAGGACAATCTCACCCGACTCGGCATCACCTGCGCACTGTGTCATTCGACAGTCGACGACGCGTTCTCCAAGGGCATCGGCCACAGAAAAGACGGCTGGCCCAACAGAGATCTCAACGTCGGTGCGATCATCGCGCTCTCGCCCGCTGTCACGGCGGCCCAGAAAGCTGTCTACAACTCCTGGGGGCCGGGGAAGTACGACCCTCGATTCAATATCGACGGCAAGAGTACGCCGCTCGTACTGCCCCCTGCCTATGGGCTCGCCAGCGTGCGCAACGAAACATACACCGCCGAAGGACCGATCTCGTACTGGAATGCCTACGTCGGCGTGACGCAGATGCACGGGCACGGAAACTTTTCAGATTCGCGGCTCGGCATCAATATCCGTCAGACACCCGATATGGTCGGGCCGAAGCTCGCATCGCTGCGCGCCTATCAGCACAGCCTTCCTGCGCCGCCTCCGCCCGCCGGAAGTTTCGATGGCGATGCGGCAATGCGGGGAAGGGCAATCTTCAATCAGAGCTGCGTGACTTGCCACGTCGGCGTCAACAATACAGACAACAATTCAGGCGTCATGCACACTCCCGCCGAGGTGGGACAGAACGGAGCGTATGCACTGCGCACGGCGAACAAATCCTATCGCACCACGCCACTGCGCGGGCTGTGGCAACATGCGCCGTACTTCCACGATGGCAGCGCGGCGACGCTGGAAGCGGTGGTGACGCACTACAACAATCTCCGCCGACTCAATCTGAGCGAGGCACAGCAGCGCGATCTGGTACAGTACCTGAAATCACTCTGACCGCGCGCTGATCGGCTGGCCCAACCGCCTGGGCTGGAAGATCTCGATCGGATTTCCGGCTGTTGCGAGCGCTATCTGATGGCTGGCAGGATCTGGTTCGGAACGAGCTCGTTCTGAATCTCGAATAGCACTCTGTCACCGTAGTTGCTCGCGTAAACCGCGACTACCAGATCCAGATCTGGTACGACGAATACATTCTGGCCGCCATTTCCCAACGCGGCGAACGCACGCACCGTTCGATTCCTGTACGGAAGATCGTAGATCCACCAGCCGAGGCCGTAGGATCGCGTTCCGATCTTGACGAGGGGAGACGAGGCGCGGGCGACAAAATCCTTGGAGAGAATTCGCCGGCCGTTCCACGTCCCCTGATTGAGCATCAGCTGACCGAACTTCATGAAATCGCGCGGCAGAAAGTGGGCTCCCCCGCCACCATAAGGATTTCCAGCCGGGTCGGTTCCCCATCCGTACGTGCGCATCTCGAGTGGGCCCGCGATCAATCGCTCGAAGCTGTATAGCGGAGACTCGCCGGTCGCTTTCTGCAGCACACCAAGCGCCAGGTTCGGATTGGTGCTGCAATAGATCGCCTTCTCGCCGGGACGATACGCCATTGGCAGACGCAGCGCATACTGGTAGAAATTGGGCTCTGCCTGCTGGTCCCACATCGTGTCCTCGCGACCGGGCGCCTTGTCGTCGGAGTCGTCGCAGTAGTAGCCGGAGGACATCGACAGCAGGTGCTCGAGCGTCATCTGCCGCTTCATCGGGTCGAGGCTCGGTGGAAAGACGCCGCCGTTCATGACCTGGTAGACGGGCGTCGACAAAGTGAGTGGCGCACCCGCGTACATCGCCGCGCCGACGATAGTAGCAGTCATGGATTTCGACGCCGATCGCGTCTCGTGCATCTCGTCGCGATGATGACCGTGGAAGTATTCCTCGAGCACCAGCTTGCCGTGACGCGCGAGCAGCACGCCGTCGATTTGCTGGTCGTGGACAGACTCCATCGGCGTATTGATGATTCGCTGCACCATCTTCTCGATGGCAGGACGGTCGATATCGACCTGAGCGAGAGTGGCAGTCGGCCAGCCGTCGTCGCGCGCGAGGGGCGCGCCGCCATAGAGGTAAGGCGCGGGATTCCTGCCCCGCGGATAGAAATCGCTGGCGTCGCCAGGCTCGCGCCTGAACTCGTAGTTGCCGCCGCGGGCGGAGAAATCGATAGTGAGCACGGAGTCTTCAGGATTGTAGCTGCCGGTGGCGAGATCCTCCTCCTTCTCACCGCGTTTGGAAATCAGCTTGACCGCATTCCCGTCGCGCGCGATCCGGTCGACCGCCCACAGCGCTCCCATGTCGCGATCGGGGTTACGCAGGAAGACGCCCATCGATCCGTCGGCGCGCTTCCGCGCAAGTATAAAGAAAGTGAAAGTGTCGTCGGGCGGATTGATGTCTCCACGCCAGAGATTTGGAGCGGCCGAGCGCAGCATTACAGGAAGAACGCGCACCATTCCTGTTGGAGATCCTGCTGGAAACCAGAAGCCGAAGATCGTGCCGCTGCCGCTCTGCAGCTTTCCTATGAACTTTCCAGCTTGATTTGGGAGCTCGAAGGAGAGCTCATCGCGCTCGACGCGAATCGGGATGCTGCGGCCGAGCATGTCGGCGGTGTAGGACGAGCCGCTACGCTTGATGACGAGCGGACCGCGGGCGGTGGGACCAAACCATCGCTGTGCTTTCCAGAGACCAGCGAGCTCGTCGACGCTGCCCGTCTGGCTGAGTGCTTGTCGTGCGGTTCCAAGAATCGTTGCGCCGACAATTGCGAAGAGGCGGGCAGATGCACAAGCGGACATTCGTCCTCCGTAGCTGCATGGTAGGCCTCCAGCTTTGACGCTACGACATCTGAATTGGTTGAGCGCGTCCGCCCGCAGCCCGAGGCGGGCCCGCCCACTGCACCTGGCAGGTAGTCTTCGGTTGCAGTTCCTTCGTTGTTCCTACTTGATGGCGTAGCTCAGGCTGACATTCCAGATGAAATCGTCGCCTTCCAGGATGCTTGTCCGAATGGTCTTGTTGACCTGCGCTCCGATCGAGAGCGGGAGATTCCCTTTGCCGAAAGTCAGAATACAGTTGCCGTAAGTGCCGTCTCTCGCGTCCTGTTTCAGGTAGTACAGCTGGGGGACGAACCGGACGACATAGCCATCGGAGCGGGGGACATTCGAAAGAGTGGTCCTGAGTGCGAGGAAGTTCGTGTTCTTCGGGATGTCCGCCTCGAAGCCATGCGAATACAGATAGTACGCTCCCACGCCAACGTTCCTTGAAATCGAGTAGCTCGGATTCACCTCGCCGGCCAGATATCGCCTCGCTTCGATGACTTCTGTCTGTGTCTGGTTTATCGAGACCGTGATAGTCTTGAAATTCACCGACGGATGCTCACCGATTGTCAGGTGGAAGTTGTCGCGGTCGAGCCTGTACCGGCCCCAGAAAATGAATGCCCACGGCTTCCCATTGAGTCCGTATTTGAGCTCCGGCTCGAAGGCGAAACCGCTCCGGGCAATCGACACGTTCAGTATTGCGGCAGGCTTTCCCAGCGTGATTGAGGGTATAGTGGATATTCCCTTGTTCGTGACGGTCAGCAGTCCCTCGACAACGGTCCGGGATCGCGCGCTGTCGACGGTCTGCGAGAAGGCGGGGCCGGCGAGACTCGTGGATGTGATTAACGACAGCGATCGGAGCAGGGCAGAGACAGCGCGCCGCCACGTATCACGTTTGCGAATGGGCAGCATCACAGCTCCTGGTCTGGGCCGGAACAGAATCTCGTTGATGTCCGCGATCGAAGCCAGTATCGTGACCCGGTCATCGACTCGCCTAATCGGCAGGATTGGACAACCTCACGGGAGATCCAAATGAGTCTTTTTCTCGCCCTTGTCGCGGCAACCGTCGGCATTTCATTGAGCGACTGGCTTTTTTTCGGCGTAATCTTCCACGGCGATTACATGAGGACGCCTGAGATGTGGCGCACGGTTCCGGAGAGCCAGAAAATCGCGGCCTCGATGCTGCTCTCAGTAGTCGGAACGGCGGCCTTTCTGTGCCTGGCGCAGCGCACCGGAGTGCACGGGTTCGGAACCGCGCTGACGCTGTCAGCTCTCGTCTGGCTTGCAGCAGCGTTGCCCCAGACGCT
>DASWBG010000082.1:0-10499 GCA_036390715.1 Gemmatimonadaceae bacterium
GTCGACGGTGATGGCGACGAAGATCTCTTCCTGATGGATGCCACCGGCGCGCCGCGACTACTGCGCAACGATTTCGGGAATAGCAACCTCGCAGTCAACGTGGAGCTCAAGGGGCTGCGCAATGGCAGCGGCAAGAACAACGCGTTCGGGATCGGCGCGAGGCTCGAGCTTCGAGCCGGTGAGATTTACCAGACGCGCGTCGCCACCAGTCGCGTGACCCACTTTGGTTTGGGGTCACACCTCAAGGCCGATGTGCTCCGCGTGGAGTGGCCGAATGGCGTGCCACAAACCATTTACTTCCCGGGCGGTGATCAGGATGTCGTCGAGCGTGAAATGCTCAAGGGGTCGTGCGCCCTCGCGTACACGTGGGATGGGAAGCGATTCCGGTTTGTTACAGACGCGATGTGGCGTAGCGCGTTGGGAATGCCGCTCGGTCTCATGGGTGGAACCAGCACGAGCGCCTTCGCTCCCGCCGGCGCGTCACAGGAGTACCTCCGCATTCCGGGCGACGCGCTAGCGCCGCGTGACGGGCGTTATATCCTCCAGCTCACCGAAGAATTGTGGGAAACTGCGTACGCCGACGAGGTCAAGCTGCTCGCCGTCGACCATCCCGATTCGGTGGACGTGTTCGTGGACGAGCGGTTCGTGCCTCCAGGACCGGTGAAGCTCCGCCTTTTCCAGGTCGCGCATCGCGAGCTGCCAATCACCGCAACGGATGAACGCGGCAACGACGTCCTGCCGGCGTTACGTGAGAGCGATGACGTATACGTCTCGAACTTTACGCCGACGAAATATCAGGGCGTCGTGGAATCGCACGATCTGATTATGGATTTGGGTGACACCGCGGGCCGCCCCGGGACTTTCCTTTTTCTGCGTGGCTGGATCTATCCCACCGACGCCAGCATCAATGTCGCGCTCGGGCAGCAATCCGCGATCAAGGTATCATCGCCCTCCCTCGAGGTGCGTGACAAAAACGGCAGATGGCAAACCGCGCTCGCGAACATCGGCTTCCCCTCGGGAAAGAACAAGACGATGGTGGTTGATCTGGGCGGGAAGTTTCCGACCGCGGATCATCACGTGCGAATTCGCACGAACATGCAGATTTACTGGGACCAGGCGTTCGTGGCTCGCGATGTCGCGAACGGCGAGGTGAAGACCACGACACTCGCGCCCATGTCGGCCGATCTACATTTCCGCGGCTTCTCTCGCATGTATCGCAGGGGTGGCCGCAATGGACCGTACTGGTTCGCCTACGACGACGTCGCAAAGGACTCGCCCTGGCGGCCAATCGAAGGCGAATACACACGCTTTGGCGATATTCTGCCTTTGCTCAGGAGTCCGGACGACATGTACGTCATCATGGCTGCGGGCGACGAGGCGACAATCGAGTTCGACGCCAGGTCCGCGAGCTCGCTGCCCCCGGGATGGAAGCGCGACTTCCTGCTCTATACAGATGGATGGATCAAGGACTCCGATCTGAACACTGCGTTTGGCACTACCGTTGGTCCGCTCCCGTATCATGGACTGAAGGCATACCCGTATGCACCGGGGGACACCTATCCCAATGACCAGCGACACCAGCGCTACCTCCGCGAGTACGACACACGGGTGGTGAAATGAAAACGGCCGCGCTCCTTGTCGGGCGGGTGATCGTACTGACGATTGTTCTGTTCATCTGCATCTCGCTCGCAGCCGGCGTCGTTGGTCAACGGCCAGCCTCGAGCGCGCCGGAGCCAAGTGGATCAGCCGCGCTGGCGCTGGTCATCGTATGCGTTCTGGACACGATCGTTCTGACTCACTTCATCCTTCGCTCGCGTTGGACGGGGTGGCGCCTCGCGGCGACTGTTTTCTTCGTGTTCTACGGCGTGTCGACGTTCATGGCGCAGATCGAGTCGGCCGTGTTCATCACGCGTCTCCCGGCGGGAATGCTGCCGCGACTGTTCCTGATGGGTGCACTGTTCGCCGCGCCCTTCTCGGCGCTCGCAGTTTTGATTCTGGGAAAGAGAAAAGCCGCTGACTTAGACGTTGGGGAGAATTCTCGCCTCGTGATGCCGAGGAGCGAATGGGTATGGAAGCTCGCGGTCATCGCCGTTGTCTATGTGATTCTGTATTTCACATTCGGCTACTTCATCGCCTGGAGAAATCCGGCGGTGCGGGAGTACTACGGTGGCACTGACCCAGGCGGGTTCCTGACCCAAATGGGAACCGTGGTGCGGGACACGCCGTGGCTCATCCCGTTTCAGATTTTGCGGGCGATGTTCTGGACGCTGCTGGCTCTGCCCGTCGTTCGGAGCCTGACAGGGCCATGGCAAGAGACTGCGCAATCAATAGGGTTTCTGTTCGCCGTGCTAATGAGTGCTCTACTTCTGCTCCCCAACCCGTACATGCCCGAATCGGTGCGAATGTCGCACCTCGTAGAGACAGCGTCGTCCAACTTCATCTTTGGAATGTTTGTCGGCTGGCTGCTGACCGGACCCCATGCGTCCGCAAAGGCCGCTATGGTCCGGGACATGGCCTGACGCTAGTACTGAGACCCGCTCAGCGTCCTCTCGCTCGGCCAACCGAAAGCGCATTTTCGAGCTCCCGATAGCGCGTCACCATGTCGCGCCTCACGTCGGCCGTTCTCAATTGCTCCGTGAGCCTGCGTAGTCCGTCGCAGCGTTCGTTCCGTGCAACGAGTGCCGTCATACCACGCTTGGTATCGCCTTCACCGGATGGCCGCGCGGATATAGGAGCGGTTCCAGCAGCCGCGACGGCGCGAGCGAACTGCTGTTGCGCGAGTGCGGTGTTCCCGTTCTTCCACTCTACGTATCCGGCATAGAACCGCGCGAGGCCATTGCCGGCGTGCGTGACGAGCACCGCATCGAAGTGACGTTTGGCGGCAGCGAGATCACCGCGCAGCAGCGCGACTTCGCCGAGCCGAACGAGCGGGCCGGTCTCCTCCTTGTTGATCTCGTGGGCACGCGCGAAATGCTGCTCGGCGGAGTCGAGCTGGAAGGGTGACCCGGCGTCGAGGCAGAGGTAAAGCGAGCCCAGCTCCGAGTGTGCGCGCGCACTCGAAGGATTGACCGTGACGAGCGTCCTCCACGCCTGAGCCGCTCCGGCAAAATCGCCCAGTTCGAGGCGCATGCTGCCGTAGTAGTAGAGGACATCTTCGTGCCTCGGATTGAGCTCGAGCGCGCGCGCATACGTGCCCGATGCGCGCTGCGTCATGTGTGCCACCCGAAGCAAGGTCGCCTCGCGATACAGCTTCCAAAAATCCTGCACCTGCGCGCGATCGTTTCCGGCCGTTTCACCCTCTGTGATGAGAAGACGCTGATTGGACGATACTGTGGCGCGCACGATGCGCGCACCGCCCGGCCAGCGCACCTCGACGGTGTCAGCACGCGTGGCGGCGCCGAGTCCGAACGTCTCGATGAGACTGTTCTGCGACAGATATGAGCTTTGCGCGCCGATCTGCCGCGTCTGAGTGGTGTCGCCCACGACCACGCGAACGGTGGCGCCGATTCCCTGGCGGTTGGACTTCGTGCCACGCACTTCGACCTGGAGCCAGTGGTTGCGATTGCCACCGTCGTTGCGCAACAGGATCCCTGGTCCGCCGTGGTTCACGATGAAGGCATCTTCGTCACCATCGTTGTCGTAGTCGGCAAAGGCGGCGCCGCGCCCCACGAATTCCTTTCCGAACGTTGCGCCCGCCACCGGCGATACGTCGAAGAATCCGGCTCGGCGTCCCTGGTTCCAGAACAGCTGGTTGCGCATCGGTACCAGCTGCGTGGAATCGGTCTTGTCTTGCAGCGTGCTGCCGTTAACGACGAAGAGATCTACCTTGCCGTCGTTATCGTAGTCGATAAACGACGTCGCCCAACCCACGAAGTCGAGCGAGATCTGGCCGAGCCCGAAGCGGTCGGCTTCGTCCATGAACGTCAGCTTGGACACGTCACCACCCCCGAGTCGCTTCTTCGACTCGCTGAGCTGGTTCGTGTACAGCGCGTTTTCCTGAGCGATCCAGTGCGTCAGAAAAATGTCCTGCGCGCCGTCATTGTCCCAATCGCCGACGGCGATCCCCATGGCACTGCGATAGTCGGCAACTCGTGCCGAGTGGCTGATGTCGGCGAACTTGCCGTTGCCAAGGTTTCGGAACAACGCGTTGTCCGACTGATCGTTGGCCACGTAGAGATCGAGCCAGCCATCGCCGTCCAAATCCACCCATGCGGCGGAGAGTCCTCGCCCTGTGATGTCGGCAACGCCCGCGGCTGCGGCCACCTCGGTGAAGGTCCCGTTGCCATTGTTGCGAAAGAGGAGATTTCGCTCTGGACGAAAGGAAGCCGGATTGATGCTGGCAGGATTCTCGATGTCGTAACGCGACTGTGCGGCCCCGGCGTCAGGGCGTTTGTACTTCACGTATCCGGTGACGTAGAGATCGAGAAATCCGTCGCGGTTGTAATCGCCCCATGACGCGCCGGTCCAGAACCCTACGGGCGCGCCAACCCCGGACACGCGGCTGCGGTCAGTGAAGGTGCCGTTTCCATTATTGTGGTATAAGACGTTCCGCCCGTACGCGGTGAGAACGAGGTCGATGTTGCCGTCGCTGTCGTAGTCGCCCCACGCGACGCCCATCCCCCAGCCGCGGAAATCGATTCCAGCCTTGTCGGTCACGTCGCTGAACGTGCCGTGGTCGTTGTGGTACAACCGTGCGCGCGCCGGCGACTGCCGGCGTGCGCTGTCGGAGATGGTGAGCGGGCCGACTTCGTTCGCGACCACGAGGTCCACCCAGCCATCGTTGTCGTAGTCACCCCAGGCGGCTCCGGACCCCATGTCTTCCGGAAGCTGCGACGAGCGCTTTCCGCTGAAATGCTGGAACCCGATTCCCGAAGATCGAGTCACGTCCGTGAAGGTTACGCGCGGGTAGTTCGCTGGCAGATCGCGCGAAAGCTCCGAGGTCACTCCCTCCCGGTCTTCACCGGGTTGGTAGGTCCTCTCCGACCCGCGCCGGCGCAGCGCGGCAGCGCTGGCCGCGGCGAGAAACACGAACGCCCCAGCCGATGTAAGGAGCAACAGCCGCCTTCGCCGCGTCACGCGCGCCCGGGCCTAAGCGCCGCTTGTCACACGGATCGTCTTGCGATCCTCGGACAGCATTGTGACTGGGGCCGTGATACCTGATTCCTTCCCGAACAGGAAGTTGAGGAGATACTGGTCGGCCTTTCGATACATGAGCCGGGCCGTCACGTGAAGCTCGGTGGCGTGAGCTGCCGGACACGGGAAGGTGAACTTTTCCTGATCCGAGAATCCGGGGAACAGCGAACGACGATAACGCACTCCCACCATCTCCCAGAGATTGTGCCGGTCAATGAGGTTGCCGTTCTGGTCCACCGGCTCTGCCTTGAGCATGAAGGTGCCCGGCGCGATGAAGTTCGCAGAATCCCGCTGTCCCGATTGGAACACGACGCGGCCGGTCTGGTCGGTGACGCTGAGCTCGACCCAGGCCTGGATGATGTCGAGCGGTCCGGTCGGGAAATCGTGTCCCGCCTTGTTGTTCGTGAGCACCGTCTGAATCGTGATTGGCGCACCTGGCCGCGCGCTCGTCGGCGCCGTCACCTCGACGGGGATGGCCGGGCCCTTGCGCCACTTGTCGGCGATCTCGGGGATCTCGATCTCGCCGCGCAGCCACTTCTCGGTGAGGCGCGCCTGCTCCTGCGCCCCCGGAAGCTTGAGTGCGAGCGGAATGAACTGGTTCGCACCGAGGAACCGATGGCTGCGGTGCTTCCCGTCATTCGGCGAGCGGTTGTAATCGAGATCGTCACCGCTGCCCGGTTCGTCGGATGCCTGAAGCGGCATGTGGCATTCCCGGCACTCGATGGTTTGGCGCGGATCCTTTCCGTGATTCCAGCGGCTCTTGCGCCAGTTATCGTACTGATTCTGCAGTTGCACCCACCCAACGTGATTGATCTCCTCGTCGATGAACTGCTTGTGGCAGCCCGCGCAGAACTCCGGGCTCTTGAAGAGCTTGTGCTGAAGCGACTGGACGTGCTGGCGCGGGTACGCGCGGATGAGAAAGTCACTCATGGCTTTGGGAGCGGTGCCGCCGGCCAGCTCGAAGAGGTAGCGCTGGGGCTGCGACATGACATACGCGGCGTTCCCTTTCTCGTCCGTCTTCTTTATAGCATGGCAGGCGACGCAGGACACTCCTTCCTTGTATCCAGCCCGACTCGTGAGATCCTTGGCGAAGATGTTCTTCGTGCCGGAGAAGAGGGAGATCGGATCATGGCATCCTCCGCAATACCGGGTGGACTCCGGGCCGTTCTGCTCGCCCATCACCGTCTGCACCTTTTGAAAGGCCGGGTCCATGGCGGCGTACCGATGGGCGCTTACCGCCCACTCGTCGTAGATCGCTTTGTGGCAGCCGGACGTGCCGCATGACTCTGAGCCGGAGAGCGATCGCGAATCGTACGCGCCGCCGCTCGCGGTGCGGGCCAGGCTTGGCGCGAAGGGTCGGTTGGGGCCGTACACGTAACTGTAGTCCTTCGGGAACTGATTGTTCAGCTCCGGCGGTCGGTACACGATCGACGCCACAATTACCGGAATGAAAAGGGCCGCGGCAAGAAGGCCGGTGACGTACTGGAACCGGCGCGACGCGGCATGCAGGGCGCCACCGAGTGCTGCCGCCTTGGCGCGAGCAGCCCGGACAATCAGGGTCACAACGTGCGGCAGAAGGGATGCGAGCAATCCGAATGTCGCCCAAATGTGCAAGAGGTCCCAGACTCGGCTGATGCGCGTACCGAGGATCGCCTGAAGCGTCAGCACCAGCCCCGAGACGATGAGCACGATCGTCGCGAGCATCGCGAAATAGCCTGTGAGCACCACGTGCGACAGCCGAATCGACCAATAGAGCTTCCAGTGGCGCACCTGGTACCATGCGAACGGGAGCACGAAGGCCACGCCTGCCAGCGTATGAAATACCACCATCCACTGGTTCGGCACGCTGAACGGCAGTAGATAGATCGCGAGGCCGGTCAGGGTCTCGAAGACCAGAAGCCCCGCGACGCAGTACAGGAGGAGTTGCCGCCACTCTTCGGCTTTGGATGTCGTGTGGCGGGGGGCGGTCATCGTGGGGCCTACATTCGCGCAAGCACCCAGAAAAAGCAGTCAGGTAAACGCCTACCGCCTGTAGGCGAAGGGACTATGCTCGCCCTACCGCGGCGAACCGCCCTGGGCAGTGGCCCGCACAAAGGCGGCAAGGCTGGCGGGTGAACGGTGCGATCGCGCAAAATGCCCGTCGACTTCCAAACACCCATCGCTGGCTACAACACACCCATCGCTGGCTAATATCGCCGACGAGAAAGGCCCCGCTACCGGATCACCGGCTGCGGGGCCCAAGTCGTGAAATGCCTGGCTATTTACTGGAGACCTGGTAACAGGCTACATCGTATTGCGATACTGCGTGCGAGTTGCCGTTCGCGAGCGATGGCGTGCCAGGACTTCCGGCGTAAACGGTAGTGGCGTGAGTAAAGCCACCTGTGCCAAATCCGTGGGGCTGTGTCGGTTCTGCCTGACAGCTTTGGCTGGGCTGCCCTGTGCCGGAGGGGTTTCTGGCCGCGCTTACCGCACCGGGCACGACTAAAAGATTCGACCGCACGCCGGATTGCGTTGAAGGTGCCGTCGGGCTTTGGCCGCAGGCGGCAAGCAGTGCGATGACCGAGAGAAAAAGCAGTGATTTCATAGAAGCTCCGGCGGAAGGAAGTGAACTGACGAGCTGCTTGGACAGCGCATTGGCTTTCAACGCAAGGGCAGGCGACGCGCATTTGAAAGGCCACCGCCGAAACCGACACTCGGTCATTCGTCCACGCTACGTATACGTTCACCGCTGGAACATTGTCGCTGCCGTGAGGGACGGGCGTTATACTCTGACTCGTGTTGCACCGCCCCCGCCCCGCAATTCGGCGCGCCATCATCGCCGTACCCTTCCTTGCCGCTCTCCTGCTCGCGATGCGCCTGGATCGCGGGCCGAGTCGCGCGGCCGCGGACGCTGCGCACCCGGGATTTGTTCTGCGTGACGAGACTTTGGCGGCCGGGATTGATTTCGTCCACCATCGGCCGAGCTTCGATCCAAAGATCGCGGGCATCGAGCCGCACGTAGCAGCTCTGGGAGCGTCAGTGTCCGTCACCGACTTCGATGGCGACGGCAGGCCCGATCTTTACTTCACCAACAGCCGCTTCGGTGAGCCCAACGCGCTCTACCACAATCGGGGCGACGGTACGTTCGAGGAGGTCGCGGCCAGCGCGGGTCTCACCGATCTCAACAAGCCGGGCGAGGGAGTGTCGATGGGCGCCGTATGGGGCGACTTCGACAACGACGGCCGCGAGGACGTGCTGGTGTACCGCTACGGTTATCTGGCGCTATTCAGAAACGTCGACGGTCACCACTTCGAGGACGTTACCGAAAAGGCCGGCCTGCACCGCTGGGTGAACAGCAACGGTGCGATCTGGCTGGATTACGATCGCGACGGGTTGCTCGATCTCTACGTGACGGCGTATTTCCGAAGCGACATTGATCTATGGCATCTCACGACTACCAAGATCATGCACAACAGCTTCGAGTTCGCGACCAACGGCGGAAAGAATCTGCTCTTTCACAATCTGGGCAATGGCAAGTTCGAAGACGTGACCGACAAGATGGGCGTGGGCAGTACCCGCTGGACTTTGGCTGCAGCGTCAGCCGACTTCAACGGTGATGGCTGGCCAGACATCTATCTCGCCAACGACTACGGCCCCGAGGAGCTCTATCTCAACGACCACGGACGTCGATTCGTTCTCACAACGGCTGGTTTGGAGAGCGAATCCAAGAGCGGGATGTCGGCCACGCTTGGCGATGCGTTCAATCGTGGGCGCCTCGATGCTTTCGTCACCAACATCTCCGAGCGCGGATACCTCTTTCAGAACAACAACCTCCGGCTCAACGAAATGCCGGAATCGCGCCGGTTCCGCAACGTTGCCGAAGGCGCGATTGCCGACGCCGGCTGGGCCTGGGGCGCGCAGTTTGGTGATCTCAATAACGACGGCGCCAACGAGCTCTTCGTGGCCAACGGATTCATCTCGGCGGATCCCAACAAGAGTTATTGGTACGCGATGTCGAAAATCGCCGGCGCCAACGGACGATTCTTCGAGGATGCGGCGACCTGGCCTGCATTCGGAAACGCGAGCCTGTCCGGCTACGAGCGGTCGCGGGTGTACATCAATCGCGGCGTTGCCGGGTGGGTAGACGTGGCAAAGAAGGTCGGTATAACCGACACGTACGACGGCCGCGCGGTGGCGCTAGGCGATCTCTCGAATCGGGGCTCGGTGGATGTGATCGTCGCCAACCAGAACCAACGCGCCGTTCTGTATCGCGACTATCCCGACAGCGCCAACCACTGGATCGCGTTCAAGCTCGTCGGCACGCGCAGCAATCGCAGCGCAATTGGAGCCGAGGTGGTGCTCGAGTCGGGAGATCTAAGGCAGCGGCGGGTCGTCGACGGCGGAACGGGATTCGCGAGCCAGAACGACCGGCGGTTGCATTTTGGCCTTGGGGCTCATGAATGGGTCGACCGCGTCGTGATCTATTGGCCATCCGGAACGAAACAGGTGCTGCAGCGTCCCGCGATTGATCGCTTCGTGACAGTCACTGAGCCAGATCGGTGACGCCATGCGCGCCGCCACACATAGTCCGGTCAAGGCATCATGAACGTCAAACGACCGACCCCATTCCTGGTTCCGACTGCATGCGTTCGTTGATAGGCATCGATGAGACTCAAGAAATCGGCCCACATTCGCTTCTCGTCAACGTCCGTGATCCAGGTGACGGTCCGATCGGTCCTGCCCTGCTCAAACGTCATGTCGTCACGCATGCTCGGTCGCGGCAATGTGTGCTGCTCGGTCATTCCCAAAACGTAGGCAAGAGTGATGGCATCCCAAATGACCCAGGGCTTGGAGAAATCATCGACCCTGAGCGGCTTGACGGCACGGTAGTACCACGCTTGATATTCCTCCCACAGCCACGCTCCAATTGCTCCGCGGGTGGCTAGCATTGCACGCGCTTGATCCAGGCTGAGCGAGAGACTTGCGCGGCAGACGTTGCCGGGTCCGATGACGAGCGGCACCTTTGAGTCGAGGATCGCCTGTGCCGCATGCACGTCATTGGCAATGTTGAACTCGTCGCCACCTTTCTCGTCGGTGAAACCCATTTGGATGACGCGAATACGGTCAACAATGGTTGGGTCGGTAAGGATCGCGGACGCTACATCCGTGGCGGCGCCGATCATAAGCACGGTCAGGCGGTTATCTCTCGTGAAACGCCCGGAAGTCTCAACAAGAAATTGAACGGCCGGACTCATGCGTGGCGTCTTTGCGTTCTGCAAGGGAAGACTCCCTCCTTCGACGAGCGGCGGGTGCGTACTCATCGCCAGACGATTCTCGACCACATCTACGAGGATGCGGTAAGACGTGTGACCGGCGGGTGCACTGAG
>DASWBG010000083.1:0-3779 GCA_036390715.1 Gemmatimonadaceae bacterium
CCTGTCCGAGACTTCCCAGAGCGGCGCGAGCCAGTCCTGGCTGTCGAGCGGCCGGGCGCGATTGACGATCCGTCGAACGGCTAGTGTTGCGAAGCCGAGGGACACGGCGATCACGACAAGAACCGCGGCCCAGATGAAGAAGACGATCGAGAGTCCACTCAGCACCGCAGACCTGGCCAGCGCATTTTCCCACCAGCTTGATGGCACAGCTTCATTGCCCGTTAGGACGGGCGCGGTTAGTACTCCCACCTTATCGATTTTTCCGGCGCGGTTCGTCAGTATCAACGGACTGGAAGACGGTGCCACAGCGGACTCGGACTTGACGCTAGCAGGAAGAACCCTGATTGGGATTGGAGCCCACGCCGTGAGCGCCGGCACGAGCAACAATGCGGCGAGCGTGACGAGCCATACGAGATGACGGGCGCCAGCCGAAGCCCGCTGCATGCTGAGCGTTATTCCGAGCGCGACCAACAGAATGAGCGTCGCCTTCGCCAGCAACACCACCATTGAGATGCTCGAGCCCGTGAGGCCGCCCAGTCCCGAGAAGATTGTCGATATCATTGGCATCATCTCCCGCTCTGCCGCGCGCGACGGATCGTGTTGCGCAGCCGTTTGACCTCGGCGTCGCTGAGATCGACGTCGGACATCCGGAGTAGTGCGGTAACAGCCTGTTCCGTGGAGTCGCCGAAGTATGTGCGGACGACGTGCGCGAGGACATCTTCGCGGGCGGTTTCAGTGGGCTTGGCGGGATAGTATATGTAGCGCGGTCCGTCTTCCCGATGCGTGATCAGCTCCTTTTCGCTGAGGATGCGCAGGACCGATCGCACTGCTGAATACGTCGGCGGGTCTGGGAGGTCCGCCATGATCTCGGCGACGGTAGCGCCCGAACGGCGATGGAGGATGTCCATCACCTGGGTCTCGCGTCGTGTCAGGGCGGCGGTGGTCGTTTCGGATTTTGGCATCAGCGTGACGGTCATGGGAAGCTCTGGAACGGATCCAGGGAGCCTGGTCCGCTTTAGTGTTGAAAATTCAACCCTGTTGAAAATTCAACACTGGCGCGGATTTGTCAATAGGCGAGTTTTTCAGCCAAGCTTCCGATCATCGCTGGTTCCCGAAGGAGATCCAAGAATGCGTGTACTGTCCGGTTCGCTCATCGCCGCTATCGCGCTCGGTGGAGCGCCACAAGTCGTTTGCCAGACTGCGGTTAGCGAGCCGCTGCGGTGGGTCTCCGATATCCAGCAGTTCGAGGAGGCTGATCGGGTCCACCCGCCTGTCCCGGGGTCGATCGTCTTTGTGGGCAGCTCGTCCATCGCCATGTGGGAAACCCTCGAAAAGGACTTCGGCTACTTCCCGGTCCTGAACCGGGGGATCTCTGGATCAATGCTCGCGGATAACGTGCAGTCCGTCTATCGCATCGTTTTACCGTACAAGCCCCCGCTGGTGGTCATCTACGCGGGAGAGAACGATCTGGTGGAGGGTGAGACGCCTGACCGGGTCCTCCACGATTATCAGACCTTTACCTCGATCGTTCACCGGAAGCTGCCGGCCACGCGTATCGTATTCGTGTCGATCAAGCCGAGTCTTGCACGGGACAGCCTTATAGGCAAAATCCGCGAAACCAATCGACTGATAAGCAATTTTACCCGTACAGACAAAAGGCTTGGCTACGTCGACGTATTCACTCCGATGCTGGACCCGTCTGGCCGGCCAAGACGCGAGCTGTTTGTCGAGGACGGGTTGCACATGAACGCGCGCGGTTACGCGATCTGGCGCGACAGAATCAGGCCGGTACTTCGGTAGGACGATACTGTCGACCTGTTCATTTTGAATCGCTGAGAGAATTCCACACGCACTGTTAAGGACTTGGCCGGCCAAGTCGCGGTAGACCGCATCGCTGAGGTCGAGGCGAGGAGTGCCGGGCTCCGCAAAGAGCTCGGGCTCGTCGACTTGGTGCTGATGCAGATCCTCTACGTGGTGGGGTCGGGCTGGGTTGGAACGGCCGCCAAGCTCGGATCATCCCACACCGTTTTCTGGCTCCTCGCGATCGCTTTGTACTACCTCCCCCAGGCCTGGGTGGTCATATACCTCAGCCGTCTGATGCCGCTCGAGGGCGGAGTCTATCAGTGGACGACGATTGCGCTGGGGAAATTCGCGGGATTCATGGTCGCCTGGAACCTGTGGGCCTACGCCGTCCTGATCATCGCCACATTCGGCGTCACTATCGCGACTAACGCGTCCTATCTCCTTACCGGGGGTACCGCGTCGCTGTCGCAGCTGTGGTGGTACACTCCGATCGTCAGCACGCTCTCTCTGCTGTTCGTCACCGGCATCTCTGTACTCGGCCTCGGTATCGGACGGTGGGTACAGGACGTTGGTGGTTTTGCCCAGGTGCTTACCTTCGCGGCGCTTCTCATTGTTCCTCTAGTCGCGTTCGGACACGGCCGGCCCCTCTCATACCATCCGCTCGACGTCTCGGTCCCGGCATTCACGCCCTACAGTCTCAACATCTTCGGCAAGATGGCATTGGGCGCGCTGAGCGGATTCGAGTACGTGGCTATAATGGCGGGTGAGTCGCGCAGTCCGGCGCGTACAGTCGGACGCTCGGTCCTTCTGGCTGCGCCTGTCATAGCAATCATGTTCATACTCGGAACCAACAGTGTGATCGCGCTGGTGCCGGCGGATCGCATCGATTTGGTGAGCCCGATTCCGCAGACACTGAGTATCGGCTTCGCTGGTATGGGAATCGCGCGGCTCATCGTGCCGGCGTTGATCCTGTTGCTGTTGCTGCGACAGGTGGGCGTGGTGACGATGATATTCAACGGGAACACGAGGTTGCCGCTCGTCGCCGGGTGGGACAATCTGCTGCCCGCCTGGTTCACGCGGCTCCACCCGCGATTCAGGACACCGGTCAATTCAATTCTGTTCGTGAGCGCCATCACGATCGCGCTCACGCTGGTGGGGCAGGCGGGCGTCGGAGTGCAGGAGGCGTTTCAGCTTCTCGAGAACGCGGCCGGGATTTTCTACGCGCTCACATATCTCGCATTGTTTGCCATCCCGATTTTCGGAGTGCCCAACCTGGCTCGACGGCCATCTCGATTGCTCCGCATTGCCGCCATATCCGGATTTGCCGTGAGTCTTCTCTATTCGGCGTTATCGGTCTTTCCGATCATCGACGTTGCGAGCTGGCAGATCTTCGCCGCCAAGATCATAGTCGTAATCGTCGGGGCGAACCTGCTGGGCATCGCGATCTACAGTGCAGGTCAGAGGAAAACGCGCCAGGCTGCTTGGTCAAGCCAGTAGAAGCGGCCGTTGGATGGTGCCGTCACATTCGGATAGGGATGTCAATAAAGGTGTCCCCAAACCATCTGATGCTGAGCGGCTCGTTGGCGTCCGCCGCTGTCTCGTCGCTGACATCCTTTCCCGTGCCGTAGTTGATCTGCATGTCTGGCTGCTTGATTACGCTCATGAGGACGACGATCCGGCTGCCCGGCTGTGTCTGTCGGCTCGTCAAGCGCACACTCTTGAAATCGAGGCGCTCGCGCTTGCCCGGCGTCAGCAAGTGGCGATTCGAGAGATCAGCGACAGCGCTCGCGCGCGCCCAGTACGTGGAGAGTAGAACGTACTCGTTCTTTGCGGTCAGCTCGTAGAGGGAGATGTTGAAGTCAAAATCCTTCTTGTTGCTGATGAATTCGAGCCGCCCCGAGAAGAGGCCGCTTATCTCGATCGGACTTAGCAGTGGATTGCTGACAAAAGAGATGCCGTTCCAGGTATCGATTGCG
>DASWBG010000084.1:0-22926 GCA_036390715.1 Gemmatimonadaceae bacterium
TCGCTTCGCGCCTCTGACACGAGCGAGCTGGTGCTACAGGATGTGAGAGTGCCGGCGACGGCGTTGCTCCCAAAGACGGGCGGCATCAAGAGCCCTCTCATGTGCCTGACGCAGGCTCGTTATGGAATCGCGTGGGGCGCGATGGGAGCGGCGCAGGCGTGCTATGAGGAAGCGCTCGCTTATGCCGGCAACAGAGTGATGTTCGGAAAGCCGATCGCGGGATTCCAGCTGCAGCAGCAGCGACTGGCTGAAATGCTGACCGAGCTCGTAAAGGGCGAGCTTCTCTGCGTTCATCTCGGGCGACTGAAAGACGCCGGGACGTTCACTCCGCAGCAGGTATCCCTGGCAAAGCGCAACAACGTGAGCGCGGCGACTGATATCGCGCGCGAGGCACGCCGCCTTCTCGGCGCGAACGGCATTCTGGCCGAGTACTCGTCGATGCGCCACATGGCGAATCTGGAGAGCGTGTATACCTACGAAGGTACACACGACATCCACACGCTCATTCTTGGGCAGGCCGTTACGGGGATCAACGCCTTCGAATAATGCCTCGGCGGTCGATTGGACCGCTTCGTCGAGAATGCGGAACACCGCAACTCGGAGATCGAGAGCATCTGACGACGTTCTGACGGAGGCGTGTTACTCTTGCTCGACAGCTGTCGAAGCGGAGCGAAGGGGTCCGGGCGTGAGAGGCGTCCGGACCCTCGCTGTTAGAGCGACCTGCCTGTTCCGTGTATCTTTATGTGAAATCATTCACATGGAGATTCCGCGGTGAAGATTGCCGTGTGCGTCAAGCGGGTTCCCGACATGGACGTCCGCTTTCGGATCGGTGCGGACAACGTGTCGGTCGACGAGGCCGGACTGAAGTTCGACATCAACGATTTTGATGCGTGGGCAGTCGAGGCCGCACTCAAGCTGAAGGATAAGGATGCAGGCAGCGAAGTTACGGTGATCTCGCTGGGTCCCGACGTAGTACAGGAGACCATCCGAAAGGCGTTGAGCATGGGCGCCGACCGCGGAATTCAGCTCAAAGCCGACAAGGTCCCCTTCGATGGCCTCGCGGTCGCGAAGGCACTGTCCGCGGAGCTGAAAGCCGGTGGCTACGATCTCATTCTCTTCGGGAAGATGTCGCCCGATTCTTCCAATGGAGTCGTCGGTCCAATGTCGGCGGAGCTGCTCGGCCTTCCGTGCGTCACCGCGATTTCTTCTCTCGAGATTGCAGCCGGCAAGGGCACGGCGAAGCGCGAGCTGGAAGGCGCGCAAGAGATCGTTGAATTTCCGCTCCCCGCCGTTCTGACTGTTGACGAAGGCCTCAACGCCGCGCGCCTGCCGTCGCTCAAGGGAATCATGGCCGCCAAGAAGAAGCCGCTCGAGGTGAAGCCGGCACAGCTCGGCGAACCGCAGGTCACGGTGCGCAAGCTCGAGCTGCCCCCTGAACGAAAGGCGGGACGCGTCGTGGGTGAAGGCGCGGCGGCCGTGCCGGAGCTCGTGAGACTCCTCCAGACGGAGGCGAAGGTTCTCTGATGGCAAATGTCTTTGCCTTTGTCGAAACGCGCGGCACCGACGTCCGAAAAGTCGGGCTCGAGGCTGTCACCGCAGCGCGGATGCTCGCGGACAAATCGGGCGGTGGAGAAGTGCACGCCCTCCTTCTCGGACCTCCGGGAATTGCCGCGAAGGCGGCTCAAGTCGGGCAGTACGGCGCCGACGCAGTGATCGTCGTCGAGCACGCAGGTCTCGCCAACTATAGTCCCGAAGTTGCGACGGCGACTGCTGCTGATCGAATAAAATCGGGCGGTTATCGGGCCGCGGTGTTCAGTACCTCCGCGCAGGGGCGCGACCTCGCGCCGCGCGTGGCGGCTCGTCTCGGAGTCAGCGTTGTCACCGACGTTCTCTCGTTCGAGATCGAAGGCGACACGATTGTCGTGCGGCATCCCATGAACATTGGGAAAGTCATCGCGACGATCGCGATTACCGCCAAGCCCGCCATCATCGCGATGCGTCCAAACGTCATCGCGCCGGCTCAGAACGCGAAAGCGGGCAGGGTGGAGAATGCGCAACCCTCGATCGATCCCGCGACGGCTCGCGTCAAGGTGATCGAGACACGACAGGGCGGTGGCGGCAAGCTCGATCTCGCCGAGGCGCCGGTCGTCATCGCGGGTGGACGCGGTCTCAAGGCGGCGGAGAATTTCAAGCTCGTCGAAGATCTCGCCTCGGCGTTCGGAAATGCGGCGGTCGGCGCCACGCGCGCGGTCACCGACGACGGCTGGCGTCCGCATAGCGATCAGATCGGACAAACCGGACGCCTGGTGAGTCCCGAGCTCTACATCGCCGTCGGAATCTCTGGCGCGGTGCAGCACCTGGCGGGCATGCGTACGTCGAAGACCATCGTCGCCGTAAACAAGGACAAGGACGCACCGATCTTCAAGGTTGCGGACTACGGTATCGTCGGCGACGTGTTCGAGGTGATTCCCGCGCTCACGGCGGCGGTTCGCGAGGCGAAAAAGCACCACTAATGGCGAAAGCTCCGTGAAGCTCCTCGAACCCGTGGAACACGGTTAATGCCGGGAAGTCGGGCGAAACTTCTTCCCAGCGCGCATCAGGCACCGCTCCCATTGGAGCGGCTGATCCTCACTGAGCGGCCCGACGCCGAGGCGGTTCCGATGGATGTTCTCTTCGTCGGAGGCGGACCCGCGGGGCTGGCCGGAGCGATCGCACTCGCCCGGTTGGTCAAGGCCGACAACGAAGCTGGAGGAGATCTGGGTGACGTTCAGATCGGCGTGCTCGAGAAAGCAGGCGCGCTCGGCGAACACTCGCTCTCCGGCGCCGTGGTCAACCCGATCGCGATCCGCGCGCTTTTCCCCGAGCTCAAAGACAAGGATTTCCCATTTCGCGCGCCAGTGGGCGGGGAGCGGGTCTATTTCCTGACCGAAAGTCGCGCCGTGAGAATCCCGACGCCGCCAACGATGCAGAATCACGGCTACCAGATCGCGTCCCTCTGCGAGATTGTGCGCTGGCTTGGCGAAAAAGCTGAAGCGCTCGGCGTCAACATATTCACCGGCTTTCCGGCGGCGTCGCTATTCGCTGAAGGCCAACGCGTGATAGGAGTCAGAACCGCGCCCTCGGGTTTGGCGAGGACTGGCGATCCTGGAAGCGGCTATGCTCCGCCCACCGACATCACCGCGCAGGTCACGGTGCTGGCGGAGGGCACGCGCGGCGCTCTCGCCCAAGCATATCTCGAGTGGCAGAAGGTAGCGTCGGACAACCCACAGATCTTCGCACTCGGCGTGAAGGAAATCTGGGAAACGCTCAAGCCACTCGACGCCGTCGTGCACACACTTGGGTGGCCCGTACCGAAGGATTGTTTCGGCGGCAGTTTCATGTATCCGATGAGCAGGAATCTCGTCGCGCTCGGACTTGTCGTCGGGCTCGACTACAAGCGCACGTCGGACGACGTGCACGAGATGCTGCAGCGCATGAAGTTACACCCGTTATTCCGTGATCTACTCGAGAGCGGAGAGATGGTCGAGTGGGGCGCGAAGACGATTCCCGAGGGCGGGTACTACGCGCTGCCCAAGCGCCGCCACGGCGACGGTCTCATGATCGTAGGGGATTCCGCCGGTTTCGTCGAAGTCGCGTCACTCAAGGGAATCCACTACGCGATGCAGTCCGGGATGTTCGCGGCACGGGCGGCGTTCGATGCGCTGAAGAAAAAGGACACATCGTCGGCGTCGCTCAAGGAGTACGATGCGATGGTGGAAGGGAGCTTCATCGCAAAGGATCTCTACGGCCGGCGCAACATGCGGCTCGCATTTCAGGAGAGCAACTTCTACGTCGCGGGTCTAAAGGCCGGACTCATGACGGTGACGGGTGGCGCGTTGCTCGGCGGGAAAATAACGTCGCACCCCGATGCCGCCGTCGCGCGCCAAGTGACACCGCCGCAGCCGTTCGTGCCTGATGGAAAACTCACCTTCAGCAAGCTCGATGCTGTCTTCAAATCGGGCAACGCGACGAGGGACGACATCCCATCGCACCTCATCGTCGGACCCGACATCACGCCTGAAGTTGCGGAGCTGTACACGCACATGTGCCCCGCCGGAGTTTACGAGCGGGACGGGGAGCGGCTGGTGGTCAGCCCTGCGAACTGCATCGACTGCAAGGCGACGGACGTTATTGGCCCACGATGGACGCCGAAGGAGGGCGGGAGCGGGCCGAAGTACCGGCAGATGTGATGAGGTCGCTCGCGATTTCCGCGCTTCAGCTTGTCGTGCAGGCAGCGTCGAGCACCGGGTCGAGCCCTCGGCGACCGGCGTTTCTTCCCGACCAGCGCATTGATTTCATCTTCGGGCGCTACGACTTCTCAATCCTGGGATTCGCGGTCATCGTGATGCTGCTCTTTACACTCACGCGCGTCCTGAAGCGCCGCCGGTCGGGCACGAAGCCCCTCGACTAATCCCTCCGCGCTATCTCGTAAATATCAATCTTCTGCCTGATCTCCCCGGCCTCGAACGGCCGGGTTTCTTTTTCCCGGATCTCAAGCCCGTGCGTCGCGCACGCCTCGACGAATATCGGGGCGGCCACACGTCCAGGATCCGCGATCAGCGCGATTCCCTCCGGTGTCAGGAGACGCAGCAGAAGAACCGGCAATAACTCGGCGTACTCTTTCTCGTACAGCACGTCGGACGCGAACACCAGATCGAATGTCCCGAGGTCCTCGGGGAAATGGCGCCAATCGACCATCCGCGTGCGCGCTGTCGTTCCGAGATTCCGAAAAACGTTCGCGCGGGTGACATCGAGCGCGTCCACGTAGTAGTCGGTCGACAGCACGTCGAACCCGGCACTCGTCGCTGCCAATGTGCTGAGCCCTACGCCGCAACCCAGCTCGAGCGCCGTGCGTCCGGTACCGGTGAGCTCGATCAGTTTCTCCGCCAGGATGATGGACGAGGGCCAGACGTCGGCCCAGTAGGGAAGCCGCTCGTCCATGACGAAATCTTCCTCGCGAATGAGATCGTCGGGGTTCGCGGGCTTGAGGATGCTGAACGTGCGTTCGTCCACCGTCGCGTCTTCGATCGAAGTTCGGAAACGTCGGGTGAGCGCGACGACCAGCGCGTCACCATGGAGAACCGCGCTTCTGCCGAGGTTGGGGAGATCAGGCCTGTCGATCACAGAGAGAACACCGACGTCTCTTCGAGACTCTGATCGAGCATCAGCGCCTTGAGCTGTGACCCCTTCGCGACCTTTGGCGTATCCCCGGGCACGATCAGCAGTGCGTTCGCTCTCACCATCGATGTGAGCGCGCCCGAGCTCTGATGGCCGGTGAGGCGCGCGACGAGCATTCCATCGCCATCTCTCGCGACGACCGTGCGGAGAAAATGCGTCAGGTTGGCGCCGATCTTCACATCTTCCTCCACAGTGACAGTTACGGTCCGGCGGAACAGCGCCGAATGGCCCTGCATCTTCCTCAGCACCGGCCGTACGAACAGCTCGAAGCTCACCATTGCCGATACCGGATTGCCGGAGACGCCGAGCCACGGGATATCATCGAGCATTCCGAAAGCTAGCGGCGCGCCGGGTCGCATCTTGACTCTCCAGAATATCTGCTCTCCCCCCAGCGCCGCGAAGACATCGCGCGTATAGTCGAGATCGCCGACGGAGACCCCCGCGGATGTCAGAATGAGATCGCAACCACGCGCTTTCTCGAGCTTTCTCTTGAGCGATGCCTTGGTGTCGGCGGCGATACCCAGGTCAACAGGCAATCCGCCGGCCACGCGGGTCATGGCATCGAGCGTGTAGCTGTTTGACGAGACGATCCTCCGCTGCGCGACCACCTCGTCGAAATCGTCGATGTCGACCAGCTCGTTCCCGGAGCTGATGATCGCGACCCGCGGCCGCTTGAAAGTCTTTACTGCTGACACGCCGCTCGACGCGAGAACGCCGATCAGGGCTGGCTTGACCGGAGCTCCGCGCTTCGCCAGCAGATCGCCGGCGTGAAAGTCCTCGCCCGCCGGCCGGATGTTCTTCCACACGTCGGTCGCGTCGCGAATCTCGACCTTCGCGCTTCCGCCGTCGGTGTGCTCCTTTCTGATGACCGAATCGGCGCCGTCCGGGACCGGAGCACCGGTCATTATCCGCATCGCCTCGCCGCGCTTGAGACGCCGTGACGCGAACTGGCCCGCCTCGATGGTCGCTACGACGCGCAGCTTCACCGGCTCGCCGCTCATCACGGGCGTGATGTCAGCCGATCGGACGGCGTAACCATCCATCGAGGAATTGCTCCAGGGGGGCATCGTCACCGTTGCGGCGATGTCCTCGGCGCACACCCTCCCCAGCGCTCGACGCAAAGGAACGGATTCAACCTCGAGCTGCCGGATCTCGGCCAGGATGCGCTCGCTCGCTTCCGCGACTGTCAGCATAGGCTGATTATCGGGCGCGAAGCCTGGAAATCAAGAAGAAATGTCAGTGCGCGCGATACGCCGCGAGCGCAATCGCAATCTGATCCGAGATGTCGGTGACGGCGGAGCTCGGCGTGGTCCAGTTGTTGGCAAGGATGCTGAAGATGAGGCGCTCACCGTCGGCCGTCGTGACGTAGCCGGAGAGCGAGCGCGCCGCCGCGATCGAGCCGGTCTTTGCGTGCACGTTGCCCTCGGCCGGAGTGCCTTTCATCCTGTCCTTGAGTGTGCCGTCGACACCAGCGATGGGCATCGCGTTGTAGAAAACGGCGAACGCGGTGTCCTGCTGAATCCTGTCGAGCACCCTCACAATCGTCTCGGGGGAAACGAGATCGTGGCGGGAAAGTCCGCTTCCGTCGCGAATCACGAATCCGTCTGGCTGCACGCCCCAGGCGAGCAGCTGCTGTCCGACGATCTTTCGGGCGCTGTCAGACGTGCCCATTCCGCCGCGCTCGAGCCCGATCGTCTTCAGTAGTATCTCCGCGATCTGGTTCTGCGACGGCTTCATTAGCGCCGGGATGATGTTTCGCATGGGAAGCGAAGTGAACGTAAACAGCGTGTCCATCTTGATGGGAGTCGCCAGAATGCTGTCCATCACTCCTGCTTCAACGGTGATGTGCTTTCGCACCAGCGCATCGTGGAGCGCGTTCAGATAGCCGGTCGCCGGGTCCTTTGCGGGTCCGGAGTAGAGGCTGTCCCTGACGGTGTCGGGCGGTGGGCGCAGCGTCGTGGGAGCCATTCCCTCGTTGAAGATCAGTTCGTCCACACCCGCGCCGTAGTACTCGCCGAGGTCGTCCCACTCCCAGCCGTAACCGTGGATGGAGTCGGGGAACGCGTTGCCAACGCGGGCTAACGAACCGTTCACCTGCCGGATTGCGTGAACGCGAATCGAATCGGCGAGCGCATCCATTACCGTCGTGGCGACTCCTCTCATGTTGTCGCTAATCGTTGGATCGCCACGCCCGATCACCAGCAGATCGCCGTCGAGGAGAGAATCGCGTACTTCGCCGTTGGCCAGAAAAGTGGTTTTGTAGGCGTAGTCCGGCCCGAGCAGGGTCAGCGCCACTGCGCTGGTGATGATCTTCATGTTGGACGCCGGCATGAACAGCTTGCCCGCGTTCTTCGAGTAGAGAGTGTCGCCGGTGCGTGGGTTGACGATCAGCACGCCCCAGTGCGCATTTCGGAACACCGGCTGCGACGTCAGCGAGTCGATGCTATGCGCGAGCTCGGCGCGCGACGAAATGGGGTGAACCGTCCTCATCATCGTCACGCATGCGGTGAGCGCAAATGGCGCGACGCCGATTGCGAGCGCACGCGCGACACGGCGGCGCGCGAGAGAATCTGACACGATTTTGAGTTACTCCCTGCTGTAGGTAGCGCTGAGGCTGTCGTCTTCTCCGACGGTGACGCGCATCACTTTGGCCGGCTTCGGCAGCTCCTTTTCGACACGCTCGAAGATGTGGCGCGCCAGATTCTCCCCGGTTGGGACGAGCTTGCCGTCAGCGAATTCCGGCACATCGAGGTTGATGTTGCGGTGATCGAAGCGATCCTTCACCTGCTCCTCGAGGATCCGGTCGAGGACGCCGAGGTCAACGACGAATCCCGTCTTGTCGTCGATCGGACCGCCGACTGTCACATCGCACACGTAGGTATGTCCGTGAAAGTTCGGCCACGCACAGGCGCCAAAAGTGGTGGCGTTCTTCTCGTCACTCCACTCAGGGCGACTGTATCGGTGAGCGGCTGAGAAGGAGATTCGTCTGGTAAGAGAAGCGCTCGGCATGCCTTAATTTGCGCAATGCCGAGCGCCGGTGCCTAGTGATCGTCGTTCATCACGTTCGGGGTTGCGTCCGAGCCGCTGAGGCCCTCTGGCGTCGGACCATCGGGCGGATTCCATGGAATCCCGCCCTCGATCGCTTCCTGCATGTCGGTCGTTCCGAATAGCTCCGCGCGGAGGTCTTCGTGCAGATGCTCGGCTTCCGGGTCTTCGGAGCGCGCACGATCCCCGAGGAGGAGTCCTTCGTGCAGCTCCTCGTCGACCACATGCTCGTCGATCGGCTCGGGACTTTCGGCGCGTCGAATTGGATCGACGACGATGTTGTTACGAAGCTCCTTGAGACCGATCAGATCGGTGACCACGCGCTCTACGATGCGAAGCTCCTCCTCGGTCCCGACCCGGCCGGCGAGCCTGACGATGCCGTCTCGAACGAACACCTCGACATCATCGGGATCGAAGGCGAGCTGCTGATCGAAAGTGTCGCGCAGGAGCGCGCGCAGCTCGTTGTCGCTGAGCTCGTCGGTCTCCATCATGTCTTCGTAATCCTTTTCCACGCTTCCTCCGGGTCCGCCCACCGAGGAGCGGTTCAGGTTACCGAAAGAACAGCAGAGAGGCGCCGAACGTCAGAGCCCGATTGTTCTTCCAGAATGAACGAGCCTGGTTGCCGGTCGCGGCAGCAGTCCCGCCGGTGGGAATCACGTAGTATGCGGTCGGGTACTTCAGTTGGTAGAGGTAGTCGTTCCAGTCCACTGTCAGCTGAAACCGCCCGCCCGGCACGTACTTGAGTCCACCACCAAAAGTGAAAGCAAACGGAGTGCCGAAAGTGTAGGGATCCGCGCCGAACGAACAGCCGCAGGTCGCTACGCCGGCACCGAAGTTGATGACCGGCACAAAGTGGTGAAAGCTTTTCTCGCCCGTGAGATTAATAGCGAGATCGAAGTCGAACAAATTCACCGAGACATTCTTTTTTCCCAGCTGGCGCGCTGTCCCGGTCTTGGTGGGATCGATCGCGAAGCGACTGCTGTTGACGTGCGACCAGCGCGCCATCAGGAAAGCGGGCCCGCCAACGTGGACCTGGTAGCGAAGCCCGTACATCGGGCCGTCGAGCGGCGCGACGCCAATGGGATCTTTGCCCGTGGTGTAGTGACCGCCGAAGAATGTGAATTCCTGGCTGGTCTCGAGATCGCGGTAGGGACTGCTTTCAGGAAGATGCCCGGCGACCTGCGCGCCCGCGGTGGTGGCAATACAAGCAAGCGCCACGGCGCTCATTAAGTGCTTCACTAATCGACTCCAAGAGTGGTGCCGGTCATTTCCGGCGGCTGCTCGATACCGAGCATCGACAATATAGTTGGCGCGACATCGCACAGAGCGCCGCCCGAGCGCAGCCGCTGCTCCTGCTCCCAATCGACGATGACGAGTGGAACCGGATTGGTCGTGTGAGCTGTGTGCGGGCCGCCAGTTTCGGGATCGATCAGCATCTCCGCATTTCCGTGATCGGCGGTGACGATCAATCTCATGCCCGCGCCTTCGGCAGCCTTCAACACCCGAGCGAGCGACTGATCGACGGTTTCCACCGCCTTGATCGTTGCCGGGATCGATCCGCTGTGACCAACCATGTCCGCATTCGCATAGTTGCAGAGAATGAAGTCATGCTCACCCGATGTAATTCCCTTTACCAGCGCGTCGGTCACTCCAGCGGCGCTCATTTCGGGCATGAGATCGTAGGTCGCCACTTTCGGGCTCGGCACCAGGACGCGGTGCTCGCAGGGAAATGGCGCTTCGACCCCTCCGTTGAAGAAGTAAGTCACATGCGGGTACTTCTCGGTTTCCGCCGTCTTCAGCATGTCCAGCCCGCGCGACGACAGAACCTCCGCGAGAATCCGCGCCATCGATGTCGGCTCGAACGCGACTGGAACATCGAACGTCTTGTCGTAGCACGTGAGCGTAACTAGCAAGACCTTCGGGCGCCGCGAGACATCGAAGCCGTCGAAGCTCGGATCGATCAGTGCGCGAACGATCTGCCGCATTCTGTCCGACCGATAATTGAAACAGATCACGGCGTCGCCGTCCTTCATCGGCGCCACCGGCTCTCCATTCTCCGTGACGACAACCGGCAGCATGAACTCGTCGGTCTTTCCCGCCTCGTAGGTCTTGCGAATGGCATCGAGCGGATCAGTGACCGGAGGTCCCTCACCGAGCACAATGGCGCGATAGGCCAGCCCCGTGCGGTCCCATCGCTGGTCGCGGTCCATCGCGTAATAGCGACCCGAGACGCTCGCGATCTTCGCCGGCGAGCCGATTCTCCTGATGTGATCGAGCAGCTCCTCCATGAAGCCGAGCGCGGACTTGGGCAAAGTGTCGCGTCCGTCGAGGAAGGCGTGGATCGCCACGCGGTTCAGGCCTTCCCGCTTCGCCAGCTCGAGCATCGCGTACAGGTGGGTGTCGATCGCGTGCACGCCCCCCGAACCGATCAATCCCATGAGATGCAGGGTCCCGTCATTCTTCTTCACTTGCCTGCATGCACTCGTCAGAGCTGGATTGGTGAAGAAGCTCCCCTCGGTTATGGCCGAAGAGATGCGTACAAGATCCTGCATCACGACGCGTCCGGCGCCGAGATTCAGGTGTCCGACCTCGCTGTTGCCCATTTGCCCTTCAGGAAGGCCGACACGAAGTCCGGAAGCTTCGAGCAGTGTGCGCGGACCGCGGCCCCACAGCGAATCCCAGGTCGGGGTGTTGGCGAGCGCGATCGCGTTGCCTTCGGTTTCGGGGCGATAGCCCCAGCCATCGAGTACGATGAGCGCGACTGGCCGCGCTCGCGGTGAGATAGCCATAATATCAGTAATGTAATCCACCCCGACGAGAGGGCGCGAAGAGACACAATGGAGATCTTCAGACCTAAGCAGGAGACGGGACCGGAGACGCGCCGCAGCGCCGGCCGCGCCGCGGAAGGTGACCGGCGTCGCGGCACATGGCGCGATTTCAGACGCGCCTATCCGGGATTCGTGTTCGTACTCGGGCTGGGGCTGGTCGCGATGATCTCAGTCGACGCCTGGCTCGTCGCCAAGCGCGTGAAATACAATCAGGACGTGACGCAGCTGCGGGAGCACATGACGCAGGCAGAGCGCGAGCGCTCTGATGCGATCGTGCAGTCGGAGCAGAACAAGCTCCGGATCGCGATAGAGCTGGCCAAGCGGCAGGCGTTGTTCAACAAGAAGCTGCACTTGAACGTGTCGATCGACAGCTCGCGCATGTACCTCACTCGCGAAGGTGCGCTGCTGCGCGAGATGCCGGTGCAGTTTGGGCCGGAGCGATCTCCGTCCGAATCGTCCGATGCACCCCCCGCGGCAATTCCACGCGGAGAGCGTACCGTCGCGGATCTCTCCGATACAAAAATCACTCTCGACGGAGGAACACAGATACTCTCGTCGAACGGTCCCCGACTGGCTAACGATTCGACACCGATCCCACCCGGATCGCTCCGCATCAGCATCGAGGATATGAAGGCGATAATGCCGAACCTAAGCGCCGGTATGAAGGTATACTTCTACTGAGAATCGCCAGTTTCAGCCAACGTGGTAATGAGGTAGCAAATGGGAGTGAGTAGAATCTTTTCGTACGGCGGCAAAACCGTCTGGCTGCTGATTTCCGGCTTCATCATCGCGGCGATACTAAGCGTCATGCTGCTCACGAAGACAGCCGAGCTCCGCTACCAGCGCGATGTCACCCGAATGGTCTACAGCGACAATCTCGGCGTCCTCAACGAGGTGAAGTCGAAACTCGGCTTGACCGGCGACAGCCTCAAGTCGTTGATGAGTCAAACCGCAGCGGAGGCGACGGATCAGCCGTACATAGTGGTCAGCATGGCCGACCATCGGCTCTGGTACAAGCAGGGAAAGCAGATTCTGTTCGATGCACCGGTGGCGACCGGGAGCGGCAAGGAGCTGGTGGGCGGAGCGGCGGGACAGTGGCGCTTCGAAACGCCGCGTGGTCGGCTCACCGTAAAGGGCAAGGATGAAGATCCGGCCTGGGTTCCCCCCGATTGGCACTACGTTGAGCAGGCGCACAAGAAAGGCCTGGGAATCGTGCACCTGGATCCGGGTGAGAAGATTCCGACGGGTGACGGGGTTCTGACCACCCAGAACGGCGAGGTGGTGAAACGTTACAACAACGGCACTACGGTGTCTTTAGGTGGGGGCGTTGAAGGAAAGGAGATCGTTGTGAATGGGAACATCGTCATTCCGCCATACGGAACCACCGCCCGCAGGTACATGGGCGTAATGGGAACGCGCCGTCTCGAGCTCGGCGACGGCTATGGGATCCACGGTACTGATCACCCCGAATCGATCGGGCAGTCCGTGAGCCATGGCTGCGTGCGATTGCGCAACGAGGATATCGAACGCCTGTACCCGATGGTAGCGGTCGGGACCCCTGTCTACATCTATTAAAGCAGCTTGGAGTCTGGAGTCGTAGGGGAGAGAAGGGATCGTCCTACTGGCGAAGAGCTCGAGCTTCCCGACGATCTCCCGGTTCGAAGGCGCCACACGACGAGGGTCGTCTGGATCACCGCGGCCGCCCTTGCGCTGGTTGGCGCGTTCCAGTTTCTCCAGGCCGCGAGTGACGCCACCGACAAGCCGATTGGAACCTTCACACGCTCCGTGGTTCCCCACGCGGAGCCGTCCGCGAGCGCGTTCGGAGCGAGTGGGGAATTAAAGGTCGCCTTCGCGATGCCGGCGGAGGAGATCTCATATCCGCTCGATGTGCACGGCGATCCCACTGCGCTGTATTACGCATGGATTCGAAATGGCGATTCGACGTTGGCTACCGCGGCGCAACCGCTCGCGGGAGACAGAGTCATCGCCCCTCCCAACGCCGGCTTCTACAGGTTCGCGCTCCTGAAGAGCGGGCAGAAGCGCGCGATCGAGGGCCTGACGCTCGCTGTTCTCGTCCCGTTCGAAGAGAAAGAGGGCGCGATGCTCCACGGCTATCGGATCGGGACTTATCTCGCGGAGCGAATGCGCGGGAAGACGCCGCCGCCCTCGGGGTTTCTGGAGATCACGCCCGCCGACGTCGATATACCGATTACCAAGCATTTGAGGGTCGGCGACTTTCTGAATCACGACCAGCAGGGAGTCTGGCCGAGCTACGCGGCGGTGAACCCGAAGCTGCTGGACAAACTGGAGCTGGTCATCCAGGAGATCGCGCGGTGGCACGGCGACAAGGCCGTTGCCGACATCGAGATTGACGTCCATTCCGGATTTCGCGCGCCCGAGCACAACCGAAGGGTCCGGCGCGCGGCGAGCGACAGCCAGCACCAATACGGCGACGCCGCCGATGTGGCGATAGACGCCAACGGCGATGGGAAAATCACCGCGATCGACAGCCGTATGGTAGGTTTGGCGGTGGAGATCGTCGAGTTGAAGCACCCGGAGCTTGTCGGGGGCCTCGGCATTTACACGACGGGCCATTCCAGCACCAATTACGTACATATTGATGTGCGCGGCAGAAGGGCGCGCTGGCGAGGAGGCGGATGAGATGAACGACATCCTGCGTGAACGGCTCATTCGGAAGCTCGACACGCTCCCTGAAGAGAAGATCTATCAGATCCTCGATTACATCGACTTTCTGGAGTCGAAGTACGCGCCGAAGGTGACGACCGCGCCGAATCCGCTCAAGCGGTTCGCCGAGGGGGTGGAGGACACGCTGAGAGCGGGGAGGATGTCGGCCGGCGTAATCGGCGGAACGATGAATGTGATGAACAAAGCCGTTGGCGTGGTCACTGACGTGGCGAACGCTGGCAAGTCAGTTGCAACGGAGATTGCCGGGGTTGTGTCGTCGGTGACTTCTTCGAAGCCACCGCAGGGCCCAGCGGGTCCGACTGCGACCACAACACCGCCCGCATCGCCTTCGACCCAGACGCCGCCGCCACCGCCACCGGGAGATCAGCGAAAGTGAAGAGTCAATCCGCGCGTTCCAGTACGGCTTCCTCGCGAAAGCGGCGCCCCACAGGTGCAGCGGGGTTGGGGTCGGCGGCATCGCGCGCCCAGACGCGCGCGCGCGAGGCGCGCGACGCGGATAGCCCTTCAATTCCATCATCTCGTGCTGGTGCCAAGCGTACCTTGATGTCGACCGTCAAAGAGCTGCCGAATTTTCTGAGGCTGCTCGGTGGATTGCTGACTGACCGGCGGGTCTCCAATACCGACAAGCTGCTCGTCGCGGGCGCAATCGCGTACATCGTAATGCCGATGGATTTCATTCCAGACTATATCCCCTTCCTCGGCGAGATCGACGACCTGTTCGTGCTCGTCCTGGCGCTCCAGCGGCTGATCGCCAACGCGGGACGCAGCGTGATCCAGGATCATTGGATGGGTGATCCTGCCCAGCTCCGCGAGCTGGATCTCGAGCAGATACTGGTGGCGGCGGCGTTCTTTCTCCCGCGCAGGATCAGGCGGCGGCTTCGGACCCTTGGGCGGGATTTCTAGGCGCGCCGTTATCGTTCTCGCATCGCTCGCCGTCAGCGCTTGCCGCAGCGCCAATCCAAACGACGTGATGATGATGACGAAGGGCTGCACGACGCACGTGCGCGCGAAAGGGCCCGCGCCGCAGCTGCCTCGCAGTCCTTCGCTCGCTGCGGGCTTCGGCGGTGTGGTCGGCACGCTCGCGGATTCGGGCGGTGCTCTGCCACACTATCGGATTCTCGCCGCCACGCCCGGCGACGCACCAAGCTCGCCACACGCGTCGGCGATAGCGGACAGCGTTGGAGGTTTTGTGTTCGGTGGTCTACCCCCGGGGCGATATCGGCTGTTCGTCCGCGCATTTGCACACCGTCCTGATTCGACGGAGATCGAAGTCGCTGCCGGGCGGGTCGATACGGTGCGAATGTCGCCGCAGTTCTTCGACTGTGTTCGGTAGGCCGGAATAGGGGCGCTGGTCGCCCTGTCCTGCTAAGTTAAGGTTACAGCCGACCAACACATTTCGCGCGGCTTTGTCGCGCTTTAGTCTCATCGTTTATCGCACCGACACATGGACGATTCCAACAAGCCCCTCGCCCCCTGGACCGCGTCGCGCAGCGCGAAGGAAAAGAACGTCGTGCAGCGCGCAGTTACGGCACTCCTGGACCAGCTCGCGCCCGAACGTGTGCTCAAGCGCGGTGACACGGCCCACCTCTCTGTCGAACAGCATCGGACGCCCAATGGCTGCGTGTTACAGGCGCCGACGGCGGCGGTAAGCGTGTCGTGGTTCTCCAAGACGGGAAAGGACACTCCTCTGGGTGAGCTGCACGTGATCCTCTGGAGCGGTGTCGTTTCGCGCCGGGGCAGAGCTGCGAACCCGGAGGGCGCCAAGATTCTGAAGGAGCTGGTGCTGCGCCCCATCGAGGCTCCGCTCAACGACCTCGTCTGGCGTGCGACTGACGGAACTGAATACGATACTGCGGGCCTCGCGGCGCGCTGCATCGCGCTCCTGGAGGAGCAGATCTGAGCTAGTGCGGCGTTAAGTGAAGGCGATCAAGCGCCGAGTTGTCATCCGGAGGTTTCATGGGGCGGTTAGCGCGTTTCCTGGTCGTGAATGCGGGATTGGTTCTCGTGTTCAGTGGTTGCGGCCCGCGTCCTCCGGTGATCGAGGCCACACCCAATGGCGCCGTGGTCCGCAGTGCTCGGATCGGCCTGTACACCAAGGCTGTCCTCACCAAGAAAGAGCCAGACACATTTCTCGCTGACGACGGCACGATCTGTCGGGTGCCGGCGGATCGATTTCGGGACACGCCAGTTCACACCCTCGTGTACTGCAATTGGCAGTAGTCACCACGTGACGGGCCCTTCGGTCGAGGATACTTTTTGATCGCTCGCCGATCTCTTTCCCGCCCTCACGGAGGATTCCACGTGAAGAATTACGCGCGCGCGGCCGCTCTCCTGCTGATCATGTCGGCCACCGCCGGTGCTCAGGCAACGCCCCCAGCTCAGCCGACCGCGGACGAAATTGCGAAACGGCGCGCCGCACAGGAGGAACAGCTTCACAACGACTGGCCGAATCTGGAGAGATACCGCGATGCGAACGCCAAGCTTTCCCCACCGTTGATAAACGAGAATCGCGTAGTCTTCTTCGGCAACTCGATCACCCAGGGATGGGCCCCATACTTCGCCACGATGTTCCCGGGCAAGCCGTACATCGGCCGCGGCATCGGCGGGCAGACCACGCCGCAGATGCTGGTTCGATTCCGACAGGACGTTATCGACCTCAAGCCCAAAGTCGTGGTGATCCTTGCCGGTACGAACGACATCGCGGGGAACACCGGCCCTTCAACACTGGAAATGATCGAGGACAACCTTGCCTCGATGGCTGAGTTGGCAAAGGCAAACGGAATTGTAGCGGTCCTCTCATCCGTACTGCCGGTATTCGACTACCCATGGAGGCCGGGTCTCGAGCCGGCGCCGAAAATCATCGCTCTCAATAAGTGGATGAAGGATTACGCGCAGGCTCACGGGGCAGTGTACCTCGACTATCACTCGGCGATGGCCGATGCGCGTGGCGGGATGCGCGACGGGCTGTCGAGCGATGGCGTGCACCCCACCGAGACCGGCTACAAACTCATGGCGCCGCTCGCCGAGAAGGCGATCGCCGAAGCACTTCGCGGAAAGCGCTAGCGACCCGAATCGGCTGCAGTACGAGCGGGAGGACAATCCATCGCGCTCCCGCAGTCGAGTCGCTCAGTTAAATCGCGTCGCTCTCCATAGAGCGATGCCCGCTCCTGCCAGCATTCCGAACGTCGCGATCACCAACACGGCGGCCCACGTCCACGCGAGCGCGATCTGCGGCGCGCGCGCCACCAGCGCAAAGCCGATGATCGTCGCGGTCGCGACGCTCACGACGAGCCAATCGATCCACGAGCGCCGGCGGACGATCGAGGCGCTTTCCCCCGCGATGCGCGATCGCGTGTACTCGGGATCGACCCCGTAGCGATCACCCTCCTTCGCTGCCGCTTGTTGCCAATGTGAATGCTCGCTCCGACTCACCGACGACAGCGCTATGATCCCGGCGCCGAGCGCCATCACCAGCGAGCCGCCGATGACCTGGGCCAACACCGAATGCGGTGCGCGGCGCAACTCACCGAAAACGAGAATCCCCCACAATAGTCCCCACAGCTGATTCGTGTTCGACAGCGGTATCCCGCGCGTGATCCCCGCGTATTTCACGGCGTATTGCTGAAACAGGTCTCCGACCACCCACACGAAACCTCCGGCCAGCAACCAGAAGAGAACGTGACGAGCGCCCGACAGTTGCGCCCAGAGCGGACTCGCCCCCCCGGAATACGTGAGTGCGAGCGCCGTCATCATCCCGAGCTCTCCGACAGTGAAAAACGTGATGAAGGAGAGCGGGCTCATTCCGGTGAGATACGCTTTGCGATATGGGATGTACATCGTTCCCCACAACACGCCGGCACCCAGCGCTGCGGCGACTCCACGAGCCGCATCGTGCGCCGGTACCTGCGCGGCCGATGCAATCGCCAGGGCGGTTGCCCCGGCGAACATGAGCAGCGCTCCTCCGATCACTCCGACCCAGCGCCGCCAGTCCGCGCCGCGAAGCTCCTGGAAGAAGAGAATGCCCCAGAAGATTCCGAGCAGGCTGTTGCTGTTCCAGAGCGGAAAGGCAATGCTGAGGCCGACATCACGGACGGCGAAGATCGTCAGCGTATTCGCGACCGCCCACAAGCAGCCCGCCAGCACCGCCCACACGATGAGATGCGGCGCTTGCCGCAGATCTGCGGCGACGTACGACGTTCCCTGGATTAGCGCCGGCAGCGTCCACCGCGCCAGAAAAACCCCGATCACCATGCTGAGCGAGATCACGACTGGCGACAACCCCAGTGTCACCAACTTGGTCGGCGCCTCGGCGGCACCGAGCCAGGCGCCGGCGGTGAGTCCACAGAGCATTCCGACGCTCTGAAGAGTGCGGAGACGGCGCGCGTCCAGCGCGGCCGGTTGCGCGGAGCCGCCCGAGTCCTGAGCTCCGATCGTGCTCAAGAAATCCAGCGCAGCACGAGAAGGCCGGCGACCAGCACCGCTACCGGCACCCAGAACTGCACATCTCGCAGCACGAGACCCAGCCAGCTACCCGAGTGCTGCTCGCGGCGATTGTCGCTCATTGGTCTCACTTTGGCGGTCGGCGGGCAATACTGGTCAGGACTGGCGCCATCGCGCAAGAGCCGATCACATTCAGGCGTCACCTACAGCCGCGGAGATCATGAGCAACAAGGAAGATTGGCGGGCGATCGTCGCCTCGTCGCTGGATTGGGAGCAGGCGCACTCGTCCCTCGAGAATTCGCTGAAAGGGCTTCCGTCCGAGTTGCGGGGCAAGAGACCGAACGGATTCGCGCACTCGGTGTGGGAGCTGCTCGAGCACATTCGAATCACACAGCACGATCTTCTCGATTTCGTTCAGGATCCGAATTACGAGGAAAAGCTCGTCTGGCCGAAGGACTACTGGCCACCCACGGCCGCGCCGTCCGGCGACAAGGCATGGAACGAGAGCATTGCCTCCTGGAGAAAGGATCGAATGGCTCTCGAACGCTTCACCACCGACACCAAGCAGGACCTGACGGCGAAAATTCCTCGCGGGACCGGACAGACATACTTGCGCACAGTCCTGGTCGCGGTCGATCACGCCTCCTATCATCTCGCACAGATCGTCACTGTCCGACTGCTGCTCGGAGCGTGGCCGCCGCCGAAAGGGAAGTAAGTGAGCAAAAGGGTGAAAGCTCAACGCGCGCCGATGCCAAAATCGGCTCCGGAGCTCCTCGTGTTGTCGCGCGAAGATGCCGAGAGCTACGAGCCAAGTCTGCGGGAGATTTGCATCTCGATTTCTGATCCGGACGCCGAGCCGGCGAACATCTCGAGCGTGTTCGTCGCGGTGCTCAGACTCCATTTCGACGACGTCACGCAGCGCGGCGTGCCGACCGACATTCTATTCGCTCAAGACCAGGCCCGCGCGATCATGGACTTCGTGGATGAGTGGCAAGATGCCGAGCGCGTCGTGCTGCACTGCAACATGGGGGTGAGCCGCTCACCCGCTGTCGCTCTGGGACTCTGCGATGCGCGCGGCTGGGCGACCGCGGAGCTGGAGAGATCGCATCCCGGCTGGAACCGACTGGTGCGCAGCGAGATGAAGAAAGCGAACAAAACCAATCCTCGGAGATCGACCTAATGCCCCGCGCGAACGGAATCTTCGATGTATCCCTCAAGCCATTGCCGATGGACAACGAGCCGGGCACCCAGCTGCTGGGGAGAATGTCGATCGACAAGAAATTCCACGGCGACCTGGATGCCACCAGTAAGGGTCAGATGCTGACGGGCGGCACCATCATCAAGAACTCAGCGGGTTACGTCGCCATCGAGATCGTGACCGGGTCGCTAAAGGGTCGGAAAGGATCGTTCATCCTCCAACACACGGGCACGATGAATCGTGGCGAGCCCTCGCTGGTCATAACGGTCGTTCCCGATTCGGGCACGGATCAGCTGGAAGGGCTGAAGGGCACGATGAAGATCGACATCAACGCCGGCAAACATTCGTACGAGCTCGATTACGTGCTTGCGAATTTCCCCTGAGCCGAGCGCCCCAGAAGAATTCTCCCGAAGCCGATCGCCGCTCGAAGAGTTCTCCCGAGCCGAATGTTTGTTGGAGCCATAACAACCTTTTGAAACCTGGGAGCGTCAAAGTCGTAGTGCGGTGACATAGGTGGGGTTTTCCCCCTACCGAGCGATAATTCTCGACGCCCCACTTTTCTCTGAGAGCTGGCCCCATGAAGCGCATCCTGTTCGCGTTACTCGCTCTCCTTCTGAACGTCGCAGCCGTGTCTCTCTCGGCACAGAACCCTACTCAGGCCAGACCCGCCGGACCGCCGCCTTCAGGAAATGGTGAAGTGCAGGGCACGGTTGTGGATACTGCCGCCAAGACTCCGCTCGCTCGCGCCTCGATTACCGTGCGCGGCGCGAAGGACTCGGCCATCGTAGCAGGAGCGCTCGCGACAGCCGACGGCGCATTCCATATCCAGGGCCTGCGGCCCGGCGCGTATTACTTGCGCGCGGCCTCGATCGGCTTCCGGCCGCGTAACATCTCTTTCACCATTACAGATGCGGCGCCACGCGCGACTCTCGATCCAATCGAGCTGACGCGTATTTCTGTCACATTGCAAAGCGTTCAGGTGCAGGGCGAGCGGCCGACAGTAGTGATCGAGCCCGATCGCAACACGTACCGGGCGAAGGACATCGCCCCCGCTGCTGCAAACGCGAGCGAAGTCCTTGCTGCAACGCCATCGGTGGAAGTCGACGGCGAAGGAAAGGTGAGTCTGCGTGGCAACGAGAACGTCGCCGTGCAGATCAATGGACGCCCCACGCCGATTAGCGGCGCCCAGCTCTCCGCTTATCTCAAGCAGATTCCGGCGAACATAGTCGAGCGCATTGAGGTCGTACCGAATCCATCCGCCAAGTACGATCCGGAAGGGATGGCCGGCATCATCAACATCGTCCTCAAGGCCAACACTGATCTCGGCCTGAGCGGCGGGCTCAACACCGGCTTTGCCACTCCAAGCCGCTTCAACACGGGCACCAATGTCGGCTATCAGAGCGGGCCTGTCACACTGTTCGGCACTTACGGATACAACGCTGACGATCGCGCGATCGTCGGCATCAACGACCGGCTTCGCTACGATCCCGTTGGCGCGCCGATGTCGTACACGAATCAGGACATCGATGGCAGGACGATCAATGCCGGTCACAACTTCACGGGCAACATCGACTACAAGCTGAACGACAAGGATGTCATCTCCAACTCTCTGTCGCTCAACCGCAGGCACTCCAACGATGGCGCTCTCGCCGGGTACACCGAGCTCGACGGGACCCAGGCGTTTCTCGACCGCTACGTGATAGATCGCAACGACAAGGCGAGAGGGCTGGTGTTCGACAACTCACTCTCGATCAAGCACACGATCGAGCCGCGCAAGCACGAGCTCTCAGCGGAAGTCCGTTTCAACCGCACGAGAGATGAGGACAACACCCTGTTGTGGCGAGAGCCACAGAATCCGGACGGCACAAGCTCGGGTCCATCGACGCAGGGCGAGGTTGATGGCACGAGCGCGTTGACCCGCCAGCTCACGATGCAGACGGATTACACACGGCCGCTCACCGCGAGCACGAAGCTGGAAAGCGGCTTAAAAGAAACTGGGCGTTGGCTCGACCGGGATTTCCTCGTGTTCAAGGACGATCTCGGCAACGGCAACTGGGTCCAGAGCAATCTCAGCAACAAGTTCCAGTTCGACGAGCACGTGCACGCGGGCTACGGCGTGTTGAGCCAGAGCGTTGGCAAGTTCGACCTGCAGGCCGGACTTCGCGCGGAGTGGGCGAACCGAACCTTCGATCTCACGGGGGCGCAGGGCATTCCGTACAACTACCACAGCCTCTTTCCGAGCGGCGTCATCATGTACAAGCCGAGCGATCAGAGCCAGGTAAAGGTGAGCTACTCACGGCGTATTCGGAGACCGGGAACGCAGGAGCTGAATCCATTCCCGGTGTTTTTCGATCAGCAGAATGTGTTGATCGGGAATCCGCGGTTGAATCCCGAATACACGGACGCCTACGAGCTTAGCATGAGCAAGACAGGACAGTTCGGCTCGGTACAGTTGTCGCCTTTCTATCGCCACACGACTGACGTCATTCGTGTCAACATCAACACCGCCGATACAGTCGACGGGCGCGAGGTGACGTCGGTGAATTTCCAGAATCTCGACAAGGCCAATTCCTGGGGAAGTGACCTCAACGGCTCACTGCGGCTTGGCCCCAAACTGAATGCCTTCGCGGGGTTCAACATCTACAAGATGGTGACCGACGGCGGCTCCCAGTCAGCCCTGTCGTCGAACGCGGTAACCTGGTCGTACCGTCTCAACGCCACCACGCAGGTAAGTCCGACGGTGACTCTCCAGGCGAACTACTTCTACCGTGCGCCGGTTAACATCGAGAAGGGACGCTTCTCCTCGATGCAGATGACCAACATCACGCTTCGCAAGAAGCTCGATGGAGACAACATGAGCGTCGCAGTGCGCTTCGCGGATCCGTTCGATACGATGCATTTCCGGATCAAGGCCGGCGATGACAATCTGCAGCAGATCACGGACAGACATTTCGGTGTTAAGGCGACGTACGTGACGTTCCAGTGGAACTACGGAAAGCCGCCAAAGATTCGTCTGCCCCAGCAGCCGGACCAGCCCCCGCCGACGTCGCCGTTCCCGTAAGCCGTAGCTGAGCATGGAGTGACAAAAGTCGCAGCGGGTAGCAGTTTACCGGCTGCGACTTTTTTTTGTGCGCTGGGAGGATGAGTTCATGGTCAAGATCATTATTGCGGCGATTCTTGGCGTTTTACTGGGAGCCACCGGGCCGTATTACGCCTCCCTCGGCTGGTACAGTATCATTCCGTGGGGCCTGGTCGGCTTGGCGATAGGGTACTGGTGCAGCAAGCGACAATCGTTATACGCCGGTGCCCTCTACGGCTTCTGCCTGAACTTTTCCTTCATGATCGCAGGCTACACGGGCACCGCATCGCTCCTGAGCCGGTTGCCATTTTTCATCCTGATTGGCCTCTTCGGCGCCGTCTGCGGAATCGCACTTGCTGCCGCCGGATACTTCCTGAAAGCCGCGTACACGACACCTCGGCCGGTCGATTGAG
>DASWBG010000085.1:0-2668 GCA_036390715.1 Gemmatimonadaceae bacterium
CGGCGATGTTTCTTTTTCAGCGACCTGATCCGGCTTGAACACCAGCATCGACATCCTCGCCGAGTGCATTATAGCGTCAGCGACACTGCCACGGATCATCCGGGCGAGTCCACCGCGACCGTGCGTCGCGATCGCAATCATGTCGGCTCTCTCACGGCTTGCAAAGTCGCCAATGGCACTCGCGACATTTTCACCGATGACGATGTCGGTAGTGACGGCCACGCCGTTGCGGCGGAGCCTGGCGGCGATGCGGAAAAGGTATGCCTGCGCTTGCGAGATATCCTTGTCCCACCAGGGAAGATTGGGGTCGACGATCTCCTTCTGCGAATAAGAATGTGGGAGCAGCACATTCAGCAGGGTGATCTCCGCATCTTCGAGCTTCGCAAGTTCCAGCACCCGCGGCAGAATCTGCTCAGCGAGCGTCGATCCATCGAGCGGCACGACTATGCGCCTGAATGCTTCGATGACGTGCGGGTTCAGATAGCTCGTCGGCGGCTTGACGACCAGAACCGGGATCGCCGTGTGGCGGATCAGCGAATCGGTTACGCTGCCCAGCGAGAGCCGGGCGATGCCGCTGCGCCCGTGAGTGCTGATCACTATGAGATCGACCTCGTGGCGCCGCGCGTAACCCTGGAGGACCTCGTCGATCGGACCGGCGTGAAGATCGACCGTAATATCCGCCGTCGAAGTTGCTCTGCACTCGGCAGCCAGGGCATAGAGCTCACTCAACGCCGTGTCTCGTTCGCTGCGCACGACTTCGGCTGCGATCGCCGTGCCTTCGGCTGTCGCTGCCATTCCGAAGAACGACCCGGTCGCGAGAACTCGCACCAGGCGGACTTTGGCATCGCTGCGTTCCGCGATTCTTAGCGCGACCCGGATCGCCTCGCGGTCGAATCCTGAGCCGTCGGTTGGGACCATTATCACACTGTACATACAGCCTCCTCGTAGCTGCGCGCTCGCTCGTTGATCGCGGCGCGATTGCGCCCCGGTACGGTCAATCTCGGCATAACTGTGACGGAACCCAGTCAGCTTAAGGCTGATCTCTTGTCAGAGTTTCCCTGTTTTCTCGGGGGGTATTGACCACGCTTGCGCCGACCGCAGGTGGGCTTCGTGGAGGTTGGGCGGAGACGCGCTGGATCAGAAGCTCTTTACGGTTTCGCTTTACCCCGACCGACAGACCAGACGTAGGACGCCACTGCCAACGCCTGGGCGGGTGAAATTCCTCCTGGGTATGCGACCATCAGAGTAGATGGCACGCCGTGCGTAGCCACGTAATAGATCGCCGCGAATTCGCCGTTTTTGGCATCCCGCCACGCGTGCGGCTTCAAGGTAGGAGCGATCTGCGTCCCTTCGAGGTTTTGTCCGTGACACGCAAAGCATGTCCCCTGCCCGTGAAAGATCGCCCGACCCAGCTCCACCATTGCCGGGGTAATCGCGCTGGTGTCCGGCTGCGCCGTGCCCTGTTGATGCAGCGCGAGCGCGCTAGCACCCGCGAACACCACGAGCACAGCTGCCAGCAGCAAAGTTCTCACAGCGGAGCGGAAGTGTTCGCGGACCGGAATCTCCGGCGTCAAACCGTCGAAGACCGTTGCCATATCTCTTCGAGCGACATTCGACCAGGTCCATTCAACGCGAAGGTGAGACACGCGCCGAGCAGGGTGAGCTCGAACTCGTAGCCATAGGGCGCGAAGAAGCCGCCGTGCAGACGTGCGACGAGGATGGCAACAAGCATCTCAAAGGCGAGCAAAGCGCCAGCTAGCCGAGCAAAGACTCCGAGAAGGATTGCCAATCCTCCGAGCAATTCCACTGCGATGACCACCGTCGCGGCGACAAGTGGCAGCGGAAGCCCGAGCTTCCCCATGATATCCGCGGTCCCGCCCGCCCCGAAGACGAAGAGTTTTTGCGCACCATGCATCAGGAACACGAGCCCCACGACAATCCGTAGTGGCAGCATTCCCCATTTGACGAATCGCGCGCCAGTGTGAATCATCTCACCTCTCCACGTTGTTATGTGTCCGATCGCTCATCGGATAGCAGTAACCTCGGCTAGAATGCCACCCACAAATAAGCGAAGAGAGTATTGTTGTCCGCCGCCTTGCGACCCGCGGCGTCGTAATCGCTTGAAGAGCCATTGAACAAGTTATACACGATGTACTGAAGTCCGAATCGTGTATTCTGCCACGGGTTGATCGCCAATTCTCCAATCTCGCCCCTCGAGTTGGGGCTCCCCGTGCGACTCCCGGTAACTGATGCTGGAGCAAATATGACCGCGTCGCTCGTGCCCGTAGTCTGGAAGTAACCAGCGGTCAGGGCATATCGCAGGCTCGGCTCGAACGTAAGATTGGTCCGCAGCGTTGACAGCGTCTCGTGCAGGTTTGCAGCTTCGGGAGGCGCGGCGGCGAGGAACGCGGACAGAGTCTGACTCTCGTGAATGAACGCCGCTCGTCCTATCCACATGCCGACCTTGGCCTTGTGCTCGATTTGCGCATCGACCGCAGCGTCCGTGTAGTTGTTAGTTGGCCCGGTCACGCCCTGCGGAAATACGCGCGCCGCAAAGCCGTACGTTCCGATCATCCCGTACGTGGAAGGCCACGCGTGCTGTAGCGCCACCCGCCAATACGGGATGACGCCCTTCGTAACGTTTGTCGCGGTTCCGTCGAGCGGTTCC
>DASWBG010000086.1:0-4049 GCA_036390715.1 Gemmatimonadaceae bacterium
CACGAGCGCGGTGCGTGACGCTTCGAATGCCGACGAATTCCTCAAGCTCGTGCGGGCAGAAACCGGTCTCAAGATCAAAGTGCTGCGCGGGGAGGACGAAGCGCGTCTCAGCTTTCGCAGCGCGCTCGCGCATTTTGATCTCGGAGTGGGTCGTGCCGTCGTCATGGATATCGGAGGAGGCTCCCTCGAGCTGGCGCTGAGCGCGGATGGCCTGGTCGACAGGCTCATTTCGTTGCCGCTGGGGGCCATCAGCATGACCGAGCGTTACCTCGGCCCTGACGCGAAGAAGAAAGGCATGCGCAAGCTCAGAAAGCACGTCTGGCTGGAGCTGCGTCGTCACCTTTCCGCGCGCCACTGGCACGCGACGCGGATCTGCTGCTCGGGAGGCACCTTCACCAGCCTCGCATCGATCTACCTGGCGCGCATCGGAATGGAAAGCGCCAAGACGGTTCACGGAACTGTCATTCCGCGGATCGAGCTCGAGCACATCGTCGATATGCTTCACAACATGTCGCCCGCCGAGCGGCAGGGTGTACCGGGGCTCAGCGCGGCGCGGAGCGACATCATCCTCGGCGGACTCGCGGTTGCGGCGGAGGTCGCCGCGCGAGTCGAAGCCAAGGAGCTCGTGGTTTCAGCCTACGGCATCCGCGAGGGGATTCTTCTCGAGAGCGCGCACGTCGCGCCATCACCTGCAGATCCTGGGGAGGCTCGCGAGCGGTCGGTCCGCGAGCTGGCAGAGCGGACTCACTATGAAGAGCGGCACTCCAAGCACGTTCAGAAGTTGTCACTTCAGCTCTTCGACGCGATTGGTCAGCGCCTGGGCTGCACGCCGGACGACAGAAAGCTATTGTCGGATGCCGCGCTGCTTCACGACATCGGCTATCACATCAGCTATGACAAGCACAACAAGCATTCCTACCATTTGATCGAGCACGCGGAGCTGCTCGGCATGACGCCAATCGAGCAGATCGTGGTCGCTAATGTCGCACGCTATCATCGTGGGGCCGAGCCAAGAAAGAAGCATCGCAACTACGGGCCGCTCGAGCGGCCGGTGCGGCAGACGATCAAGAAACTCTCTGCCATGCTCCGCGTCGCCGATGGCTTCGACCGAGGGCACGCCAGCGCGGTCGCGGAAATAAAGGTTCGCTGGGTGGAGCGCGCGCTGAGGATTACCGCGGTGCCCGCCCACCACATTTACAACCTGCGGCTCGATTTGTGGGGAGCGAGTCGGAAGTCCAACCTGCTGGCGGAGGTCGCGGGTGTTCCGGTTGAGATCGTCGCGCCGGACGGGTCCGTTACTACTTACCAGGATGAAGTCGGCGCAGCCGACTAGGTTGTTGGCGAATTTCAACTGCCGCGCCAGCTGGAAACTGCAACAGAACGGGTGCCAGACGTCAGTAGCATAGTTCCGAGTGACTCGTTCACGACGCCCGGACTTGTCTCAGTGGCATTAAGGTCGGGGCGATTTGCTTATGGACTGCGGTAGAAAAGTCTGGGCGTAGTGAACTATCGACTGGCATCTGCGCCACTGACTGCTGGCACCCGTTCTTTTGTAGTTAGTCAGCTAGGCGGTTAGCCGTTCAACCACACTCAATTTTTCTTTAATGGGTCGGCCATCATCCGCCACAGCGGGAAGCGCCATTAACCCCCACGAGTTCTGCAGCAACCGTTCGTGGGTCGAGATCACGGGATTGGAGCCCGGCTTTCTCTGCACGTAAGTGCCGTCGGGATGTAGATCCCACGCCTGCCGGTTATCGGCGAGGCAGGTTTCCAGCAGTGAGCACACGCGGGGATGCAATTGGCGATTCTCGATTGGCGCGACGACTTCCACACGCCGATCAAAGTTGCGAGGCATCCAGTCCGCTGACCCGAAGTAAATCTCCTCGTTGCCGTCGTTCCCGAAATAGTAGATGCGGGAATGCTCGAGAAAACGCCCAACGATGCTGACGACTCTGATGCGATCGCTGATTCCCGGAATTCCCGGGCGGAGACAGCAGATGCCGCGAACGATGAGATCGATGTTCACTCCGGCCTGCGACGCATCATAGAGATGTGAGATTATCTCCGCATCGACCAACGAATTCATTTTTGCGATGATTCGAGCGGGTCTCCCTGCTCTGGCGTGCTCTGCCTCCCGATCCACCATCTCTGTAAAGCGCTGACGCATGTTGCGCGGCGCGACTAGCAGGTTCCGGAACGAGTTCTGGCGCGAGAAGCCGGTCAGTGAGTTGAAGAGATCGGTAAGATCGGCACCCATGGAGGGATCGCTCGTCAGCAAGCCCAGATCCGTGTAGACGCGCGCGGTTTGCGAGTTGTAGTTTCCCGACCCGATGTGCGCGTAGCGGCGGATCCCATCCGACTCCTTGCGAACGACGAGGGCGGTCTTGGTGTGGGTCTTGAGACCGGGAAGGCCGTACGCAACGTGCACTCCGAATCCTTCCAGCGTACGGGCCCATGCGATGTTGTTCACCTCGTCGAACCGGGCCTGGAGCTCGATCATTACGGCGACCTGTTTTCCACTTTGCGCGGCCTCGGTCAGAGCCCTCACGATCTCCGTATCGCCCGAAGTACGGTACAGCGTCATCTTGATCGCGAGGACGTTGGGATCGCGCGCCGCGGCGTTTAGAAAATGCTCGACCGTGGCGGAGAAGGAATCGAAGGGATGGTGAAGCAGAATGTCTGTTTCACGAATTGCGTCGAAGATCGACCGCGACTGGTCTCGCAGCTCCGGCGGGATCACCGGAATGAATGGCGGATCCCGCAACTCCGGGATGTTCATCGTAGCGAGCCACATCAAATCACCGAGATCCAGCAGTGGTCCGGTCTCGATCAGATCCGACTCGGTCAGATTCGGCATTTCCGGAGGCTGATCCTCCAGGACCTCGGCGAGTATGAGATCGCGAAGCTCGCGCGGGATGTCTCTATCGACTTCGACACGGACGACTTCGGCAAACCGGCGCTGAAAAACCTGTTCCTCGATCATGGCGAGGAGATCGTCGTCTTCGTCCGCGTCAGTGAGCTCGAGGTCGGAGTATCGCGTCACACGGAACGCGCTGAAGCCGCGTATTTCCATGCCCGGGAAGAGCGCGTCCAGGTGGGCACCGATGACCTGCTCGAGGGGAACGAAGTGGTTCTCCTTGCCGAAAGGAACCCAGCGGGGGAGGCTCTTCGGCACCTTGATGCGGGCGAGGCGGGTAGCTCCTGTAGCGGGGTCGTGAACCTGAACCGCGATCGAGAGCGAAAGATTGGAGATGTACGGGAATGGATGTCCGGGATCGACCGCGAGCGGTGTCAGTATCGGAAAGACCTGGGATTCGAAAAACGCATTGACCCGCTGCGATTCGGTTTCATCGAGGTCGTTCATCGTGACGATCTCGATCCCGTGCCGCGCCAGCTCGGGCAAGAGTACGTCGTACAAGCACTTTCGCTGCTGCTCCATCAGCTCAGCGACGTGCTCTGTGATGGCGTCGAGCTGCTGGCTGGGAGTCAGGCCGTCAGCCGGAACTTGCTGCACGCCGGCGGCAATCTGCCGCCTGATTCCGGCGACCCTGACCATATAGAACTCGTCGAGATTCGTGCTGAAGATCGAGAGGAATTTGACGCGCTCGAGCAGCGGGTTTCGGGCGTCGAACGCCTCGTGAAGAACACGGGCGTTGAACGCGAGCCAGCTCAATTCGCGGTTGATGTAAAGGGAAGGATCGAGTGCCATGTTAGTCTTATACCCCGCACCAAAGATGTGCTACGCCGGAGTTATTGTTAAGCTTGACTGATTAGATTTTTCAAACCCGTTACCGGACATACACTTGGGCCACACCGACGCGGTTGTCGTTCTCACCACACTCGCCACCACCGACGAAGCCGCCAAGTTCGTACGGGCGTTGCTCGATCGACGGTTGGTTGCATGCGGAACAATTCTGCCCGGCACCCGGTCGCTTTACAGGTGGGAAGACAAACTGGCAGACGAGACCGAAGTCGTAGTGATGCTCAAAACGCGCTCTGGAGCCGTTCACGGGCTCGAGAAAGCGTTCAAGGAATTGCACCCCTACAAG
>DASWBG010000087.1:0-2357 GCA_036390715.1 Gemmatimonadaceae bacterium
AAGATCCCTTGGAACTCGGCCGATGAAATCGACGAGAGCCGGCAGCTCACCCGGCTGAAAATCGGGCCCCATCTGGACGAGGATCGGACCGAGCTTGTCGCCCAGCTCGCGTACCCGCTCGAAGAACACCTCGGAGGCGCCGGTGACGTCGCGGAGTCTCTGCTCGTGCGTGACCTCCTGCGGCAGCTTCAGAGCGAACACGAATCCCTTTGGCGTCCGCTCCGCCCAGCTCCGAATCGTCGCCGCCGCGGGCGATGCATAGAACGTCGAATCCACTTCCACCGAGTCGAACGCTCGTGCGTACACAGTCAGGAACTCCGAGGGACGCGTGCCACTCGGATAGAACGGCCCCACCCAGGCGTCGTAGTTCCAGCCCTGCGTACCGATGTGGATTTCCGCAGACATGGGTTCAATCGGTTGCCACGACGTCCGGATGTCAAGCGATTCATCAACTGCAACTGAAGACTACCTGCCAGGTGCTACGGGCGGGCCGGCTGGTGGCTGCGGGCTGATCCAAGAAGCATTCCAGTTTTCAGCACCTGGCCAACAGCTGGCCCGCCGAATGCCGCCGGCAGGTAGTCTTCAGTTGCAGTTCATCTATAGGTCTCGAAGAAGCCTTGTCCCTGTCCAGACAAGACGTGACCGTCCAGACGTCCGGATATTCGTGCCATCCCCTTCATCTGGATGAAATAGGGCCGATCCTTCTCGCTTTTAAGCGGATCGCCACGCTCCGCGCCCCCGTTTTGCTGCTTTCCGTTTCGGCGCGGCCTCGTGTCCGTGGCAATCGCATCTTCGACTGCGATGTCGACACGCAGCGTATCATCTCCCCGCGCATCCTCGAAGCGCGCCCGCGACGGAACTCGCAGCACAGCCGACCCGATTGTTACAGTCCGAACATCCTCGTACGAAATCATCTTCGGACGAAAGACAGCGCGGAACCCGAGCGAGTCTACGAGATAGACGAGCACAGGCGGAATCGACGCCGTGGTGTCGCCTGGATACACTCGGCCGTAAAGGAACGTGTATTGTCCCGCGCGCGCCGCGCCCCAATCCCAGGTGACACCGCGCCAAACGCCCCAGTTGTGATCGTGGTACGACTGCGCGTCGCTGAGCTGCTCGCACTCACCGTCGACGCAAAGCGATCCCGTCGCGCTCGCACGGAGAGCGGGAACGGTGTAGCCCGAGACGAACCCACCCGATCCCATCGCGACGCCCGGGAAATACGCGTACGGCGCTGGATGGACGCGCAGCGCGATTGAAATTCTGCCTGGCGCCCCATTCTCCTCGCGGGCCGCCGCGCGCACCTGATAGTCACCGCCCGGAAGGATGACGACGACGTCCGAATCCCCGAACACGAGATTCAAGTCCGACGTCGAGAACCTGACCCGCGAACGATCAAACGTCGCAACAAATCGCCGCGTCGCTCCATCCTGTTCTCTAAGGGTGATCCCGATCTGGCCGCCCCACTTCGTACTCGTCACATCGCCGCCGACGATGAAAGAAATGAACGCCCATCGCTTTCGATCCGGCGATAGGACGTTGAAATAGTGCCACTCCGCCCATGTGTCCCTGTTGACGACACTGTTCGACGGGACGTGGAAGCGGTCGATCTCGTTTCTCAGCTCGACCAGTGTCGGAGCGACCCAGCGGCGGTCACCGTCGTCATTCTCCCATTTCCCTTCCACGATTTCGGGGGCGGCACCCACCGCCGCCGTCGCCGAGGGAATGTCCCCGCTTGCGTGAACCGGAAACTCGTGACCGTCGGCCGTGCGTACGTAGAGCAGTCTCCCTTCGATCTGCGGCGCCACCGCCGCGATTTGCCCCCTATACCTCGGCGACGCCAGCACCTGATGGTAGAGAAAGGACGCATGATCGATCGAGAAAAAAAGCCCGCCGACGCCTCCCGTTTTCATGACTTCCACATCGAGCCCTTCGGGCAACACGGTAATGGTCCCACCGCCCACCAACTTCTCATTTCGCGCCTGCGACAACATCGCTTCGCCGATCGAGAGCAGCACGATCATCACCGCGACGCCGACTCCAAAGCCGACGAAGAGCAGGACCGATCGCCACGGCCTATACGTGATGTTGCGGAGGGCGAGCTGTCCGATCATGCGTCCACCACTCTGCCGTCACGCATGTGGATCTTGCGCTGCGACGCACTCGCCAGATCTTCGTCGTGGGTCACGACCACGAGCGTCGTCCCGTCGTTGTTCAGCCGCTGGAAGAGCGAGATGATCTCGGTGCCAGTCCGCGCATCCAGCTCTCCGGTGGGCTCGTCCGCGAGAAGGAGCGTGGGACCGTTTGCGAGAGCGCGGGCGATCGCCACACGCTGCTGCTCGCCACCAGACAGCTCC
>DASWBG010000088.1:0-12730 GCA_036390715.1 Gemmatimonadaceae bacterium
AGCCGTACGGGCGCATTAATTGTTGCGCCCAATGAGCAGTCTGGGCGCCTCCGATAACCGCAAAGCCGCCGAAAGACGGTGACGCAAAGCCCCGAGACTAAAGCGACGTTCACGCGGCGCCAAGTCAGTCGAGCTACCGAAGAGGAGCCTTAATTGACCGAAGTTCGCCTCAGATTCCGCCTGGCCGTAACGACCTTCCTTACCCTTACGGCGATCATCCCGCCGACCCCTGCGAGCGCGCAGCTCTACTCGCACGGCAGTCGGTCTGGCTCGAATGCTGTAGCGAATCACGCCGACTCGATCTCCGCTTCGATCGCGTCGACGGGCGGCACCGCATCCGCCGATAGTGCGATCCCGGTCCCCGCCGCTAAGGTCACCTTCACCCCAGCCGGGGAGAAGGGTACCGGGTTAAGCGGCAAGGTCTTCGCCCGCTTCGTCATGCCCGAGGACTGGATAGCACTCGCTTCATTTCCGGGAGCCTCCGTCGCCAGCGCCTCAGTCCAATCGAACCCCAGTCCTAGCGTCGAAACCGTATTTACGATGCGCTCGTTCGGGCAGAAGGTGAGAGCATGGCTAAACGGCTACCGACTCGGCTACTGGCCCCAGGAGAAGGGGCGCGTCAGATCGGAAGCCTACAAGAATCCAGACGGGTTCATCGAAGTCACAGCCGAGAACGAAGACACACGGGTCTCTGAGCATTTCCGGTTGAGGGACTTCGTCTCCCACGACCAGAAAGACGTCTGGCCGAAGTACGTCGTTCTCCGCGAGCCGCTGCTGGACAAGCTCGAGTTGGTGATCGACGACCTCAATGACCATGGCGTGAACGCCGAGGGCATGCGGATTCGCTCGGGGTTCAGAACCCCGGCCCACAACTTCGCCGTCCGCGGCGAGGGAAGCGCCCGCGACAGCCGGCACCAGTTCGGCGACGCCGCCGATGTCTATATCGACCAGGAAGGGAACGGCAAGATGTCGGACCTGAATGGCGACGGAAAGGTAAACTTCGCGGACGTCAAGATGATGCTGGATGCAGTCGAGCGGGTCGAGGCACGCTATCCTGAGCTGGTAGGCGGCACCGGCCTCTATGCGTACGCTGGTCGCAGTGGGCCGTTCGTCCACATCGATGTGCGCGGTGTCCGCGCTCGGTGGGTTCGTGGCGTCTACAAGGGCCGCTCGCGCCGGACTGTGAGAACTCGTAAGGCGACCGCCAAGACGTCGACCGCCTTGCCGGCCAGCAACGTTGCCAGGCCTCGGGCTAGCGTCCGATCCAGTACGTCCCCTTGATCTGAAAGATGTTCGTCGGCCGATCCCGGAAGAGCAGGGAACGGTCGCGCCCGAAGTTGAAATCGCCGAACTGATCGAAGCCGTCGCGCTCCTGCGTCCAGACGAAATAGATCGTCGAGCCGGGCCGATATTCCCACCTCAAAACTCCTGTGCCGCGTAGCGCGCGCAGATTGAAGTCCGGATTGCTGAAGGTGAACGGCGCCGCGGGTCCCGGTCCATCGGGATCGATCGTATATCCGGTGAGTGCCCCCGTCTGCGGATCTCTGTTCGTGGCCACGGTACTGCCATTGTCCCGCCCGAAGAAATTCATATGGCGAGACTTAACCTCGGCGAACTCCTTGAAGCTCGTGTACTTGCCGCTCGCCAGAAATGGCTGGGCGAACATCTCGAGCGTCAGGTTTGGGGTGAACGTGACATTGGTTCGAGTGTCCATGGAAAGCGTCTTTTGATGGATGCGCCCAAACACGTAGCGAGTCCCGGCGAATTGCGGTGACACCGTCGCATCACTCACCGCGGTGATGTATTGCTGCGCAGTGTTGTCGATATCGAGCGACGGCGAGAGGCTTACCAGAAGTCGCGAGGATGGCTTCAGCGTCACCGACGGATAGTAGGCGACCCTTCCACCTTCCGTGTTGTCGACAGGTCTGATGTACTGGACCTGAAAATTTCCGACGACGCGAGCCCGTGAATCTGTTCCGAAGCTCGTGTTGAGCATGTTGTAGCCGTAGTGGATCACTGTCGGTCCGCCACGGGTCAGCCGCTCGTCGTATGTGCTCGGATGAAAGAGCACGAATGAGCTCATGTTCATATAGTTCTTGAACGTGGCCTGGACCCAGACATGGTAATCCATGTCATCGCGGTCACCTTCGTAATTGAGCTGCTGCTGGGCTCCCCATATCGTGTATAGTTGCCGATACCAAGGCCCCGGCGTGGTCCACTGACGGAAGATGTTGGCGACCATCCATTTATAGTCGGCTCGGCCGAGCACCCCCAAGTCGTTGGCCTCGAACCCGGGGCTGCGCCAGTTCTGCGTTGTCTCCCAGAGCCAGTTTCCCGTTTCCTTTGCCAGCCGGGCGTAAAAACCATAGCCGTACAGATTCCGCCGCAGCGGATCGTAGGCGGTCGAAAAGAGTCCATCGGTCGTTTCAGTACGCCCGGGCCGCTGATAGTATCGCGCGCTGGAGAATTGCGCTCGCTGGATGGCCGACGTGTCGCCACCGATATGAGTGAGCGCGGTCTGAATGTTGAGCGAGTACTCGCGGTTCGCCCAATGATGATCGAGATCGGGGCCGAACGCCTGGGCGTTCGACCTCAGAAGCGCCACTTCATCGGGGTTGGTGAGATCCCGATTTACCATGGTCCCGATGATACCCACGCGGGTCGCGCCGCCCCGAAAGTCCTTGCGCAACCGGCCGATGAAATAGTTCGCGAGCGGCTCTATTTCCAACGTGGAATCATTGACACTGCCGACCGGGAGGAAACGCGCCCTTTCCCGGTCCGTGAGCGCGTCCATTACACCAACCGTGATTCCATTGCTCGTGCGGCCGGTCACTTTCCCCGCACCCAGAATCGTCGTGGCATCAGTCGCATCCATGAAGTCGGACCTTCCCGAGAGAAGTCCGGCGAGCTGCGGGGAGCGACCGATTCGCCTGGTGTAGATCAGACTCAGGCTCGAGACGTTGCTACAGAAGTAGCAACTGAAGCCACCCGTGGAGAAGTTCTGCGAATTGGATACGAAAAACGGGCGCTTCTCCGAGAACGTCGTCTCGAACACCGAGAGGTTCACGACCGCTGGATCGACCTCGACCTGCCCGAAATCGGGATTCACCGTTGCGTCGAGTGTGAGGTTGGAGGTGAGATTGACCTTCAGGTCGCCACCCGCGCGGTAGGTCATTTCCGTGTTCGAGTGAAACGGATCTCCCGGTTGCGCCCGTTGGAGCTTGCTTCGAGTCGTGGCGTACGGGACGATCTCCATCTGACGCGGCTGGGAGCTCAACTTGATTCCCTCGAGCGTGCCGAAGTAGGCGGGTCCTCCGTATTCGTTGCTCCGCCAGAATGCCCACATGTCCTGCTCGGCCCGTCGATTGACCTCGCGCCAGATCTGCATCCCCCAGACCTGGTCCGTAGCCCGTGAGAAACGCAGCTGTGAGAAGGGGATTCGAAACTCCGCTGTCCATCCCAGCGAGTCGATTCTGCTCGCCCCCTCCCAGACCGGATCATACGAGGGATCGCCGTTCTGGTGATCTCCCTTAACGCCGTCCGGATTCAGCTCGAACCAGTTGCGGCTGTTCTTGTCTCGAAAAGTGTCGAAGACGAGTGCGATCCTGTCGGAAGTGAGATTGTTGTCGCCGTTCATGACCTGGTCTCTGCGCGCGAGCGCGGAACGCACGCCCTTGGCTCCGAGGGAGTCGAACATCCGGGCTCCGATGTAAATCGCGCTCGCGTCGTAAAGGATGCGTATCTCGGTCTTCTGACTCGGTGGCTTGCCCTCATCCGGAACTGACTGGACCAACTCGGTAATGGGAGTAGCGACGGCCCATGCGGCTTCGTCGAGGCGCCCGTCTATTGTTATCTCGCCTTGCCGAAGCGCCGCCCGCGCGACGGGGCGAGGATCGTTCTGAGAGCGAGTTGTCTGCTGTGCCGCGGAGCGGAACGGGAAGGAGAAACTGAAAAGAGACAAAAGAAGCGCGAACCTGAGGACTGCGATCGACCGACGAGCGGGCATATCAGGCTCCTACGGGTGAATACATTGTTGCAGGCAGACTCCAGGAGCCGGCCACCACCGTGTTCCTACCTTAGACTGCGGAAACGGTCAAAGGGTTGGTGTCGGCATGCGATTTCTCGTGGGAGCCGCGCTTACCACATAGCTATCTTCTCACTCGTCGCACTACGACGCCGCGGAGCCATAGGTGTCAGTTACAGATCAACCCGGAAGACGGAGGGGATTTTGAGGTTTGGCATTATCTGTGGGGCACTGTTGGCGATTGCGGGGTCACTTCCGGCGCAAGTCGCATTCAAGCCAGTCGTGCTCCCGTCCGAGCCGGGAGAGACTCATCTCCAGAATATCCGCCAGCTCACAAACGGCGGCGAGAACGCCGAAGCCTACTTCAGCCACGACGGCAAACGGCTGATTTTTCAGAGTACTCGCGACGGAAGATCGTGCGATCAACAGTACGTGATGAACACTGACGGCTCGCACATCCAACTGGTTTCCAATGGTCTCGGCAAAACGACCTGCGGCTACTTCATGAACGGTGACCGTCGCATCCTCTTCGCGTCGAGCCAGGCGCTCGAGAAGGATTGTCCTCCGCGCCCCGATCCATCCAAGGGGTACGTCTGGCGTCTCGATCCGTACGACATTTATACCGCACGCTCCGACGGCTCCCATCCACGGCGCCTGACCAGATTCGGCGTCTATACCGCCGAGGGAGTCCTGTCGAGCGATGGGAGAAAGCTCGTATTCACGTCGCTGAAGGGTGGCGACCTCGACATTTACGTAATGAACGTCGACGGATCAGGCCTGAAGCAGCTGACGCATGAATTGGGGTATGACGGAGGGCCCTGGTGGTCTCCCGATGGAAAGAGGATCGTATACCGCGCCTACCATCCCCGGACCGCGGAGGAGATCGCGACCTACAAGGATCTTCTCGCGCAACGGCTGGTCCGACCCAACAAAATGGACCTGTGGATCATGAACGCGGACGGCAGCGGCAAGCGGCAAATTACCCACCTCGGCGCGGCGAGCTTCGGTCCGTCGTGGACCCCGGATGGCAGGAAGATCATCTTCTCGTCGAATCACCACACCGATCCCAAGCTCGGAAACTTCGACCTCTTTCTGATCAATCCCGACGGGTCCGGATTGGAGCAGGTGACCACCGCGCCGACGTTCGATGGGTTCGCGATGTTCAGTCCGGATGGCAAGAAGCTGGTCTGGGCATCGAACCGTCACGATGCCAATCCGCACGAGACCAATGTCTTCATTGCGGACTGGGTGAACTAGTCCGGCCTGATCCCGATTTGGGCGAGATGGTGTTTGAGATGCGCCACGTAATCGCTCATGAAATAGTCGAGTGTCGCCGGCTCATCGCGAGGGACCGGCTTCCACGCGAGCTCGTCGAGATTGTGGCGTGGCCGCAAGCGAACACGTTCGTCTATAGGGACGAAGTCCATGATTCGCGCGATGTGCAGATTGAAGCTGCGCCACAGCACGATCAGGTCTTCCCAGGGTGCGTCCCGATATCTCTGCAGCGATACCCACGCATCCTGCTCGTACCCGGAAAAAACAAGGTCGTCCTGAAATTGTGCCCGCACGAATCGCTGGTGGTTGTTGGATGCTGAATCGATCAGGTGCCCGATCACCTCTCGGGGACACCACTTGTCCGGCTGGGGGCGAAGGCGCGACCTCTCCTCGCTCATTCCCCGAAGAACAGGTGTGGCCTGTTCGATTGCCTGGCGAAGCTCTGCGACGTACTCGGGCATCTGGGTTACCTCAAGAAAATACCATGGCGCGGGAATTGAATATTTCGCCCGGCGATCCTTCTAGCTATCGTGGGGTATCGTCCACGATGCTTCACTCGAGCTGTTGAGCCCCTTTTCCGATCTTTACGATGAAACGCATTGCACTTTTGCTGGTTCTGGTGATTGGCCTCGCCGCGACTTCCGCGGCGCGCTCGCAGCAGCCAGCGACGAAAGCACCGGCGGCGGGATCGAAGGCTCAGGCACGCGATTCGGTTCTGTTCAAGCCATCGCCAGAGCTCCAGAAGGCACTCGACGATCTTGCCGCAGCCATGCAGGCGCTTGCTGTCAGGATTGCGTCGGATCCCGAGATCAAAGCGGCAGCGATGCAGGTGGCTTCAGGAGTCGTGACGACGGCGCAACAGGTCGTCGCGGAGCAGTCGGTCGCAATCGAGGGGGCGCTCAAGACGGCCGCAGAGCGCATCTCGGCTTCTCAGTCGAATCCGCGCCCGCACTCGAAGAAGCCATAGGTAATTCGCCCGATCGCGCAGTCGCGTCTCGCTGGCTGGCGCGGCTAAATTTGGGCGGTGCAGGAAGCCAGTGAATCCAACGCCGTAGCGCGTCAGGCCCTCGCGGGAGCAATCCTCGGTACCCTCTGCGCTGTGTCCGCACATGTTCTCGGGGTGCAGCAACTCCTTCGACGGCCAGAACTCGTTCTCTATATTCCCGCGGCGCTCGTTGGGGCGATTCTTGGAGCCACGCGTCTTCGTCCAGTGCTCTGGATAGGCGCGGGTGTAATCGCGCTGCTCTGCGTCGTGATTGCCTATACTCCGATAGTATCGTCACTGGCCCAACCGCTCATCAGGCGCGATTCCGTTCCGTCTCGCGTCGACGCAATTGCAGTTCTGTCAGCTGGATTCACGCCTGATGGCTTGATGCGCAGTGCCACGCTCGACCGGTTGTTGAGCGGACTCGGACTCGCAAGGCGCGGTCTCGCGCCGGTGGTGCTCGTATCCAGGGAGCGGAAAGACTTTGGCGGAGTGCCAATCTCGGACTCGGCGGACCTCGCGCGCGTGACTGCTCTGGCAGGTGTGACGACATCAACGATGTTTGTCGATTCGGTCACCATCACACGCACTGAGGCGCTGAGGATGCGGGCGATCGCGCGAACCAAGGGCTGGAAAACGGTTGCGGTCGTCACGTCTCCGCTGCACACGAGAAGAGCGTGTGCTACTTTCGAAGCGGTCGGTTTTCAAGTCGTGTGCGTCCCGGCGACCGTTCGCGAATCCGGACTGTACCCCGGGAGCATCGCCGAGGACCGCTTGCGCGCATTCCGATCGTGGCTCTATGAGACGTTTGCCACGGACTCGTATCGAAGGCGTGGGTGGATTCCGCAATAATTCACAATGAAAGCACCGAGGACAATTCGCCCATGAATTCTGCCGTGCCGAATTCCAGCGCGTCCGCCAGCATAGCTGCTCAAGAATCTGGCGACACTCGCGGCATCTGGAAGGTGATCACCGCGTCCTCGGTCGGCACGATGATCGAGTGGTACGACTTCTACATCTTCGGAAGTCTGGCGGCGATCATCGCGACCCAGTTTTTCCCTGGCGGAAATCCCACCGCGAGCTTTCTGAAGACGCTGGCGACCTTTGCTGTCGGCTTCGCCGTACGTCCATTCGGTGCGCTCGTCTTTGGGCGGATTGGCGATCTGACCGGCAGGAAGTTCGCGTTCCTCGCGACGCTTCTGATCATGGGCGGATCGACGGCGGCGATTGGATTCCTTCCCGGCTACGATCGCATCGGCATCGTCGCTCCGATCGTGCTTGTGATTCTTCGGTTGTTGCAGGGGCTGGCTCTTGGCGGAGAATACGGCGGCGCCGCGGTTTACGTTGCCGAGCATGCGCCGGACGGCCGTCGCGGGTACTACACGAGCTTTATCCAGACAACGGCAACGCTGGGCCTTTTCCTGTCGCTGGCGATGATTCTCATCGTCCGAGGCATCGTTGGTGAAGACGCGTTCAAGGTCTGGGGCTGGCGTGTCCCGTTCATCCTGTCGTTGTTGCTCGTCGCAGTTTCGTACTACATCAGGATCAGGCTTCGCGAGTCTCCCCTATTCGCGATCCTCAAGGAAACCGGGAAGACGTCGCGCGCGCCCATTCAGGAAAGCTTCGGCACCTGGTCCCGCTGGCGGGTCTTTTTTGTCGTTCTGTTCGGGGCGACCGCGGGACAGGCAGTCGTCTGGTACACAGGACAATTTTACGCGCTGCTCTTCATGCAGACGGTTCTGAAGGTCCCGCTGGTCACGTCTTACGTGTGCGTGGCAATCGCCCTCATACTCGGCGCGCCACTGTTCGTCTTCTTCGGCAGCTTGTCCGACCGAATCGGGCGCAAAAAGATCATGATCGCAGGCAACCTCCTTGCGGCGCTGCTCTACGTGCCGATCTACCACGCGATGAAGCTCTACTCGAATCCGGTAAATGCCGTTGCTTTGACGGCGTTGGTGTTCGTCCAGGTCGTATTCGTGACAATGGTCTACGGCCCGATCGCGGCGTTTCTGGTCGAAGCTTTTCCGGCCCGGATTCGATACACGTCGATGTCGCTTCCATATCACTTCGGCAACGGCTGGTTCGGCGGGTTCCTTCCCATCATCGCGACCAGCCTGGTCGCTCGCACCGGAAACATCTACGCCGGGTTGGCGTTCCCAATTGTGGTTGCGCTGATCACCGTTGTTGTCGGCTCGCTCTTCCTCAAGGATCAGCACAACGAGAGCATCTGGGCGGAGGTCCGGCCTGGAGGCAGACCTACCGTCAGCCCGGCGATAGGAATCTGATGACGAGATGCCCGAAATGATGACGCTCGTGGCAGCCGGTCTCATGGCCATTGCGCAGAGTAGGGATTCTGTGCTCGAGCACATTCAGACACGTATCGCCGAGGAGCCCGGCGCTCAGGTTGGCCTCGCCTACGTCGATCTTGCGTCCGGAGACACGCTCTTTCTGAACGCGGACACGAGTTTTCACGCCGCGAGCACAATGAAAGTACCAGTGATGATCGAGCTTTTCCGGCGCGCGAGCACGGGCTCGTTCAGGATGAATCAGGGATTGCTGATGGTAAATCAGTTCGCGTCGATTGTGGATGGGTCTCTGTACTCACTCGACTCCAGCTCAGACAGCGATACGACGCTCTATCATCGCATCGGTGAGCGGGTGCGCGTCGACACGTTGCTGCGATTGATGATCACGCGGTCGAGCAACCTGGCGACGAACACGCTCATCACGCTCGTTGGTGCCGACGCTGTGACGAGAACAATGCGCTCGCTTGGAGCACAACGGATTCAGGTCCTTCGGGGTGTCGAAGATGGAAAGGCATTCGACAAGGGTCTCAACAACACCACGACGGCGCGGGACCTGGCGCTCATTCTCCGGGCGATCGAAGAGGGCAGAGCCGCTTCTCGGGCTGCGACGCGAGAGATGCTCGGGATTCTTCTGGCGCAGGAGTTCAATGAGAAGATTCCCGCCGGACTTCCGGCTGGAACCCGGGTCGCGCACAAAACCGGCGAAATCACCGCCGTCTCACACGACGCGGCCATCGTTTATCCGATGGGAAGAAAACCGTACGTGCTGGTGGTGCTAACACGTGGCATTTCGGATGGAAACAAGGCGAGCAAGTTGATCGCCGACATTTCCGCGCTCGTGTACGCCCACAGCAGCAGAGCAGCGGCAGTCGCTGCGTCAAAGCGGCTGGTGTCCAACGGATGAGAGTCGCCTTCATCGGGCTCGGCGACATCGGTGGACTAATGGCTTCGCATCTGGCGCGCGATCCATTCGACCTCGTTGTGTGGAACAGGACGGCTTCCAAGGCGGAGGAGTTCGCTCGCAATCACAAGGCTCGCGTGGCAGCGACGCCCGCCGACGCGGTGCGCGACGCCAATGTCGTCATAACGTGTCTCCCATCGTCGGTCGAGGTTGAGGCGGTCCTCCACGGCGAGAATGGATTACTCGAGGCGCTGCGTAAGGGAACCGTGCTCATCGACTGCACTTCTGGTGATCCGCCAACATCGCGGTCGATCGCAGCGGAGCTGGGCGGGCGCGGGGTGGAGTTCATCGATGCGCCGGTGAGTGGAGGAACGACGGCCGCGAAATCTGGAACGCTGACCGTCATGTGGGGCGGCGAGATCACGGTGTTCGAGCGGATCCGGCCCGTCATTGAAGCTTTTGGGAAGAAGATCGTCCATGCGGGCGCGGTAGGAGCGGGTGACGCCGTGAAGGCGGTGAACAACGCGCTGCTCGCAGTCCACATTCTTGCGACGGCTGAAGGTCTGGCGGTGCTGGTGAAAGCCGGCGTGGATCCGAAGGTGGCGCTCGATGTGATCAACGCGTCGAGCGGGCGCTCAAACAGCTCGGAGAATCTGATCCCGCAACGGGTGATCACGAGGGCGTTTCCGAGGACGTTCCGGCTGGCATTGCTCGAAAAAGACATTGGTATCGCTGCCGTGATGGCTGAGGATCTAAACGCCCGGACTCCACTGCTCTCGCTCACGGCCGAGCGGTTTCATGAGGCCAGGGAAAAGCTGGGTGAGCAGGCGGACCACGTCGAAGCCGTGAAAATGGTGGAAGAGGAAAACGGGGTGGTGATTAAATAGGAACGGGATCCGAGATCTGAGTGGCGTAGATGCCAGTTGGTGGTGATGCCAACTGCGACGGTACTCTGACCAAACAGGACATCTAGCTCCGATTGTCCAGTGCCGCTCGATCGACCTCAGCGATGCGCTGAGCCGCAAGGCGAGGGTCTATCTCCGGGGCGACCTCTTCATCCGAAAGGTCGGACGTCCATCGCGCTCTCTCAACGACCCGGTCTCCGCCGGGGACCAGCATTCCGAACTCGATCTCGGCCCGGCGGCAGAAACGCTCTTGCCTTGCTCGATCCTCCATTTCCAGTGGGAATCCGAGTGCATGCAGACGGGCGTGCATCGCTTCGTGGAGGATCGTCGCGGCGACTTCGGCGTCGTTGAACGCCTGGTTTACGGTGAAGGTCAGCTCCACCAGACAGGCGCGCTGCTCGTGGAAGTATGCCCCCCGACACGCGAAGCGCTGCACGACGATGTAGGCGAAATCTCTCTTGAGATGCCGGAAATGGTGCGGTGCGTAGCGTTCGATGAGGGACAGACTGCGCTCCAGGCGCCCAATGACCGCGCTGGTGTCGATGTCGGGGCGCGTATTGTAGACGAGCACGGGAATCCCGAGCACCTCATGGCTGGAGGTGCCGGATGGTTGGCGACTTCCGGCGAACATTCTGAGTAGTTCGGCCAGCATGAGACAAAAATAGTGTGCCGCGCAGGGCGGAGTGTCTTCAATTAGTCGGCGCGTCCCGCCATATTTGTGCACTGATGACCACGAAAACCACGACGGTCCTCGACGCCCGGGCCGTCGAGCGCACGCTGAAGCGCATGTCGGTCGAGATCGTCGAGCTCAATCACGGCACGGACGATCTCATCATCGTTGGAATACAGCGTCGCGGCGTTCAGCTCGCCGACCGGCTGGTAAAAATGATAGAGGGCGGAGAGGGCGTGACGGTGCCGCAGGGTTCGCTCGACATCACTCTCTATCGAGACGACCTGCAGACCGTCGGTCCGCGACCGGTTGTCGGCCCGACCCATCTGCCGTGGGACCTTGAGGGCAAGCACATCGTGATCGTGGACGACGTGTTGTACACCGGCCGGACTGTCCGTGCCGCACTCGACGAGCTGGCGGACTTCGGAAGGCCGGCGTCCATTTCGCTGGCGGTTCTGATTGATCGCGGTGGACGCGAGCTCCCAATTCATGCCGACGTCGTCGGTAAGAAGGTCGAGGTCGGAGAGGATGAGCGCGTCGATGTGATGGTGGCCGAGCTGGACGAGCGCACGGAGGTAGTCATCGTGCCGAAGTCGACGGCGTGACGGGGACCCTCGGCAAAGATCTACTAGGCCTCGAGTCGCTGACGGGCGACCAGATTCGGCTCATTCTCGATACCGCCGAACCCTTCAAGGAGATCAGTGAGCGAGCGATAAAAAAGGTCCCCGCGCTCCGAGGGTCGACGATAGTAAACCTCTTTTTCGAGAACTCGACCCGAACGCGGATTTCCTTCGAGTTCGCGGAAAAAAGACTTTCCGCCGATACAGTCAACGTATCGGTGGCGGGATCGAGCGTCTCGAAAGGGGAGACGCTGGTCGATACGGCGCGCAATCTCGAAGCGATGCGCATCGACATGGTCGTCATCCGTCACTCCGCCTCCGGTGCAGCGCAGTTTCTGGCCGATCGAATTCAGTCGAATGTCATCAACGCCGGAGACGGAACGCACGAGCACCCCACTCAGGGGTTGCTCGACATTCTTACACTGCGTGACCGATTCGGAGATCTGAAAGGGCGGCGCGTCTGCATTTGTGGCGACATTCTGCACTCGCGTGTGGCGAGGTCGAACATCTGGGGATTGACCAAGCTCGGCGCGGAGGTGGCGGTCTGCGGACCACGCTCACTGCTTCCCAATGCGATCGATGAATTCGGAGTTCGGATCTTCGATCGAGTCGAGGAGGCGATCGAGTGGGCCGAGGCGCTGAACGTCCTGCGTCTCCAGTTCGAGCGAATGACTGCGGGCTATATACCTTCGGCGCGAGAATACAACCGCGTCTTCGGAATCACGCGCGAGAGACTCGATCGCGCACCGCGTGACATTCTGATCCTGCACCCGGGTCCGATGAATCGCGGCGTCGAAATCGATTCCGATGTAGCCGATGGTCCGCACAGCGTGATTCTGGAACAGGTTACGAATGGCGTGGCGGTTCGCATGGCAGTGCTCTACCTGCTCGCGGGCGGGAAGCCGGAGCTGGCTGAAGCAGCGAAAGGCGGCAGCGGTCGCGGACGCGAGGACAGGGAATGAGGCCGATCCTGCTGAGCGGAGGAACGCTGATCGATCCGTCGCAGGATCTGAACGAAGTCGGCGACGTTTTCATAACTGACGG
>DASWBG010000089.1:0-7179 GCA_036390715.1 Gemmatimonadaceae bacterium
GCCGCGGCGGCGTTGATGTGAACGACGGTGCCACCCGCGAAATCGAGAGCGCCGAGCTTGCCCAGCCAGCCTCCGCCCCACACCCAATGCGCGATCGGCGCGTAGACCACGACCGACCAGAGCGTGACGAAGGCGACGTACGGGCCGAAACGCATGCGCTCGACGATCGCGCCGGAGATGAGCGCGGCGGTGATTACGCAGAAGGTTGCCTGATAGGCGGCGAACAGAATGTGCGGGATCGTGCCCTTCGCATCGAGCCCCACGCCCCTGAAGAAGGCGTTGTCCAATCCGCCCAGCCAGTTCCCGCCAGTTGAAAACGCGAAAGTGTAGCCGATGAAGGCCCATGCGATCCCGACGAAGCCGAGCGCCACGTAACTCATCATCATGGTATTGAGCGCGTTCTTCGCTCGGACGAGTCCCCCATAGAAGAATCCGAGGGCTGGCGTCATCACTAGCACCAGTGCGGTGGCAACCAGCATCCACGCGGTATCTGCCTGATTGATGGGTGTGGGGGTCATTTCCTCTTGATCCTCGTCACAGTTCTTCTCCAGTAGGGGAGGTGAGGGTTGTCCCTGCGAAAAAAAAACAAAACCCCCGCGTTCTTCGATCGAAACGCGAGGGTATTGGAAATGAGCAGCAGTCTTAGCTCTTGGCGGCGCTACCCCAAACGTTCGATCGCGTCCCACAGGATCTGTGGGAGCGGGCGATTATTTCCAGAATTTGATGGAGCGAGGCGGCGAGCAGAATGCATGACTGGCCTGGCTAGTGGTTGTCCGAAGGCGCAAGAATGTCAGCGTCCCGTCATGTTGTCAAGGAATTTCTTCAGAAGCAGATACTGAGCAGAACTGCTTAACTGCAACTTACGACTACCGGCCGAGGCTTCTTAACTGCAACTGAAGACTACCGGCCGAGGGCGGTCGGCGGGCCGGCTGGTGGCTGCGGGCTACTGCTCCGCGATTGCGGTTCACAGCGACGCGTGGATCTTTCGCGTACATGACGCGATTTCGATTTCTCTTCGCGATGACGGTGGGATCCTCAGTGGTTCTGGACTGCGGAGGGTACGCTCGGCCGAGATCTCCTGGTGTTGATCCGGCGCTGGCGCGCGGTATCACCACCGCTGATTCCCTGATAGAGAGCTCGATCGGCACGCTGATTCCCGGCGCGGTGTTTCTCGTCTCGAAGGACGGACGGGTGGTTCATGAGCGCGCGTTTGGCTACGCGCAGCTCAATGACTACGAGGGGCACCGGCTCGCGTCGCCGCTGGCGATGCGGACATCGACGGTGTTCGACCTCGCGTCGGTTACCAAAGTGATGGCTACGACGATGGCGACGATGATGCTCGTCGATCGGGGGAAGATCGAGTTGGATGCGCCCGTGTGGCGATATCTCCCCGATTTTCGCGGGGCGCATCTCGACAGCATCACCGTCCGGCACCTGCTCTCGCATTCTGCCGGACTCGTGCAGTGGCAGCCGTTGTACTATCACGCGTCCAATACCGCTCAGACCTACGGCGTCATTCGTGACATGCCGCTCCAATGGGGCGTCGGCGACGCACGGCACTACAGCGACCTCGGCTTCATGCTGCTCGGCGATGTTATCGAGCGCGTGAGCGGCCAGCGGCTCGATGCGTTTCTAGAGCAAAATCTCTATCGGCCACTCGGGTTGCGGTCGACGACATTCAATCCCAAAGCACACGGCTTCACGGAGTTCGCGGCCACGGAACAGGGGAACGTTTACGAGAAGCACATGGTTTACGATTCGACCTTTGGCTATCGGTACCTCGGAGATCCGAGCGCGTGGAACGGCTGGAGGCAGTACGTCCTCAACGGTGAGGTAGACGACGGCAATTCGTATTACGCGAACGGCGGAGTCGCCGGTCACGCAGGGCTCTTCTCGACTGCCGCGGATCTACGCGTGCTGCTCGACCTGTTGAACAATCGCGGCAGCTACGGAGGCAAGCAGTACATCCGCCCTGAGGTCGTCGACGCATTTCTGACGCGCGACAAATACCAGAACTATCTGGGCTGGCAGTCCGTGAGTTATCTGCCGACTGGGAGTTTCTCGCACACTGGATTTACCGGCACGTATGTGGCCGGCGTTCCCCAATCCGGGCTGTCGATCGTGCTGCTTACGAACAGACAGAACATGGGCACCGATGCCAGAGGATATTTTCCCGATGTCGGACCACTTCAGCAGGCGGTGGCGCGGGCGATCGTGAACGGCGCAGCGCAGTCGCCGTGAAGCGATCGCGCAACCGCAGAATCAAGCCGGCCTCGCAACGCGCGTCGGTTTCGAAGCCGAAAACCATTAGTTCCGTTCACGCAACGACTCCAACGCTCGCCGCGATTCGGGCAGAGCTGCACGAATTGGCAGATCCAGTGCGCGGTGTGCACTCTCAACGCTTCTTCAAGACCGGACCGGGCCAGTACGGCGAGGGCGACAAGTTCCTTGGCCTCACGGTGCCCGTCATGCGTACCCTCGTGCGCAAATACCGCGGGCTCGATGACGCGTCCACTCTCGAGCTCCTGTCTTCGCCGTGGCACGAAGAGCGGCTGGTCGCGCTGATGCTATTCGTTGAGGCGTACGACCGAGGCGATGATTCACGACGGGCAGGGATTCATCGCGCGTATCTCGCGAACACGCGTCACATCAATAATTGGGATCTGGTCGATGCTTCAGCAGGGTACATTGTCGGCGGACACCTGGCGCCGGGAGATATCGCGCTACTCGAGCGGCTGGCGCGATCGGAGAATCTCTGGGAGCGACGCATCGCGATCGTCTCGACCTTCCACTTCATCAAGCGCAACGAGTTTCGCCCCACTCTAAGGATCGCCGCGCTGTTGCTCCGCGACCTGCACGATCTGATTCACAAGGCAGTAGGGTGGATGCTGCGCGAGGTCGGGAAGCGCGATCGCAAAACGCTGGATGGGTTCCTGAAAAAACACTATCAACAGATGCCGCGCACCATGTTACGGTATGCGATCGAGCGTCACCCTGAGCGCATTCGAAAACAGTATCTGGCCGGGACGATATAAGCGGACCCAGTATTAACGGTACGCCATTCTGTCACCAGAGGCCTCGATATGCTCGGGTCTTCGATCGTCTACGCGGGTCTCGTCATCACAGCGGCCGGATTGATTCTGATCATCAAGCCGATCGAGCGCTTGCACGTGACGTCTCGCTCGCAGGGCCTTGCGATCGCCGGACTCGGACTCCTCGTGGCGGGAATCGGATTGAATGCTCCGACGTCCGAGTCGCGCATCATCAAGGCCGAAACGCGGCTCGACGAATTCATACCGGTCTGGCAATTCAATGAGCGCCACGCGATCAGGATCGCTGCTTCGCCTGAAAGAGTATTCGACGCAGTCAGACTGGTACGCGCCAACGAGATCTCGCTCTTTAACACGCTCACCTGGATTCGACGCGGCGGGCGGAAGGCGCCCGAAAGCATCCTGAACGCGGGGGACAGCTCGCCGCTGCTCGATATCGCGACGAGAAACGGCTTCATATATCTCGCCAACGACGTCCCGCGGGAACTGGTCGTTGGGACGGTGGTGGTCGCTCCGCCTGGGCAACGCGGCTCGCTCACACCGCAGACATTCAAGACTCCGCTCCCACCCGGTTTCGCGTTGGCGGCGATGAATTTCGTAGTGACGCCGGACGGGCCGAACGCATCGATCGTCTCGACGGAAACGCGGGTCTTCGCCAACAGCGCCGGGTCGCGTCGGCAATTCGCGCGCTATTGGCGGGTGATCTACCCAGGCAGCGCCATCATTCGGCGGATGTGGCTTCGTGCTATTCAGCGGAGGGCGACGACTCCCTAGTGCGGTCTCTCCTTCATCCGCGCTCGTGTAATCCAGCCTGACGTGCGAAAGTAGAAGAAAAACGGCAAGCCGAGCGCGATGAAAAACAGGCCGACCGCGGATTCCACGGGGGAAGCTGTCAAGGTATTAACCACCAGCCAGAGCGCGACGATTACGAACAGCGCCGACACTACCGGATAACCGGGCGTGCGGTAACGACGAGGAGACGCGGGAAGCTTCCTTCGCAGCACGAACAGAGACGATCCGACCAGCGCGGTGAAAACCCAGACAGCGAAGATCACCGACGTCGTGATCTGATCGAAGGTGCCGGACAGAGCGAGCACGCACGCCCAGATTCCCTGAAACCAGATCGCGTTGACCGGCACGCTCGATGTCGCGCTCAAGTTCGCCAGCGGGCCGAAGAAGAGTCCATCGCGCGCCATCGCGAACGGAACGCGCGCGTTCATCATCGTGATTCCGTTGAGCGCACCAATGGCCGAGATCATGAACGCAATCGACACGATCTGGGCCCCGTACGACGAGAATGTCTGCGCCGCCTTGGCCGCAACGGGAAGCGCATCACGGTAGGCGGTCGAGTTGGCCGTCATCACTTCGCTGAACGGCAGCGCGTAGAAGTAGGCGAGATTCGTGACCAGATAAACGAGAATCACGATCAGCATCCCGAAGATCAGGGCGCGTGGAACGTTCCTCTCCGGTTTTTCGATCTCGCCCGCCACCATTGGGACGTTCGACCATCCCTGATAGGCCCATAGAGCCGCGAGCATTGCCGCGCCGAACGCGCCCACTCCGGCTGGCGCGATGGTCGCCGTGACAGGAGTCTTCAAGTGCTGCCACGATCCCGAGCGTGAGAGGAGGAACGCGCCCAGCACGATGATCGCTATCCCGCCCAGCTTGGCAACTGTCGCAATCCACTGCACTCGGCTCCCTATCTGGATGCCACGCGCGTTCACCCAGGAAAAGAGCAGAATCACGGCGACCGCCACGATTTGCTGGATGCCAAGTCGCCAGTGTACGACCTGACCCAGGACGTGGAAGTCGTGAGTGGTAAAGACGGCGCTGAGTGGAACGAACGAGGCGAGGAATGAAGCGAGCGCCGTCGAGACCGCGGCGAGTCCTCCGCTGGCGATGAGCATCACCGACGACCAGCCGAACAGAAACGCGGGAAGATCCCCGTACGCTTCACGCAGGAACACGTACTCGCCGCCCGCCTCGGGCATCATCGCGCCGAGCTCGGCGTAGGTCAGAGCCCCGGCGAGAGACAGAAGTCCAGCGGCGAGCCAGGCAAGCAACACTTTCGACGGACTGCCGACGAGCTGCGCCATTGGCGCGGTCTTGAGGAATACGCCGGTTCCAATGACCGTGAGGACGAGCGCGATCGCATCGCGGAGCGACAGCGCTCTCACGAGCTCTCTTGTCGCGGGCGTCACTCCTGGTGATGCCGCGGCGGGGGAGCTCACTCGGGCGGGCGAACTACGTCGTGGGGCCCGGTGTTCCGAATACCGTAAGTGGGTCGCACGTATTCTTCCGTAGTGGCGATCCCTTCAGCCTTGTCGAGCTCGCGATTCTCGCGCTCGATGTTGTCACGCTCTTCCTTGTACTTACCGTACCACTTTCGCGTGACCTCGCCGGCGAGCTCGCGACTGCCGAGTCCGAAGGCGAGTGAGAGTGCGAGCGCGATTGCGCCGAAGAGTATCGCAAAGGCAGTCGTGACGATCTCCGTCGCGACGCCCAGCTCCTGGAGCGCCATGAAGACTGCGAGCACAACGACGCCACCCTTCCCCACGCGAGCGAGCGTCGGTCCGCCGTGGAGTCCGCCCGCCGAGGCCATGATCAGGCCGCCGACGAAGCTGCCGAGCACGATGCCGACGATCATGATCACGATCGCCGCGATGACGCTCGGGATGTAGCTCACCAGCTCCGAGAAGACGTTGGCGAGAGACTGGAGTCCAAGCGCATTGGCGGCAACCAGCATCACGGCGAACATCACGAACCAGAAGACGAGACTCCCCGCGACGCGCGTCGGATTCACGCGCGTGCCCGACCGCTCCACCGCCTCCATCACGCCACCGCGCTCGAGGATCTGGTTGAGATGGATTTTCCGCGCCAGACGGTCGGTTCCCTTCTCCAGCAATCTCGCCAGGAGATAGCCGGCAAAAAGAATGACCAGCGCGCCGAAGAGCGCCGGGACGTAACGATAGAGCTGCTCAAAGCTTCCCTGCAGCCTGTCGCCGAACGTGAGTGTCATCGTGGTGTCCACTAGAACCTCACATTGAGTAGGGAGTGATTCCCTGGTGTGCGGGCGGCCAAGAGTGCGATGCTCGCCGGGTTGAAAGTTACACGAAAGCGGGGCGGTCCGGCGTCAGACGGCGGGTCCAGGTAGCGTTCGGTGACGATGATCCCGAGTAGGCCTCCGGCGGCGGCCGTCCCCAGTACGAGGTGCGGATCCGGATTGCTGGTGTTGGTGAGGGATGCGATACCGGCTCCCATCAGTCCGCCGGCGATGGTACCGAGGACAACGCGTCCTCCGTCGGTTCGGCTGTGATCGAAGCGCTGAACCAGGAACCGGTCGCCAGCGATGATCCCGAGCACCCCGCCTGTTGTCAAAGATGCGGCGATCGTCCGTCCACTGCTCTTGTCGCCGAGAAACGTGCCGGCCGTCGCCATGCCGAGAAGCGTGGTGCCCCATAACGTCCCGATGTCACCAGGCGTGACGTGGTAACGCGCGTTGCGCGGATACAGCAGACCGAGCGGATAGCCGATGATGCCCGACCCAAGAATCAGCCCGACCTCGGTGCGAGTCGAGAGGTTACGCGTGCATCCTGGTGGCGGGCCACCAGCGGTCACAATACAGGTCTCCTTTCCTCTGATGGCTTCCGTCGTTCCCCCACCGATGAGCGCGCCGATGTCGGACCCGAATGCCGCTCCGACTGCATCGGCTTCGGTCATGTTGCGGGCGAACGTCAATCCCAGCGTCGCTCCTGTGAGTCCTCCGACGAATGCGCCGGCTGCCTGGGCGCGATCGTCCGCACCACCGACAGCGTACATCGTGGCCCAGCCAGCGAGCGCTCCGTTGTGGCCCATGTTGAAAGCGAGATCACTCTGGGCTCGCGAGATGAACGTTCTTCGGGAGATCTCGGATGCGGCGAAAAAGGTTCCACCCGCAACGACGAGATATCCAGCTGTTGCGCCTGCACCATTGTCAGCTATGGCGCCCGCGAACGCGGGGCCGTACGCCAAAATGCCCAGAATCGTCTGGTTCTTGACGAAGGCATTACGCGCTTCGTTCCGCGCGGTGATCACATCGCGCGGCAGCCGTGAAACGATCGCGCGAATTGCGTCACGATCAACGGCCGAG
>DASWBG010000090.1:0-7385 GCA_036390715.1 Gemmatimonadaceae bacterium
AGTCATAGCGTTCTTCACCGGCAAACAGGACCAGGCGCATATCAGCTTTTTGCATGAAGCCGAGCAATGGTTTCCGGAAATGGCGGCAAAATACAACTTCGGCTTTGACACCACATCCAACTGGAACAATCTGAATTCAGAGTTTCTTTCCAGGTACCAGGTAGTTGTGTTTCTGGATACGCGCCCCGAGGAACCCGCACAGCGAGCTGCGTTTCAGGCGTACATGGAGCATGGTGGAGCGTGGATGGGCTTTCACTTTGCCGGTTTTGCTCTGACGCCTTCAAAGTATCCGGCAAACTGGGACTGGTACCACAACACGTTTCTCGGCGCCGGATCGTACGTCAGCAACTCGTGGAGACCTGTGTCGGCGATTCTGCGCGTCGAAGATCGCAAGCATCCGGCAACTCAGCATCTGCCGGAGACATTCAAGTCGTCGCCAAGTGAGTGGTACCGGTGGGAGAAGGACCTGAGGCAGAATCCTGACATCGACATTCTGCTCTCGATCGACTCGACCAGTTTTCCGCTGGGCACCGGGCCAAAGCCTTACGAGATCTGGCACAGCGGGTACTATCCCGTCGTTTGGACGAACAGGAAGTACAGGATGATCTACTTCAACTTTGGTCACAACGACATCGACTACGAGCACAAGTACGACACAACCAACAAGACATTGTCGTACACGCTCAACAATCCGATTCAGGATCGGCTGATCATCGACGGGCTACTTTGGCTTGGTGATCGAGACCAAAAGACTGCACGCTAAATACAAAGGAAGACTGCGGTTAAGAACTCTCGTTTTAGTGGTAGCCTTTCCATAGCCACTCGAGCGCTGCCGGAAGGGTTTGCTGTTTCACGGCGCGATCGCAGTGCACGGCATTCCGGGCAAACACAAACTGGTATTGGTACCCTTTGGCGCCGAGAACTTTCGCCATGTTCTCGCTGGCAAGGACCCAGTCGTGCATGTCGTCTCGCATGACATTTGGATTGAAGAGATCCCGGTCTCCGACCCCCAGCCAGACACGAATCGGCTTGACCGGGCTATTCGGGATGAGCCGCTCGTGAAATTCCCACGCACCGTGCGGAGTCTCAGCGCTGTGCGGCCATTGCTGGTTCACCGCCGTGATCGAATATGCCAGCACCCGGTGATAGAGCTCGGGGTGGTACCACGCCATGATGAAGGCCGCCGAGCCGCCGGAGCTGCAGCCCATCGTCGCGCGGCCTTCGGGATCCCTCGTAAGCTTCACGTTGTACTGACGCTCGACCAATGGCAGCACCTCTGTCTCGACGAATTCCGCATAGCGTCCTGACATCGTGTCGTATTCGAGGCCGCGCTCGCTCCCTTGCGCGTCTCCACCACCGTTGCCGATCGAGATCGCAATCATCGCCGGCACCCGCTTCTCGGCGATGAGATTGTCGAGCGCCGTGAACAACAACTGGTCCGGTCCGTCAGCGCCAACGATGAACGGAGCGATCGTTCCGGGGACGTATTGCGCCGGAACATAGACGGCGACCGTGCGCGTGTAAGGAGCCGGATGGCTGGTCGTCACCACCAACGTGGCGGGATCGGTTGGACTGACGGTGCCGAACGTTCCGGAATCGCGCGCGATGCCTGGAAAGATCTTGCTGTCGGCCGAACTCATCGTGAACGTGTGAACCACTCCCCGCGGCACGCCCTCGTGCACGACCATTTCAAATGCAGGCGTGTGCGTCGGCCCAATGATGAAATTTCCGTCCGCGTCGACTGATGGAACGGTACCGTCGGGCAGCTCCTTCGCGGCGACGAATCCGGGAGCGTTGGGATCGCGGGTTGGGGATGCCGGACCAGGCGCGAAAGTAGGCGCCGGCGGAGGTCTCCCGGGCGTTTGAGCCATCACTGAATTAAAGTCCGCCAATACGGCCATCAAGAGGCCGATGTGGAACGATGTCGCAGTGTTCATGTCGGGCACTCTTCGCAGACTAGTGCCACACGCTCAGGATGATTGGTATTACGAGCAACTTCACCAGCCAGTCGCCCGCATGGATCGCGGCCACCTTCACGGGGACATTCTCCCAGAGGATCGATCCGACGAGAAGGACTACCGGGAACCCGATCCACAGGAGCAGCCCAAAGTGTGCCGCTATGAACCAATCGCTAACGGCGAGTAGTGCCACGAAGTGCGCGATGACGTAGGCGAGGACGAGGCACCGCACCAGCTCTATGGCCAGCTTCCCCGTCGGCATCTTTGCGCCGGCCATCGCCACCGCCGGGTCCATGCCGCGCGCGCGCATCCACGGCTTGTAGAAAAGCAGGGGGCTGTACCAGAGCCAGCCGAGCACGAACACTACGATTGCGGCTACGAGGACGGCGCTGTAGTTCACGTGAGGCACGCTTCACTCTCCATTCTCTAAGGTTATTGCGCTGCTGCTTTCTGCTTTGACAGCTCCTTCCGGAAAGCCTCTTCTCTTTCTGTTATGTAACTCTTGTAGCCAGCTGGATCGACGAAGGGAGCTGCGCCGCCTTCCTTAAGTCGCGCGTATTTCGTCTGCAGATCGAAGTAACTACCGTGCGCGCCAAGAAAAATGTCAACCGGCAGAGATCTCAGAACCCGGAAAGTGCGTTCATAGTCGGACGCGATTTCCGGATATGCCGAGTTGTCAACGAGCTTGTAGCCCTCGTTCACGTTGGGGCTGCCGACGATCACGACGTCGTAGGCCTTTCCAGCGTTCTCTACCTTCATCGTCCACGTCGTGCATCCTTTCGTATGTCCTGGCGTCAGATGCGCGACGAGTGTCGTGCCCCCCAATTTCACTTCGTCGCCGTCGTGCAGCACGCGGTCGACTTTGGTGGGAGGATAGAGCGATGTTGGCTGGTTGCCGTACTGAAAGTCGGTCTTGCCGCCCGATTCGACGACCGATACGTCGCCATCCATGACCATGTACGTTGCGCCAGTGAGCGCCTTGATCGCGGCGCTGCCACCGTCGTGGTCCCAGTGCGCGTGACTGATCAGGAGAATCCTGATGTCGCTGAACTTGAACCCGAGTTTCTCGACGCTCGCCCGAATGAGAGGAACGCTCGTCTCGAGATCGCTGTTGATGAGGATGTGCCCTTGCGAAGTGGCGATGAGATAACTCGCAAGGTCTTTGCTTCCGACGTAGTAGAGATTTCCGGCGATACGGAAAGGCGGGAACGGCTCCGTCCAATCTGGATTGCCCTGCGCACGTAGACTGCTGGCCAGGATGAAGACGGCCGCGAACGCGACGCTGGGGCAAAAGAACTTGCGGGCGCGGGCTTTCATGTCTTGATGGATCAGATCTGCGAGTAGGCCGTCGGCTGAAGGATGATGTCGGAGATGGCCGAGACGTTGTCGCGATACTGCGGGTCGGCGGAGAGAGTTTTCCATTCTGGGTCCTGACCGAACGCAGCCCACGCCGCATCCCGCGTCGACATGTTGGAGAAGGTGAGCATGTAGGTCAGGCTGGGCATATTGGCGCCGATGACGGTCTCGCCGAAGAAGACGGGCGTGAGGCCCGCCCTCCGAAAGATCGGCACCTCGCCAGCGTTGAACATCTTCAGCTTGTTGAGCGCGGCGCGATCGCTGTGACTCTCGTACGTCCGGAGTTCGAAGATGCGAGGTGTCGCCGTCCCAGCGCCCGCTGATGGTTCCAGTGTCGGCATCGCGTCAAAAGCGCGCAACAGCGTGCTCTCGACACGCACGAAGGCCGGATCGGACATCGGCGCCTCGAGGATCGCAGCACCGGCGCGTGCGTATACGGCGTCGTTCGCGAGACGATCGCGCAGCGATACCACGGTATCGAGTGTCTGATGCGCAAGGACCAGCAGCAGCGACGGCGCGTTTTCGCCGTATACGACCGTAAACGCGCCAACTTTGCCGACTCCCGCGCGATTCATCGCGGGAATTGCTACGCTGCCGATGAAGTCGATGAACGCGCGCTGCTTTGTGCCGGGTAGCAAATGGTAGCGGCGCAGCTCGAAGTACTGGCGCGGCGCGGATTGGCTCAGTGTGTTGAGGTGGGGCAGCGGCGACACAGCGGCAACGGCGGTAGCCGCGAGGAATTCACGTCGGTCCACGAGTACCTCGTTGAAGATCGTCAGGAATGTGCGCACGATCTGGCTGCAATCGCCAGGTACTACTCACGTCCATCAAGAAGGAGTCGACGTCCGGCCGGCGAGAACCGCTTCGACCGACGGAGACGCCTCAACGGCACCAGGCCCTGGACGTGCGCCCGCTTCGAGAAGCAGTTTCGCAACACCCGCGTGATCGTGTTTGGTGTTCCCGTACAGGGAACCGTGACAGCACCAGCCCAGTGGCGTGGCGTTGTAGTGAGCGTCCCTGATCGAGACGAGATCACACGCGTCGCCACGACGCAGCAGTACCGCGACCGTATCCGCGGAGCCTTCCCAGGCGGCGCAGTGCAGCGCCGTACCGCTGTCGTGACCGGGAGTTCGTGGATCGAAGCCGAGCTCGCTCATCAGTGCGACGGCCCGCGCGTCACCATGCCACGCGGCATCACTGATTGCCCGATGATCGCCGGGCGTCATCGACTCGATGATTCCGGGATTCTCACGCAACAGGGCGCGCGCACTCGCTTCGTCGCCGCGTCGGCACGCAAGAAGGAAACGCTGGAGTGAAGAAGCGAACTCCATCATCGTTGCGACCGTTTCCTGTTGTTCGAATTGCGCCGCGACCTCCAACGGCGAGCGGCTATCTCCGATTGTCCAGAAGTAGATGTGATAGCTGCTCGGCGGCTGCTCGGCGTAGTCTCCCTGGCCGGTCCGCAGGTCGAGCAATTCTGGATTGCCCTGAAGCATCGCGCGCACCCTGTCGCTGAGTCCGAGCGCGGCGGCGAGAAAAATGTCCACCGATGCTCCGCGCTCCACCAGATAACGCGCCAGGTCGAATTGGCCCGCGCCGCGCGTGCGGTCGAGCATCCACTCCGCCGCCGTAGAGCGATGGTCAACGTCCCGCGCGTCGATGTCCGCACCGGCGCCGAGCAGCAGATCCACCACCGTGCGCGATGTCGCAAAGTGGAGCGGTGTCTGTCCATCCCCGCCGCGCTCGTGCACGCGCGCTGGATTCTCGGCGATCATCCGCGCAAGGAGATCGGGACGATCGAGGTGTGCGGCCGCACAAGCATCCGGGATGGCGCCGGCGGCGATCAATCTGTCCGCGGCAGCACCGGTCGCGGCGTATAGAGCGTGAAATCCGCCCGCCCACCAATCGCTGCGTCGATTCGGGTCGGCGCCGAAGTCGAGTAGCACATCGACCATTGCGGGGTTGTCGGCGTAGGCCACGATTGCCGGTGAATCGAAGGCAAACATGGGCTCATCGATTCGCTTGCGGAGCGCCGGATGCTTCTCGAACAGCGTCCGCACCGCCTTGGCATCGTGTCGCCTGAACGCGTCGCGCAGTCGTTCTTCAGGCGAACGCGTATCCTCCGCGCGCGACTCGATGTGCTGCTTGAGCGCCGCCCAGCTGCTGAATCGCCATTCGCGCGCGAGGACGAACTGCGCGTCGGCGAGGACAATCTTCTGCTTGTCCGGTAATACAGCGCGGACGCGTGCTCGTGCCTCGGCATCGCCGGAAGCGAAAGATTGAAGCAACTCCTTCGCGACCTTTTTCTGCTGGGCGAGATCCGGGCGGGGTGGTAGTGGGGGACCGAACGGTGACGACATGGGACGCCTCCTTCGTTATAGCCGGCGTCCGCACAATCGGCCCGAAGAGGGCGCTGGAAAACACTTACACAAAGATGGGCGCAGCCCTTTCCGCGGACCGGTGGCGTCCTTTACGCCGAAGCGAAAAGTAATGCGCGGAGGTGATCCGACAAGCGCAGGCTCAGAGCTACAAGTGTCAGAGTTGGATTCGCAGAGCCGGCAGTGGGGCACACGGCGGCGCCGGCGACATAGAGATTTCCGATTCCGTGCACGCGGCAGTTTGCGTCGACAACTCCCTGCTTGGGATCGGCATGCATGCGTGTCGTGCCCATGTGATGCCACCCGCCGCTCAGAAATGACGGCCAGGTTTGATCATCGTTCAACAGCCAATCTCGAATCTGTACCCGCCCGATACCGCTCCGCCCAATCTCCTGACCGAGCACCTTGTAAAAAGTGCGGATGGAATACTTGTCGAGCCTCGTCAGTTGCCAATCGAATCTCACACGCGGCATCCCCAGCGGATCCTTCTCAGCGCTCAGCGTGACGCGCGAGTTCGGATTGGGCGCCTGCTCCTGCCGCGTTATCAGATGGAACGTCCTCGGCGCAGCCGCTTGCGCTTGAAGGGCCGCAATTGTTGCAGGTGGCAGCGACTCGATTAAGGGACGCGGTCCGACCTTGCCTCCTTTTTCCCACGCCATCATCGTTTTGATCAGTTCTGGCGGCAGGAACTGAAAGGTGCTCTTGACCTGCTCGCCGATCACACCGGGCTCGAGCGATGCAGTGCCATTGAGGATGCCGTGCTCCTTCTGCGCTTGCGCGCTCAATGAGAGCTCACCTCGTGCCTTCGTCACGCCGAAGTCGAGCGCATACATTTTCGTTTTCGTCGATTTCGGCTTCGCGAGCACGAGCTCGCCGCTGGGCATCTCGAGGTGTTCCATGAAGTAACGGCCGACCAGGTCGTTCCCGTTCCCGAGTCCCGCGCTTGCCCGCCGATTCGATGCCAACAGCAATCGCGCGTTCTGGATCGAGCAGCACGCGAGGACGTAGCAGCGGGCCTTTACGCGATGCTCCTTCCCATCGAACATTCGTACGCGAAGACTGTCCACGGCCGACAGTCCGTCGTTCGCCTCTACCTCGCAGACGTTGGCGTGAGTGTAGAGATGTACGTTGCGCGAATTGACGATTGTGTCCCGATACTTCGTCCCGAATCGCGTCGGTGGACTGAACTGCCACATCTTCGTCCATACTCTGTCCGGGTCCAGCGGCAGTGGCTCGAGATCCTTGTCGCGCTTCACCCAGTCCTTGGCGTCATACTCGTACGGCCCGAGATCCAGGATTTTTTGCGCGCGTGCATAAAACGGATCCAGGTCCTCGCGCCGGATCGGCCATCCGCTGTGCGGAACCCACGGGCGAGTCTCGAAATCGATCGGATCGTAGGTCGAGCAGAACCCGGCCCAGTGGCCGGTGGTCCCACCGAAATAGTGAAGCCTCGCCGCCTGGAGTGGATAGTACGGCTGCCCGACGATGTCGCCGCGATAGAGGTCCTGCATTTCCGGCTCAAGGTCGAACCCTCCGCCTTCCAGTAGAACAACGTTCAGCCGTGAGCTCGCCCACTCCCGTGCGATGCTGATTCCCGCGGCACCCGCGCCGACAATGCACAGGTCGCCCTGGATTACGGTTCCATTCTCCAGCGTTCTGGCGTCGGTGTGCATCCGATGTCGAAGGCGCTAGA
>DASWBG010000091.1:0-4907 GCA_036390715.1 Gemmatimonadaceae bacterium
TATTCGGCCGTGGCAGATCTCGCTGCCTCGAAAGTCAATGTCGCCGAACTCGTGCATCGAGCGGAGAGCGCTCTCGATCACGCTCCCATTCAGGGCGACGGCACCGCGATCGTCAGCTTCGACGATCTTCCGGTATACTGACTCGCACGACCGCGCTCACGCCCGGTCGTGCTCGAGCATTAGGACTTGCTCGAGACAAGGGATTCAAAGTGATTGTTGAAGTGGAGCGTACAGGGATCGAACCTGCGACCTCCTGGTTGCAAACCAGGCGCTCTCCCAGCTGAGCTAACGCCCCTCGACGCGAAATATAGACGCACACAGTGCGCGCGGACAACGCGAGTTGTGGCCTGGGCGGCTGGCGTGAAGAGCGCCGATGCCTATTCGTGCGCGGGCAGCGGCTCCATCGTGCGCGGATCCACTGGCACCTGCACCTCATCGCGATAAGGCGAAGTCATCAGCAGGATGCGCATCCTCGGGAACGCATCCATGAATGCGAGATAGCAGAATCCCCAGATGCCGAGAAGGCCAGCCGCCACGCCTATCTCCCAGACGCCGAGGGGGATGTTGGTGACGACGCCGTAGATGGACGGATAAACCTCGAGATACCGATGCATCCATAATCCGACGACTGTGCAGCTCGCGAACAAAACAAGAGTGGGAAGAAATACCTTCGCTGCGCGCGAGAGCAGACCGAAAAATGGCAACACGAACATGAGTGCGACCGTAAACAGCGTCGGCACGCGCCAGCCCTCGATGAGACGCAGCCTCGGCCAGTGGGTCTCCTCACCGAGATTGCCGTACCAGATCACGAGATACTGCGCGAAGGTGAGGTAACCCCAGAATGCCGTGAACGCGAAGCAGAGCTTGCCCAGGTCGTGGAAATGTTTGTCCTGGATCAGATCGTAGCGGCCAAGGTACCTGCGCCAGGCCATGGTGATGAGTGTCCAGCTGGCGAGCGCGGTTACCCATCCTCCCATGAAGAACCACCAACCGTACATGGTGCTCTGAAAGTGCGGATCGAGTGACATCGAGAGATCCCATGACAGCACGATCCAGCCAAACGCAAATGCGAATGTGAGGAAGACCGCAAGCCTCCCCTGCAGCGAGTGCGTCGAGTGAAGCTCGCGACGCTCGTCCCGGTATCCCCTTCGCATCCGCTCCCGAAGGGTGCGTGCCCAGCTTGCACCACCCTCGGGGACGATTCCGACGTCGAGTCGCACCGACGTGTAGATGTACCAGAGGCTCAATAAAGTGATGATGAGAAAGACAAGCGTCACCCGCGTGAGGAAGAACGGCGGATTGAGATAGACGCGCTTCTCGGGAATATCCGGAACGTGGTTCGACCACCAGAAGATGTGATGCCGGCCGACAAAGATGATCAATAGGAGCAGGACAAAGGCGACTGGCAGGAATGCGACATAACCCTCGAGGAACCGGATGATAGGCCTCGACCATCGCGCTGTCGTGATTCTTTGTACCGCGACGAACATCACTCCCGCCGACGAGACCGATGTGAAGTAGAGCCAGCTGACGAGCAGCGATTGCCACACTCGATCAGGATTCACGAATAGCCCCACCACAAACACGATCAGTCCGATGACGGCCAGCACGAGCGAGATCGTTTTCAATACCGGCGGCGTGGGCCGATCGATCCCGACGAGCACTTCGTCCCTGCTCGGGGCGTGGGCGTCGTGCGTGCTCATCGGATCGCCTTCGCGCGAGCGCTGTCGGACTTCGCCTTCGCGGAATTAGCAGGAGGGCGAGGTGTTGTATCTGGAGGCGCGGCACCTGGATTCGCTTGCGAAGGCGCAGCCTGGCTCGCCGCACCGGCATGCGCCTGCTGCGCGCCGCTCAACAAACTCCGCGGATTGTAAAACGGTGCCGCCACGTTCGGTCCCATCCTCGTGGGACCAGGAACCTTGTCACCCGTCACTCCCGGCGGAGCGAGAGGTCCAACAGCCACCGTCTTTCCGTTAACACCCTGCAGCGCCCTCACATAGTTCACGACATCCCAGCGGTCCATCTCCTCGATCCTGTTGTACGGGGGCATAAGGCCGCGTCCATTCCGAATCATTCCGAAGATGTATCCATCGGTGCGCGCCTTGGTGATGTCCATCGTAAGATTGATTCCCGGCATTCCGAACTTCGTCGCCGTACCATCTCCCATCGCGCGCTCGCCGTGGCACACGGCGCAATTGATCTGAAAGTATTTTCTGCCATTCGCCAGCGATGAATCAGATGCGGGCGTTGGATTCTTCAGCGCAGACATGGAATCGATCGTCGCGGGGAAAGCTCCATACGAGACCTGGAACCCCGCGATCGCCGTTCCCGTCGTTGGAACCGACATCTGCGGATTTCCGCGGGATGGCGTGAGCGTGTCCTTCAGCGGCTCCCAGGTCCAGATCGACGGCTGGCGCTTGAAGTCGGTGAACCACTCGCACGCGGTGAGCATCGTGAGGGGGATTGCCAGCAAGATGACGCGCATTCTAGCGCTCACGCCTCACCTCCACCGCCCCGTGCTCACGCAGAAGCTCCTCCGCCGTCCTCGCCTTCTCGGGGGGACATTCGACCCAGATTCCATAATCGCCGTGGCTAAAGCGCGGATCGTATCCGACCATCATCGTGAGCCGCGGAATGCGGGCGTTGATGAGAAGGCCAACTACGGTCGAGAGCCCTCCAATCAGCACCATGACCTCGAAGCCGAATACCGTGTACGGCACCCACGACGCGATCGGCTTCCCGCCAACTACCAGCGGCCAATAGTCCGATATCCAGATCGCGATCCAGTAGCCGAAAGTCACGCCCAGCAGGCCACCGATCAGTGTGAAGCGCCGCACGGGACTCGGCGCCGCTACTCCTATCGCTTCCTCGAGCTCGTGACGAGGCGTCGGCGTGTAGACACGGATCGCGCCGACGTTCTTTTCCTTGAGCGCTTCGATCGCGCTGACGGCGGCGTCGAGCTCTCGGAACGCACCCAGAACGCCGCGCATCAGGCGAACTCTCCAGGTGTGTCTGGCTCGAACTCGAAGTGTCTCCCGGTCGCGTCGATTCCATGCGGGTGCTGTTTCTTGAGCCGCGGCGGAACAATCTCCTTCACTTCCGCGATTGCGATCACCGGAAGCTGCTTGATGAACAGCAGGAACCACATCCAAAACCAGCCGAAGCTTCCGGCGAGGATGGCGTAGTCCACCCACGTCGGACGGTAGCTCGTCCACTGCCACGGCTCGAATTCGTGCGACAGCGATGGCACGACGATCACGAACCGCTCGAACCACATGCCGATGTTGATCGTGAAGGAGATGATGAACAGCCAGGCAGCGTTTCGCCGCAGCTTTTGCACGAAGAGCGACAGGGGGAGGACCATGTTGCAGGTGTACAGGATTGCCGATGCCCACCACCACTGTCCCCAGATGCGATTTGCGAAGAACGCCTTCTCGAACTCGTTACCGCTGAACCACGCCACGAACCATTCGCTCATGTAAGCGCAGCCGACTACAAGCGACGTGAACAGCGCCAGCTTGGCCGCTGCATCGAGGTGATTGATCGTAACGTAGTGCCTGAGTCCGAACCATTTCCTGAGCGGAATGATGATCGTGAAGACCATCCCCATTCCGGAGAAGATCGCGCCGGCTACGAAGTAGGGCGCGAATATCGTCGTGTGCCATCCCGGCGTCAGTGCCATGGCGAAGTCGAATGACACGACCGAGTGCACCGACAGCACCAGCGGCGTCGAAAACGCGGCGAGGAACAGATACGCCCGCGCGAAGTGCCGCCACTCGTTGTCCGTATTGCGCCATCCAAGGGAGAGCGCGGAAAAAATGCGCTTTCTGATCGGGCTGATGTTCTCCCGGTCTCGCAGCACCGCGATGTCAGGGATCAGGCCGATGAAAAGGAACGTGCTGGAAATCGTGAAATACGTGAGGATCGCGAACACGTCCCACACCAGCGGGCTCTTGAACTGCGGCCAGATGTAGCGCCAGTTGGGATAGGGGACGAGCCAGAAGAATTTCCACGGGCGGCCAAGGTGCAGAATCGGGAATAGTGCCGCCGTCATGACCGCGAACACTGTCATCGCTTCCGCGCATCGGTAGATCGTCGTGCGGAAACCGGCCCGGAAGAGATAGAGGATCGCCGAAATCAGCGTACCCGCGTGGCCAATACCGATCCAGAAGACGAACGTGATGATATACACGCCCCACATCACGGGCGGGTTGTATCCGGCGACGCCCAGACCGCTGTAGATCTGGTACATCCACGCACTGATTCCGATGACCAGGAAGAACACCGCAACGCCGAGGCCGATAAACCACGCGACCGTCGGATGAAGAGTCGCGACGATCTCGCGATCGACCTGCTCGTAATCCTTGACCGCCGGGAGCTGGACGTTTCCGGTCGCGATGTTGGGCCGGCGCGGCTCGTCGCGCGCGGGGACTGGTCGCGTGATAGTCGCCATAGTTATGCAGTCCCCGCGCCCGCGGGCGCGGGATGTGTGACTTTCTTCAAGTAAACGACCGCCGTATAGGTGTTGAGCTCTTCGAAGACGTGGTACGCCCTCGCGTCTTTGGCGAGCTGCGTGACCGTCCAGCTTTCGTCCGCCGCGTCCCCGAACACGATGGCGCGCGAAGGACACGATGCAGCGCACGCTGTCGTAAACTCGTCAGGCTTGAGCGCGCGTTTCTCCGCGGTAGCACGATTCTCGGCTTCGCGAATTCGCTGTACGCAGAAGGTGCACTTCTCCATGACACCCTTGCCCCGCACAGTGACGTCGGGATTCAGCTGCCAGTTCAACGGTTCCGGAAATGCGTACTGCCGTCGCGCGGGCTCGCCGTAACCGAACCAGTTGAAATACCGGACCTTGTACGGACAGTTGTTGGAGCAATAGCGGGTGCCGACGCAGCGATTGTACA
>DASWBG010000092.1:0-1829 GCA_036390715.1 Gemmatimonadaceae bacterium
AAGGTGACGCCGTGCGGAACTCGCCGTGGCGGTGAGAACTTCGGAAGCGGATGAGCGGGATCGGGCGCCCAATCGCTGCGCGCTTCCGACACGTGTACGAACCCCGTGCGGAGCGTCAACGACGGATGCCCCGTGTTGTTGGATATCACGAGCTGCTCATCGCGTAACGACGGGACAATCAGGAGATCCACCTGCGACATCACGCGCGCCATCTCGCGCGCCACCTTTCGGCGGAATCGATCGGCCTGAACGAAATCCACCGCCGAGAGAAATCGCGCTTCGCGGAACAGGTTTGGCCAGGCGTCCGGCGTTTGCACGCGGAGCTCGTTTGTCTTTCCGCTGAGGGTCAGCTCCTCGAACGCAGCTGCGGCTTCAGCGAAGAGGATGACGTTTAGCGAGTCGTACGGCCAATCGGGAATCGAAACCGGAGTCGGGATCATGCCGACTTTTCGCGCTGCCTCCAGGGTTGCACGATCGACGTCGGTCGCAGGACTCTCTTCCATCCACTTGGGTAAGTACCCCAAGCGTAGTCCGCGGATTGAGGAGCTCGCATCGAAGTCGAGCAAACTGGGGACGCTTGATACGTCGCCAGCATCAGGGCCTGAAAGCGCCTGCAATACGAGCATCGAGTCTTCGACGCTACGCGCCATGGGGCCGAGCTTGTCGTACGACCAGCAGAGCGTCATCGCGCCCGTGCGTGGCACTCTACCATAAGTCGGACGCAATCCCGTAACGCCGCATCGCATGCTGGGAGCCACGATGCTGCCTTGCGTCTCGCTGCCGATGGCAAAGCCAACGAGGCCGGCCGCCGTCGCGGCTCCAGGACCAGCGCTCGACCCAGACGCGCCCTCTTCGAGCAACCATGGATTCATTGTTTGGCCGCCAAACCAAATGTCATTGAGAGCGAGAGCGCCGAGGCTTAGTTTGGCGACGAGGACAGCACCCGCATCGCGGAGACGTCTCACGACAGCTGAATCAACCGAGGGGACCCGATTCCGGAATGGCTCAGCACCATAGGTGCTGGGAATGCCAGCCGTGTCGAGAAGGTCTTTGCCGCCCCATGGAATACCGTGTAGCGGTCCTCGATACTTGCCCGCGGCAATTTCCGCATCCGCACGCTGGGCCTGCTCGAGCGCGACGTCGGGCGTCAGCGTGATAACGCATCGAAGTTCCGGATCGTAGCGCCTGAGTCGGTCGATGTAGATGCGCGTCAATCGCTCGGACGTGAGCTTGCGCGTTTCGATCCAGCGGGAGAGCTGAGTGATGGGCGCAAACGCGATGTCGGCGTCGCTCGTTGGGAGCGCACCCGGATCTGTCGCGCTGCGGACAAAGCGATCTCTCGTCGGACGGATGGCTTGTCCCGGCAATACCGGGTTCCATCGCGTTGCCGGAGCGAGATCCGACTCGAGCGCGACTTTCCGCGGACCAGCCCGACGCTCGAGGAGCGGTGCCATCGTCGCGCGCCAGGTCGCGGCCGCCATTGTTCGCTCAGAGCTCGTCATCAGGACCTGCGCGAGCTTTTCCGCTTCGGCGAATGTCGTCGTGGACACTTCGGGACCTACGGCGCTCGCGGTTCCGAAGGTTGGTGGAGCGCCGGCGGGGAGATCACCAGTGTGCGGAGTTCCCGCTGGCATGCCGGAGACGGGACTGACGCCTTGAGTTTGTCCTCGGCACGCCGCCGCTGCGCCAAGAAGGCCGAGTGGGGCACGGATCAGGAATTGTCGGCGCGTATTCATGATGCTTTCGATTGGAGTTGGCGCATTCCACTACGCCACGGCGTTCCGGGCGATGACCTCGCGATAGAACGAGGCACTCAACTTGGGCGTGCG
>DASWBG010000093.1:0-5431 GCA_036390715.1 Gemmatimonadaceae bacterium
AACGGAGTGCCGTCACACGGATCGCGTCCGACGAAGCAGAATCCGGTTCCCCGGCTCGTCGCGGCGTTGTACAAGATCTCGCAGTACGAAACACCCCTTCACGTGACCCCGGGGGTCGAGACATTCTTTCGCGACATCGCCCGGACCTATCCGGAGCCGCAGCGTTCGTGGCTCACCAACGTGACCGCCGCGCTTCAGAATCCGCAGGCGCGGGACTGGATGCTGAGCGATGTGTCCTGGAACGCGGTCCTCCGAAACACGATCTCGCTCACCGGTCTCGTGGGCTCGAACAAGACGAACGTCATTCCAGGTGTCGCTACCGCCGACATCGACGTCAGGCTGCTTCCCGATCAGGACACGACCAAGTTCCTGAAGACGCTGGAGGCGATTGTCGGGGACACGGCGGTGCACTTCACGCATCTGGGCAACACCAAGGCGCCGCTCGAGAGTCCCGTCGACACCGATCTCTTCCGTGCCATCGAGAGAGCCGCTCACGACCGCGAGCCGGGCGCATTCGTTACGACTCCGATGGAGACTGCGGCGACGGACAGGCCAACCTATCGCAAGGTGGGGATAACGACCTACGGATTCAGCCCATTCAAGGTTCCACGCCCGGAAATCCAGCGCGGGATGCACGGCAACGACGAGCGCCTGTCGGTCGACAACGTCGGTTACGGCGTGCGGTTCTACTACGACCTACTGCGTTACGCGCAGTAGCCGCGTCGGAGCTACCGCGTCAGCTCTTGTGCCGGAAGGTAATGCGCCCTCTCGTCAGGTCGTACGGTGAGACCTCGAGAGTCACGCGATCCCCGGCGAGCACGCGGATACGGAACCTGCGCATCTTTCCCGCGATCGTGGCGTGCACGTCATGGCCGTTGTTCACCTGGACGCGAAATGTCGCATCCGGCAGCACTTCAGTAACGGTTCCTTCCAGCTCGATTGCCTCTTCTTTCGCCATAGTCCTCCGTAGGTTTTTTCCAGCAGCGTGAAACAAAAAAACGGGGCCGGCCTGGAGTTGTCCAGAGCGGCCCCGCCTTCCTATCCTGCGTTCAGCAAGCTACGACTTAAGCGCCGAGCTTGGTGACATTCTCTGCCGCGGGGCCTTTCTGGCCCTGCACGACGTCGAACTCAACGCGCTCGCCCTCGGCCAACGACTTGAAGCCGTTGCCCTGAATGGCGGAATGATGAACGAAGCAATCCTTCTGTCCGTTCTCGGGGGTGATGAAGCCAAAGCCTTTGGCGTCGTTGAACCACTTTACTTTGCCGGTGGTACGCATGTTCGGTACATCCTCATTCAATTGTGTCGGAGTGCCGTGTTTGCGGTACCTGTCCGACTACTGTTTGTTCGCGGCCGAAATGGCCGCATTTTTTCGCCAAGAAACCAAAAAAGACCTGTCAACATCCCAGGTCCCTCTACAGTTCGCTGGCTCCAGAGCGCAATCGTTGCGCTTCAGGGTTTAAACCTAACCAACCAAGGCGTGCCAGTCAATAAAAGATGTGGCCGCTGGCCATCTGGCTAACTGACCTCCCTGCGGTCCTTTCCCTACGGGCTGGAGGCCGTCCGCGCTTTGGTCATCCACAGGTAGCCGGAAGCGCCAGAGCGTCGCACATTCTTGGGCGCATGCCATACGCCTTTCACACCGCTGATGTCTTCACCGATCACCTTCATGGAGGGAATCCGCTCGCCGTGATCCCGGACGCACGCGGCTTGTCTGAAACGCAAATGCAGGCCATCACGCGCGAGTTCAATTACTCGGAAACCGTCTTCGTTTTCCCCCCGCAACAGAGCACAAATACCAGACGCGTCCGCATCTTCACTCCCCGGGCGGAGCTCCCATTCGCCGGACATCCCACTGTGGGCTGCGCATTTGTACTCGCGTCGATCGGAGATATTCCGCTCAATGGCGTCGAAACGCGAATCGTGCTCGAGGAAGGCGTCGGACCGATACCTGTGCTCATTCGCGCCAAAGATGGAAAGCCCGTCTTCGCACAGCTCACGTCCGCCCAGCTCCCCGAAATCAACGATCCGCCGCCCCCACCGGAGACACTGTGCGAGATCCTTTCTCTCGAGCCGAGCCACATAGTGGCGGACGACATGATCGAGCCGGAAGCGGTGTCGTGCGGCACCCCCTTTCTCTTCATCCCGATCAAGAAACCCGAGATGCTGTCCTGGGTGAAGGTCGACATCGCGAAATGGGAACAGGGACTCCGCGACTACTGGGCGCCAGAAATGTTCGTGTTCAGCGTGGACGACTGGAGCAACATTTTCGAGGGCGGCCACATCCGGGCGCGAATGTTCGCGCCCGGCATGGGCATCAGTGAAGATCCGGCAACCGGCAGCGCCTGCGCGGCGCTGGCCGGTTTCCTGGCGCTCCGCGCAGAGACGCGCGACGGAACGCTGCGCTGGAGTGTCGATCAGGGCGTTGAGATGGGAAGGCCGAGCCGGCTCGAGCTGGAAGTCGATCTCAAGCGGGGACAGCTGGCCGCGATAAGAGTTGGCGGCTCCTCGGTGCTCGTCAGCTCAGGAACGCTGCACGTCGAAGGCGACGCCTAGTCTTTACTCGAGGTAGTGGTAGAGACCGAATAGCGCCATGCCGGCACCACCGATGATGATGATCGTTCCAGCGGTATCGCCAACAAGCGCGCCAACGATCATGGCACCGACGCCCACGGCCATGAGCGCTACATCCTGACCTTGATGCGGACGGACCGGTGCCACCGTGGCCTTGGTGGACGCGTCAACCCTTGCCTCGTTCGCGCGAAAACCGACCGACGCTACCTGCAATGTGGGACCTTTCACTGAACTCGGAGCCGGCTGCTGGGCACCGGATGCAGCGGGAAGTAGAACAAGAGCACAGAAGCTGATTGCCAGAAAGCGCATTTCGTTCTCCATTGAAGGCAGGAAGAAAACTTCGCGGAAGCGCTCAAGCGCGTATTCCGCTACCCGCACAGGTTGGGGCGATCTGCGGCAATAAACGTGCACGCCGTCACGCCGGAACCAGCCTATCAAGAAGAACTACCGGTTGTAGCTCCTGTCACGTCGGTCGCGATGCCGCTCCGGGATGTCCACTGTTCCTGAGACATCCGCGTAGTCGATGCTGCCGCTTCCCTTCGATTCGACTCTGAAATCCTTGCCAACCTTGTTCACTTCGATGCTGCCCGATCCATCGTGCTGCACGATTACCGAGCCGCGTACGTCCGTCGCGTAGATCCCGCCTGAGCCATCACTCTCGACCGTAAACGATCCGGTCACGTTACGGACGTTGATGTCGCCGGAGCCATCGTTCACGTTCACATCGCCGCCGACGTTCTCTATCGTGAGATCACCAGAGCCGTCAGTAATGCGGACAGATCCGGCGGCGCCGATCACGGAGAACGATCCGGAGCCATCGTTCGCCTCCAGCGAGCCGACATTTGTAATCTTCGTATCGCCGCTGCCGTCAGCGACATCGGCGTTTATGCCTTGCGGAACCTCGATCACGAGATCGAGTGAGGCGGAGTAATTGTCATTATCGCCCCGCTCATCGTCGGGAATATCCGCCTTGATGAACACCACATCGCCTCGACGCTCGGCGATCAACTTGATTCTGGCGAGGAATTGCTGGGAGGATGACCGGGCCGTGCCGGTAACCTGCACCTGCCGCAAGCCGGGTTTGCCTTCGACGCGGAGCAGTCCCGCACCGGCTTCCACCTCGACGGATTTTGCGCCCGCTGCGTCAACCACCGCATTCCTTGGCGCCGTATATGGGCTGGACCACTGCGCGTGCGCTGTCGAGCCGATTAGAAAAGGCGCGGCCGCGAAGGCTGCACCGCGAAACTGTCGCTTCATTCAGAACTCCATTCGGGTGTGACGGGGTTAGACAACCCTTGCCACCCTTACGGTTTGAAGCGAGACCGGTTTCAGTCTGGCGGGAACGGTACGGGGGCGAGCTTCCAGATCCCGTTGAGCATATCCGACGCGTAAACGCGCGAAGCGACCAGTTGCACACCCCAGATATAGACTGGTCCCACCTCGTTGGGCCCGTGCGCGAGCTCCCGATTCATTTTGGCCAGGTCGCAACGGTCGAACGAACCCTTGTCCGTGTCCGCGCAGCTCGACAGGTCACCGGTGATATCGATCGCCCGCACGCCTCCGTTGTAATAGGCGGCGTAAAGGATCCCGCGACTCTCATCGACCGAGAAGTTGTGCGTACCAGCGCCGTCGACATGGAAAAACGCAACCTCGCGCGGCGACGCGAAATTGCTGACGTCGACGACGTGGATGTCGCCGCTGGCCGAGACGCCGATTGCACCGGGCCCTTCCTCGCCGACAAACGCGTAACGCTTCTCTCCGTTCAGGGCATTGTGAAACCACCAGACGTTGTGAGCATGGCCTCCAACCGTTATGACGTTGCCGAGCACGATTGGATTCGCAACGGTGCCACTTCCCACGCCGCCAATATCCCAGATCGTGATTCCCTGATTCCAGAGAGCCGTGATGAGAATTCCATCTCGTACGTAGACATCATGCACATACGGACTCCCCATCGCGGCAGTAAAAACCTGAGTGGGTGCGGCTGGATCGGTCAGATCGACGATCACGAGACGAGCGGCGCTACCGCTGCCTGGGTCGATGCAAAGGAACGCGTACAGTTTGCCGTTCACGCGCTGAACTTCAGCGGTGTGCACTCCGGGATCCGTGAGCGCCGTGGTGTAGCGTGAGATCAGCTGCGGCTTCACCGGATTGGCGAGACTGTAAATCATTATTGAGCCTGGGGAGAATTCAGTGGCGACGATCAGTAACTGGCCATCGTCGCTCGCCTGAATGTCGCCGAGCGTGCTCGCACTGGGCACGATGAGTGAATCAATGAGCGTCGGCACGTTGCCCGATACATCCCAGATCTTTACCGCGTTACCAGAAGCGCTCCGGAACCCCCAGGTCGTCGTGTAGGCGACGTTTCCCTGCACCCAGATCTCTCCGGTATAGCGCTCAGAGACCTGCCCGGCACCCACTACAGCGAGATCTTTAGAGCCCGGCACTGGTGTCACGGGATTGTCGGATCCGCAAGCCAGCGTGAGAATGGCGCAGATCAGGATGGCAAAGCGCACTCTACATATCCTCCATCTTCATTCCGCCCATCTTCGCGTTTGGTTTTCGTGTTGCTGCGACACCGTATCGTCCCATTCGCATGTGAGACATCCCGAATGCGAGCCTGGCCCCGACTGATAAACTCCATATGCGATCGGATCCATAGAACTGCTGGGGATCGAATCCCGACGGCCGCAAAGTCGGACTGACATGGGCGCGCGCCACTTCGACGAACGGCTCTATCGTGAACGATCGGCCATTCAGGAGAGAGACTGCGGCACGCGCAGTGACGATCGTCCAGCGCGAGCGGCCGGCAATGCTGAGATCGGTAGCAGGAATCGGAGTTCTGAACGCGTCGACGAG
>DASWBG010000094.1:0-25306 GCA_036390715.1 Gemmatimonadaceae bacterium
GTGCCGGCGCAGCCGGCACCCCGTAGTCTTTCAGTAAGCGTGGCGCCCACTCCGACTCAGCGACTAATTTCCAGATATGACTGCCCGGAGTTTTTTCTACCGGGAGACGGAAGGGATCCGCGTCACGGTGCGTCCCGTCTATCTCCGCGATCACTCGGAGCCTTCGCAAAGCCATTACGTCTTCGCCTATTTCGTGCGCATCGAGAACGTCGGGACGATGGCGGCGCAGCTTCTCACCCGCCGCTGGCTGATACACGATTCCGTTGGCGAGGGAGTAGACACTGAGGTAATCGGCGAAGGCGTGGTCGGTGAGCAGCCGACGCTTATGCCGGGCGCGGTCCACGAGTACCAGAGCTTCTGCATTCTGAAGTCGGGAGAGGGCTGGATGGAGGGGCACTACGGTCTTCTCCGCCAGGACGGAACGCCGTTCGAGGCATCGATCCCGCGCTTCATACTCAGCGCGAGCGAGTCGACGAGCCTCCCATCATAAGGTGCGCACGACAGTTGCTTTGCATCCGGCCGTGAGCCGCATCTACGACGTCTCGGTTCCGATCCGGTCGGGGGGACTGGTTTATCCGGGAAACCCCGAGATCGACATCTCCCTGCAACAGGCCGTCGCCAAAGGCGCCAGCGCCAACGTCTCCACGATACGATTCGGCTCCCACACCGGCACTCACGTCGATGCGTCACGTCACTTCTTCGACGACGGCCAACCCGTGGACAAGATTCCGCTGGAGCGTCTGATCGGGCCAGCACTGCTCGTGAGCTTCGGCGACGAGGTTCTGTCGGTCGGCGCCGCGGAACTGCGTGAGCACGACATCAAGGGTCACAAGCGAATCCTCATTCGCACGCGAAACTCCGCTCTGCTGTCGCAGAAAGAGTTCGTGAAGGACTTCACGTACCTCGCTCCCGACGGCGCGCAGTACCTTGTCGACCTCGGCGTCGAGCTGGTAGGAGTCGACTACCTGTCGATCGAGCAGTTCCACTCCGGACACCATCGTACGCATCGCACGCTCCTCGGCCACTCGGTGGTCATAGTCGAAGGTCTGGATCTGTCGGCTCCGGCATCTGGTGAGTACCAGTTCATTTGCCTGCCACTCCGCATCGAGGGCTGCGACGGTGCGCCGGCGCGCGCGGTGCTGATTGCATGACCGAAATCAGGCACATCTTCTTCGACATCGGCGGAGTGCTGGGCTCGAATGGCTGGGACCGCGAGCAGCGTCACCAGGCAATCGACCGGTTCGGTCTCAATGTCGAGGATTTTCAGTGGCGGCACGAAGAGGTTGTCGGAGAATGGGAGGAAGGAAGAATCACAATCGATGAGTACCTCGACATCGCTGTGTTCTACACGGAGAGGCACTTCTCGCGCGACGAGTTCATCAACTTCATGTACAGCCTGAGCGTTCCCGACGAAGCGACCATTCGAATTGCGCGCGCACTGTCGGCTGATTCCCGGTACACGCTCATGACTCTCAATAACGAGTCCGAAGAGCTCAACGTTCACAGGATAGAGGCATTTGGAATCTCCCAGATCTTCGAGGCATTTCTTTCGTCATGCTGGCTCGGTGCTCGCAAACCGATCCGCAGATTCTACAATCGTGCGCTCGGCATCGCGCACGCCGAGCCCGCCAGCTCGCTCTTTATCGACAACCTGCAGCAGAACCTCACTCCGGCGAGCTCTCTGGGCATGAACGTGATTCTTTTCAAATCGGCTTCGCAGCTTCGCTCCGACCTGGAGCGTTTTCTCCACCTGGAAATTCCGGGAGTATAGGCAATGCGTCTGGTGATGATCGGCCTCGGCCGAATGGGCGGCAATATGTCGGAGCGACTCGTGAATGGCGGACACGAAGTCGTTGTCTTCGACCGAAAACCACCGACGGTGCAGCAATACGTCTCCCTCGGCGCTATCGGAAGCACGAGTCTGAGCGACGCTATGGCGAAGCTGAAGGGGCCGCGCATCGCGTGGATCATGGTCCCAGCGGGAAAGCCGGTCGATGAGACAATCGCCAAGATTCTCCCAGGAATGTCGGAGGGCGACGTGATCATCGACGGTGGCAACTCCAACTTCCACGACACGATGCGGAGGGCTGCCGAACTCCAGGCGAAGGGAATTCACCTCGTCGATTCGGGAACCAGCGGTGGCATCTGGGGCCTCGCGAATGGCTATTGCCTCATGATCGGAGCATCGCCGGAAGCGTTCAAGCTGTGCGAGCCGATCTTCAAGACTCTCGCTCCACCCGATGGATACGCGCATATGGGACCGCCGGGCTCAGGCCACTACGTCAAGATGATCCACAACGGAATTGAATACGGAATGCTCCAGGCCTACGCGGAAGGTTACGAGATTCTCCACGCGTCGAAGGAATTCAAGCTGGATCTGCACAAGATCGCCGCGGTCTGGAACCACGGCAGTGTCGTGCGGTCGTGGCTCAACGAGCTTGCAGAGTCGGCGTTCGAGAAGGACATCGACCTGAGTGATTTGCGCGGTTACGTCGAGGATTCCGGCGAGGGACGGTGGACGGTGCAGGAGGCTATCGACCTGAACGTCCCGGCACCCGTCATTACCCTCTCATTGCTGACGCGACTCCGATCGCGGCAGGCAGATTCGTTCTCCGCGAAAGTCATCGCCGCGCTGCGCAACGAATTCGGTGGACACGCAGTGAAGAAGTCATGAGAACGCCGGTTGCCATTCCGCTGGTGCGCGCGCCGCGAAAACGTGGAAACCGCGACAAGGCTGACCCTTGCACAATGGTGATCTTCGGCGGCGCCGGCGATCTCACCAAGCGCAAGCTCGTTCCAGCCATCTATTACCTGGCGGAGCAAAAGCTCCTGCCCGACAACTTCGCCCTGCTGGGCGTAGCGCGCGATCAGAACACCGACGACGGATATCGCGCGATGATGCGCGAAGCGATGACGCACTCCGACGAGATCCACAAGGTCCGCGACGACGTCTGGCAGTGGCTTTGCCAGCGGACGTTTTATGCAGGCGGAGACTTCTCGAAGGATGATGCGTACGTGAACATCGGGAAGCGGCTCACAGAGATCGAAGGTCGGTCACCCGAACACGATCGGAACCGACTGTTCTACCTGGCGATCCCACCCAGCGTGTTCGAGACGACTCTCAAGCACTTGTGCACCAGCAAGCTCGCGTGGCGAACGCACTCGTATGACGAGCGTCCGTGGGTTCGCATCGTGATCGAGAAGCCGTTCGGCCGGAGCCTCGACTCGGCCAAGGCGCTCAATCGCCTCGTGCTCGACGAGTTCGGCGAACATCAGATCTACCGCATCGATCACTATCTCGGAAAGGAGAGCGTCCAGAACATACTGGTCTTCCGATTCGCGAACTCGATCTTCGAGCCGTTGTGGAACCGGCACTACATCTCGCACGTGCAGATAACAGCGGCGGAGGCGGTCGGAATCGAGGGACGCGGCAAGTATTACGAGGAAGCGGGCGTGCTACGCGACATGTTTCAGAACCACCTGCTGCAATTGCTCACCCTCGCGGCAATGGAGCCGCCCAGCTCGTTCACCGCGGACGCCGTTCGCGACGAGAAGGTGAAGGTTCTCCATTCGGTGCGCCCGCTGGTTCAGGGCGACTGCGAGCCACCGGTTGTGCGCGCGCAATACGACGCGGGCACGGTCGATGGGAAATCGGTTCCGGGATACAAGAGCGAGCCCGACGTCTCGGCGAATTCTCTGACGCCGACGTTCGCCGCGATGCGAATCTCGATCGACAACTGGCGGTGGAAGGGAGTTCCGTTCTATCTGAGATCTGGCAAGAGAATGGCGCGCCGGATCTCCGAGATCGCCATCCAGTTCCGCTCGCCGCCGCTGCTGCTATTCGGCCAGAAAGCCGTCGAGGAGATGTCCCCCAGCGTCCTCACGCTCCGCGTGCAGCCCGACGAGGGAATTTCCCTGCGCTTTCAGGTGAAGACTCCCGGTGCGATGCACGAGCTAACGCCGGGCCTCGAGATCACGCCCGTCGACATGGACTTTACCTATGCCGAGGCCTTCGGAAACGAAGCGCACCCGGCGTACGAGACTCTGCTGCTCGATTGCATGATTGGCGATCCGACGCTGTTCACGCGCAGCGACGAAGTCGAGATGGCATGGACCATCATCGATCCGATCCTTGAATATTGGGACAATCATCCCGCAACCACGCTACCCACGTACCCGGCGGGCAGCTGGGGACCCGAGGAAGCAAACAAAATTCTGGATGGAGATCATACACGTTGGCGATAGCTCCACTCCTGCTCCCGCTCGTCGCGCTCGTCCTCTCGTCGACCGCCTGTCAAAACCCAAAGCCGAGCCAGAAAGATGCCGCCGCTGTTCTGGCTGGCGACACCACCCAGCACGTGCTCTCCGCCGACGATCGGGCGCTCGTGCTGCGCGCCCGGGAGCTCGATCGCGCCGATAGTCTCGACGCCGCGCGCTCAGCGTACGAGCAAGCCGCGCAAAAACTCCCGCAATTGTCTGATTGGTTATACCTGAGGGCCGCGGGGGTTACCGGCGATAGCTCAGCGAGAGCGGCGTATTACGCCAAGCTTAGAACCGACGTTGCGCGCGATCGCATCCGCTGGACCGATGCAATCGCCCGAGAGCGGACGCGCGATTTCGCGGGTGCCATACGCGCCTACAATGCCCTGGGTGCGCGGCTCGATGCTCTGAGGCTCCGCATCAATCCGCCGGCGGATGATGCCTCCAGAGCGGCTGCGCGCGGCGAGCTGCTGTCGTTCGTCTCCAACGCGAACAACTCGGCGGATACACGCGACGCAATCGATCTCTTCGACAAGGTATTCACGACCACGACGCCGTCGGAGGAGCTCGTCATCGCGCGAGCCGCCAACAAGTCGGGGCTGCCGGATCGCGCCGCGACAGCATACGCGAAGGCGCTCGGCGCCGGACTGGGCGACATCTCGGACAATGTTGGATATGGCTCCGTGCTGTTCCGCTTGAGACGGTATGCCGACGCAGCTAACCAGTTCGCGAAAGTGCGAGCTCCGCCGAATCTGGCAGCCGCGGCGCAGTACCAACGCGCCAGAGCGCAAATCGCATTGGGCAACACTGAGGCCGGTCGATCCACGTTGCGCGCAATAACAACCGTGTATCCAAAGGACACGAGCTCAGCCTCGGCCCTTCTCCTTCTTGCCGACCTCGCTACCGACGACAATCGCGACCAGGACGCACGGCAGACTCTGACGGCGCTGCTCAGGCGCTTTCCGGCTGGCCGGCATGCCACCAACGCGCGCTTTCGCGCGGGCATGATCGCCTACATACAAGGCGACAGGAAAGGGGCCGCGGCGGAATTTGACTCGCTCATCGCCCGCGACTCCAACAGTACCGAAGCGCTGGCCGCCGCCTATTGGGCAGGACGTTCTTACGCCGCACTCGGCGACAAGACGCGCAGCAAAGCGAGATGGCGGTCGATAATCGCCAAAGATCCGCTCAGTTACTACGCGGTAGAAGCGGCGAAACGCCTCGACACGACGCTCGTCGCGCCCGATCGCTCGCCAGCGAATTTCGCCAGGGTTCCCGCAATCGATTCGGCAATAAACCGCGTCGCCGGACTCAAGGATGTGGGAATGGAGGTGGAAGCAGGATTCGAAAATGACCGGCTCTTCCGCGATGCTTTGGGAAATCCAACCCGAATGATCGCTACGGCTCACGCCCTTGCGGGGACCGATCAGGCATCCCGCTCGATTGCGCTCGGGCGCCGCGCGCTCGAGGAAATTGGCCACAGTCCGGAAGACTACCGGCTCTATTTTCCGGTGCTCGAGCGCGAGGCTCTCATCTCGAGCAGCAAAGAGAACGGGCTGGATCCGGTTCTCGTAGCCGCCCTCATCCGGCAGGAATCAAACTTCAATCCGCTGGCGACTTCTCCCGCCGGCGCGAGGGGTCTGATGCAGCTAATGCCGGCGGTCGGAAAATCGGTCGCGGACACCAAAGGGATCGGTCCGTGGAATCCGGATCTTCTGTATCAACCCGCGACCAACATCAAGCTTGGTACCGCGCACTTGAGCGGGCTCGCGCACAAATATCCCGAAGTTGTTAAGGTCCTCGCCGCTTATAACGCTGGCGAGTCGCGTGTCGAGAAATGGTCCAGCAAGGCCGGAGCGGCCGATCCAGAGGTGTTCACGGAACGCATTCCCTTCGTCGAAACGCGCGACTACGTGCGGACAATCCTTCGGAATCGCGCCTACTACCAGGCGCTCTATCCCTGGTAACGCTCCGTCTCGGAAGGCTGCTCCAGCTCGCCTCTTCTCCGCTTCCGCCAATCGAGCAACCAGGTCACCGGAACGCCGGTGATCAGCGGCGTGAGGAAGATGCCGAGGAGCGTGTTCAGCCAGATAAGCGCCAGGTAGAAAGCAATGAGGCCGAGCGACACCCACAGCGTGCCCAGCGGGCCGTGCGTCTCCAAGCGAAACTCCCCCGTGAATAGGTAGATTAAAAGTATCATGGCTTATGCCGGGGTTAAAGCATCTGACGTAGACGGAGCAGTCGAGACGGCGCTGATGAGCTGCGGACCAGCCGTCCTTGCGGTCTCGGGCGGCCTCGATTCGATGGCGCTGCTGACCGCCACATCCCGGCTTTCCGCGCGCACGCGCAAGAATGTCACTGTCGCGACCTTTGATCACGGCACGGGCAAAGCGGCGGGACGAGCGGCGGCGCTTGTGGCGCGGCAGGCGTTCCGCCGAGGATTCCCCTGCGTGACTGGCCGCGCGTCGACCATCGGTACGCGCGAGGAAGAATGGCGTCGCGGCCGTTGGCAGTTCCTCGAGCAGGTCGCATCGAAGCAGGGAGCAAAAGTCGTAACTGCCCACAACCTCGACGACCAGGTTGAAACCGTCTTCATGCGGATTCTGCGCGATGCGGGTCCCCGCGGACTCGCTGGCCTCTACGCGGAATCCGAGATCATCCGCCCCTTTCTGAACATCAGCCGAGCGACGTTGGCGGCCTACGCGAAGCGGCACAGTGTGACCTTCGTGCAGGATCCATCGAACCGCGACCGGAAACATCTCCGCAACCGCATCCGACTCGACATTCTACCGTCGATCGTGAGTCAGCATCCCGGTTTTCCGGACGAGCTCCTGTCGCTGGCCCGGGAATCCGCCGATTGGCGGCGCTCGCTTGAGGATCTCGTGGGCAACATCGGAGCAGAAGCGGAAGCTGATGGTGCCCTGCGCATCAGCCGTTCCAGCCTCGCGGATTACAACACCGACTCGCTCAAGGTTCTGTGGCCCGCTCTGGCGGCGCGCGCCAGCGTCGTGATGGACCGGCGCGGAACCCAGCGTGCCGCGGAGTTTACTATTAAGGGAGTGACGGGCGGGGCAATTCAGCTGTCCGGAGGGGTCGAGATCGTCATGCGGCGCGATCACATGTTGCTACGCCGCTGGCGGGCGCCCGATGGCGGACGCGGTGAACGAACGGAGGCTCGGGCATGAGCAGCACGGTCAAACCGCTCGAGATCAGGTTGGATCCCCGCCTCTCTGGAAGAGCCGTCAAAAGGATCGCGTTCGACGAAGCAGCGATTGCGAAGCGGGTCAACGAGCTCGGCAGAGAGATCAGCGCCGCCTATCAGGACGGCGATCTTCTTGTTTTGGGCTTGCTCAAGGGAAGCTTCATCTTTCTTAGCGACCTTGTCCGGCAGATCACCCGGCCGCTTCAGGTAGATTTCCTCGTTGCGGCAAGCTACGGTGATGGGGTGGTTTCGAGCGGAACGGTCAATCTTGTTTACGACCCGGAAACGGAGCTGGCAGGAAAAGACATCCTTTTAGTCGAAGACATCATCGATTCCGGTCGCACATTGAATCGTCTGATGTCTATACTAAAGGAAAGAGAGCCAAGATCGTTGGAGATATGCGCGCTTCTCCACAAACGGATCGCGGAAGGATTGAAGTATGAAGCGAAGTTCGTTGGTTTCGATGCGCCGAATGAATTTCTGGTTGGTTATGGGTTGGATCACGCGGAGAACTTCCGCCATTTGCCGTACATAGCGAGCTTGCAGTAATGCCTATTCAAATGCCTAATAAGAATCCCAAGAAACCGACGAACTGGAGCAAGTGGTCGAAGCAGCTCTCGTTCTGGGTTTTTGTCATATTGGTGCCCGTCGCGATCATCCAGTTCTCAGGGAAGGGAGCTGACGCGACGCCAGAAATATCCTACACTCAGTACGACCAGCAGCTCCAGAAGAACAACGTCGATAAGGTCACCATTCAGGCTGGCCGGTTGTTGACGGGCGAGTTCAAGGAAAAAGTGCCGGTCAAGGGCCGGCTGGTGCAGAAGTTCAGGTCGCTGCTGCCAACCGAGAATTCGAGCGACGAAGTGGCGCGACTCCGCGATCACGGCGTGCAGATTCAGGCGGAGGACGCTCGGCCCTCGTTCACGACGATCCTGATCAGCCTTTTCCCGTACCTGCTCATCTTCGGAATCTGGTTCTTCCTGTTCCGTTCGATGCAGGCCGGCGGAGCAAAAGCGTTCAGCTTCGGGAAATCCAAGGCGAAACTGCTCACCGGCGACACGCCCAAGGTGACGTTTGATGACGTCGCCGGCGCCGACGAGGCCAAGGTCGAACTTCAGGAAATCATCGAGTTCCTGAAGGATCCGCAGAAGTTCACCAAGCTCGGCGGACGTCTGCCGAAGGGCGCGCTGCTCGTCGGTCCACCGGGAACGGGCAAGACCCTGCTCGCCCGCGCTGTTGCCGGTGAAGCCGGCCGTCCCTTCTTCTCGATGTCGGGCTCCGACTTCGTCGAGATGTTCGTGGGCGTCGGCGCGAGTCGCGTGCGCGACCTGTTCGAGCAGGGCAAGGCTCATGCTCCGTGCATCATATTCATCGACGAGATCGATGCCGTTGGCCGCCATCGCGGCGCCGGCCTTGGCGGTGGTCACGACGAGAGAGAACAGACTCTAAATCAGCTGCTGGTCGAGATGGATGGCTTCGAGTCGAACGAGGGCGTGATCCTGATCGCCGCGACCAACAGGCCTGACGTTCTCGATCCGGCGCTCATGCGGCCGGGCCGCTTCGACAGGCAGATCGTGGTTGATTTGCCCGATCTGCGTGGACGCGAGGGAATTCTACGCGTGCACATCCGCAACAAGCCGATGGCTGAGGATGTGGACGTAACAACGCTCGCGCGCGGAACTCCGGGAATGGCTGGAGCAGATCTCGCCAACCTGGTGAACGAAGGAGCTTTGCTCGCCGCCCGGAGGAACCACGAGAAGGTCTACATGGCCGACCTCGAGGACGCGAAAGACAAGGTGATGATGGGCGCGGAGCGCAAGTCGATGGTCATGAAGGACGAGGAGCGGAAGCTCACCGCCTATCACGAGGGTGGCCACGCCATCTGCGCGGTCAAGGTGAAGGGCAACGATCCGCTGCACAAAGTCACGATCGTTCCGCGCGGGCGCACGCTCGGCGTGGCGTGGACGCTGCCCGAGGATGACCGCGTGTCGGTCACGAGAGAGCAGCTCGAAGCGAATCTCGTGAAGGCCTACGGTGGTCGTGTAGCCGAAGAGCTGGTATTTGGACGCGATCGCGTGACAACCGGTGCTGCAAGCGACATCCAGCAGGCGACCGGGTTGGCGCGCCGCTACGTCTCGCAGTGGGGATTGTCCGACGAGATCGGTCCCATCCTCGTTGGTGATAATGAGCAGGAGCTCTTCCTCGGTCGCGAGCTGCAGACGCGGCGCGAGGTCTCGGAGCGCACGGCGCAGCTGGTGGACTCCGAGGTGTCACGCGTCATCAAGGAAGCGTATGCCCGAGCGACCGCTGTGCTGCAGGAGAACATGGATCTGCTGCACACGGTGGCGGCGGCGCTGCTCGATCGGGAGACGCTGACTGGCGATGAAGTGGCGGCGCTCGCGCGCGGCGAAACCTTGCCGCCGCGTCCGGTGAGCCCGCCGCCTTCGGCCCCGGCGCTCGCAACTCCGGTCATGCATCCCAAGCCGTCGAAACCGCCGCTCTTCGGAGGACCCGAGGTAGCCCCGGCGTGACCTTCGCCTGGCCGTCGAAATCACAGCGGCCTACCATCTTCGGAATTCTGAACGTTACCCCCGACAGCTTCAGCGACGGGGGTAACTTTTTTTCCACCGAGGAGGCAATTGCACAAGCGGGTCGAATGATCTCCGAGGGCGCCGATGCGATCGACGTTGGCGGAGAATCGACCAGGCCGGGAGCCAAGCCGGTCTCGGCGCGCGAAGAGCTGAAACGTGTGCTTCCGGCGATTCGCGGGATCCGCTCGCGCTGGAGCGACATTTCGATCTCGATCGATACTGTCAAAGCCGAGGTTGCGAAGGCCGCACTGTCAGAGGGCGCATCGATCGTGAACGACGTATCGGGAATGTCGCTCGACCCCGAAATGGCACGGGTTTGCGCGGAGGCTGGTTGCAGCGTCGTGTTGATGCACTCGCGGGGAACAGTGGCCGACATGGCGAGCTACGAAAACGCCGTTTACGGAAACGATCCGGTTGGAGAGATCGTCGCCGAGCTCGAGGAGAGCGTTCAGACCGCGCAGCGGGGCGGGATTCATCCGGGCCGCATCGCGCTTGACCCCGGGATCGGGTTCTCGAAACGGACCGGCCATTCTCTCGCCGTGCTTGTCGAGCTGCGGCGGATAGTGGCGCTCGGGTATCCCGTGTTCGTCGGCGCTTCGCGTAAGCGCGTGATCGCCGAGCTCATTCGCTACACTGGTGGGGCAGGACCCTCGGCGGGAGGAACGACTCTCGCGCCTGAATTGATCTCGAACGACGATCGTGACATGACAACCGTTGGAGTCAACGTCGTTGCGTTTTTTGCCGGTGCGCGAATTTTCCGGGTTCATCGCGTTCGCGCCAACCGTCTCGCACTCGATGCCGCGTGGGCCCTGACTCCTGAAGCATCAGAGCTCCTCGCGGAATGATCAGGCCAGCATTCCTGGAGAGGTGTCTTCGAGATAGATGGTGCGGCGGCCCAGCCACCACACGAGCAGCCAGGTAGACACGATCTGAACGAGAATCAACGTTGGCAAAACCGCGGGGTGCTCGACGATCGGAGTCAACGAGCCCGGTCGCGGAAACATCAGCGGGATGTTGATCAGGTTAAAGATGACGATTCCGATGAGAAGTCCTCTCGAGCCACCGAAGATCCTCCAGCAGACGACGCAGAACGCCAGCTCCACGACGAAATCGAGCAGTGGATATCCCTGAAGATTCAAGCCGAGTCGCGGTCCCCAGGTCATTGGGAGAAGGGTGATATTGGGCTCGTGCTGGATTATGTCGAGCACGACGTGCGAGAAGATTCCCAGCGCGATGGCAATGCCCACGTTGGAGCGATGCACGGACTTTCCCATTAGCCACGCCAGCGCGGCAAGCAGAGCGCCCGTGAATACCGAGTGAGAATAGGGCAGGAAATCCAGATGGACGGAATCGGGAGTTGCGCGGAAGTGCTCGATGCCAAGGTACGTGAAAATGACCCAGAGCAGCTCGACCAGCTGCACCGAAATGAGGAGCGGCCACAGCCCGACCCTGGAGTACTTTCTCTTGAGAACCAGCGCTGCTGAGGCGTGAGTGATCGCGTACGTAATGCCTCCCGGGGCGTTTAGAAACGACTTACTCGAAATGTCAACCGCGAGTGTACGGGCAACTCACGAGCCGCTGAATTAATTTTTAGTCGACACCCTTCACCGGGGCGATCCCGATAAGACGATTCCCATCGCCGGGTTGGACTACCGCCGTAATCCTTCTGTTCGTTTACATGCTCACCCTCGCCCCGGGCGTCACGCTCTGGGATTCGGGCGAGTTTTTGGCCGCCATCCATTCGTTCGGGATTCCCCACCCGCCTGGCACTCCACTTTACGTCCTGATCGGCAAGGACTGGAGCATGCTGTTCGCTTCGGTGTTCGGATTTGCGCGATCGATCAATCTCCTTTCCGCCGTCTGCACGGCTTTAGGGTGCGGCATTCTTGCCAATTTGTTCGCCAAATGGACCGGTGATGGCTTCGGCGGCACGGCGGCCGGACTCACCGCCGGACTCATGTCGACCGTTTGGCTGAGCGCCACCGAGACAGAGGTATACGCCGTCACGCTTCTCTTCGGCTGCATGATTCTCTGGGCTGCGGACCGCGCCGGAGAAGACTCCGACGCGCGTTGGGCTCTTCTCTCCGCATATCTGGCCGGATTGGGATGGTCGCTGCATTTGATGGCGCTGCTCGTCGTTCCTAGCGCGATCCTGCTCGTTTTCAGCACGGTCGATGGTTATTTCGCAGTTCCGGTGGGGCGGCGCTACGCCGATGGCAGGCGTGAAGCGCATTCGTTCGCGAAACTCCTGCGCGCGTCAATCCTCGTAACGGTTCTCGGAATGACGTGCGTCCTTTTCCTGCTGATTCGGGCGCGCCACGATCCTGCCATCAACCAGGGCAATCCATCGACGTTGGGCTCACTCGTGGATGTAATCCTTCGCAGGCAATACGACGTGCCCCACCTCTGGCCACGACAAGCGCCGTTTTATCTGCAGCTTGGGAACGTCTTCGAGTATGCCGACTGGCAGTTCGCGAAAGGACTTGCATCCGATGCGCCGCCAAACTTGTGGAGGACCGGTATCACGATTCTCTATGCGCTTGTTGGTCTCTACGGTTGTTTTGCGCATCGGAGTGCCGACCGGCGTAGCTGGCGCGCCATGATGTTGCTCCTATTTGTCTCATCTATCGGCGTCGTGATCTACCTCAACCTCAAAGCCGGACCATCGTTCGGAGCGGGGATTCTTCCGACGAACGCTCCGCACGAGGCCCGGGAACGGGATTATTTCTTCTACTGGGCGTTTATCTGCTGGGGGCTTTGGGCGGGATTCGGGGCGATCCATCTGTCACATCGCCTCAAGGCACCGCTTGGTCTGCTGGTGATGGTGTTGCCGTTCGCACCGGGAGTTCTCAATTGGAGGGCTGTCGATCGCAGAACCGATGAGGTCGAGACGCGCGCACGACTGGTCGAAGCCGACATGCTCGAAAAGACGCCGCCATCGGGCGTCTTCCTGGCATTGGGAGACAACGACACCTATCCGCTATGGTATCTCCAGCAGGTTGAGGGGACGCGGAAGGATGTCACTATCGTCACGCTGCCATTGCTCGGCGCGGAGTGGTACCGCGCTGAGCTCGCACGGCGTTACAAACTTCTCGATTCGGCGACCGTGCAGCAATGGTCGGGGCGCGACAGCACCGTCGCATTCCTCACCAGGCGATCATACGATCAAAACCGCCCCGTTATCCGGTCTCCGTTTTTCTCGTCTGATTCAACAGCGACGAAGAAATGAGAGAGTAATCGTCGCCCACCATTCTCACTGTATGGAGAACGTGTAGTCGCCTGTTGCACCCGCCACTTTCGATGCTGCCGCGATGATGTAAAAGCCCGTGGCCGGCGCGGTGAATGCGACCTGCGCGTCCTTGGTGTTGGCATTGATGTTGTCGTTGGACGCCAGGACCGCCGAGCTGCCGTTGGGGCGAATCTCCAGATATGAATCCAGGACGCTCGAGGTCATGCCAACGGTGATGGCCTGTCCCGCGGTCATGAACATGACGTATTCGTCGGAGTAGAATCCGACCGTGGAGCAGTCCGTTGTCTGCAGACTCTGCGGCGTGATGATCCCCTTCTGCACGAACACATCCTCACAATTGGACACCTGGTCCGTCGATCCCGCTGAGGCCAGGGAATAGTTGCCGGTCACGTTGGGGTCGAAGGATAGGGCGCCGATTATGTAGGATCCGGCCGGCACGATGACTTTGACCCTCGAGTCGCTGGTTCCGAAGTCGTCATTGACGCCGATCAGCACAGCTGCGGAAGTGTAAAATGCGAGAAAAGTGTCGAAAGTCGTAGATGTCTGATTGAAGATGTAGGTGCCGCTCGTCGGAATAGTCACGGTGTAGAAGTCGACGAAGCTGCCGCTGGAGAACTGGCAATCCGTGGACGACAGCTGGCTGTCGCTTGTCGAGCCAAGGGTGTGTGTCGCTGTCGCGCAGGCTGTGAACGTTACCTGGGGAAGGTTTCCAGTCACTGCCGAAAGCGTATTCGCTCCGAAGCCGGAGCCGAGCGTCCAGCTGCCCACCGTCGCGATGCCTGATGCATCGGTCGTCGCGCTTCCACCAGTCACTGTGCCACCGCCGCTGGTGACCGTGAACGTCACGGGAGCACCAGCCAATGGTCTGCCGCTCGCATCGCTGACAAGAACCGACGGAAGCTCCGTTACCTGCGCACCCGGCGGTGCCGTGACGGTCGTCGATGAATTCGCGGTTATATTCGCTGGCTGCTTGCCAGGACCGGAAGCGTCGCCACCGCCGCAAGAGATCTGGAGCAACAGAAGTCCCACTGGAGGTAGCGAGGAGATACGACGCAGCAGCTTCATGGTTGTCAATATCAGTGAGTGGGAGAGCGCCTGCAAGAACGTTCTCCAGTCCTTCACCGTGCGGGGCGCGCGTTTCGCCGTCCGATAACACAAAGCCCCGCCATTTCTGACGGGGCTCTTCGGTTTCTGCCCGCAGCCATCAACTGCTAAGCCGACAGCCGCCGGTCATCTTTGTTGTCTCTTCCTCTTAATATCTGTAGTGGTCTGACTTGTACGGCCCTTCGACCGGAACGCCGAGGTAATCAGCCTGGTCCTTCGACAAAGTGGTGAGCTTTGCCCCGAGCTTGTCGAGGTGCAGTCTCGCCACCTTTTCGTCGAGATGCTTCGGCAACGTATAGACCCTGCACTCATACGCGTCACAGTTCGCGTGCAGCTCGATCTGCGCCATCACCTGGTTGGTGAAGCTCGCGGACATCACGAAACTTGGGTGCCCCGTGGCGCAACCAAGGTTCAGCAATCGACCCTCGGCGAGGATCATCACGCTGTGCCCGTCGGGGAACACGTACTCGTCGTACTGCGGCTTGATCTGAACGCGCTTGATTCCCTTCGTCTTCTTGAGGCCGGCCATGTCGATCTCGTTGTCGAAATGTCCGATGTTGCCCACGATCGCCTTGTCCTTCATCTGCGCCATGTGCTCGGCGCTGATGATGTTCATGTTGCCGGTTGCTGTGACGAAAATATCAGCCGTCTTCACGACATCCTCGAGCGTCGTCACCTGGTAGCCTTCCATTGCGGCCTGCAGCGCGCAAATCGGATCGATCTCGGTGATCACGACACGTGCACCTTGACCCTTGAGCGCCTGAGCACAACCCTTTCCGACATCGCCGTACCCGCAGATCACCGCGACCTTGCCGGCGAGCATTACATCGGAAGCTCGCAGAATTCCGTCAGTAAGTGAGTGACGGCAGCCGTAGAGATTGTCGAACTTTGACTTCGTCACTGAATCGTTGACGTTGATTGCCGGGAAGAGGAGCGTTCCCGCTTCCATCATCTGATAGAGACGATGCACACCCGTCGTCGTCTCCTCGGACACGCCGCGCAGATCCTTCGACATGCGCGTCCAGCGCTGCGGATCCTTCTTGAACTCTCGCTTCAACAGACCGAGGATGACACCGTACTCCTCGGCATCCTTGTTTGGATCGAACTCGGGAACGCGGCCCGCCTTCTCGAATTCCACACCCTTGTGGACGAGGAGCGTGGCATCGCCACCGTCGTCAAGTAGCAGGTTGGGGCCCGTGCCATCCGGCCAGACGAGCGCCTGATCGGTGCACCACCAGTACTCCTCGAGCGTCTCGCCCTTCCAGGCGAACACTGGAACGCCCTGCGGATCACTGACCGTGCCGGTCTTGCCCACGACCACTGCGGCGGCGGCGTGATCCTGCGTCGAGAAAATGTTGCACGATACCCAGCGCACGTCTGCCCCGAGCTGGGTGAGCGTCTCGATGAGGACCGCCGTCTGTACCGTCATGTGCAGCGAACCCATGATCCTCGCGCCCGCGAGCGGCTGCTTGGCCTTGTACTCCGCGCGCAGCGACATCAGTCCCGGCATCTCGTGCTCGGCCAGACGGATCTCGTTTCGTCCGTATTCGGCGAGCTCGAGATCCTTGACCTTGTACGGCTCCCGTCCTGCTTCGATTGCCGCCGTGAATGCGTTCATCGGTTCTGTAATCGTGCCCACTGTGCGCTCCATTGGAAGTCAGCGTTTTTTCGAGGTTAGGCGGTTTTCATGAGCGGAACCGCGTCCGCTTTCTTGCGTGAGCTCTTTGCTGCGACCGCGCTCCGTTTGCCTGAGGCGGCGAAAAGCGTCGGACCCTTGGCGTCGGGATCAGCCGGAAGTCCGTTGTAGCGAAAGTTTTCCAATCCCGCCGCGTGCATCCACCCGCCGAGGGTGGCGGCGTCGAATCCCTGCCAGAGATGTCCCATGGTCTGCCGCAGATCCTGCCGGTCGTGCGGCATCATGTCGAGCACGAGCAGACGCCCGCCCGGCTTGAGAACTCGAACGGCCTCAGAGATCACCCTTGCCGGATCGTTAACGTAGTGCAGTACCAGGAAAAGAAGTGCGACATCGACCTCCGCGTCGGAGAGTGGCAATGCTTCCAGGCGTCCGTTGCGGATATCGACGTTCTCGACTCCATGGAGCCGTTTTCTCGCCGCCGCGAGCATCGCGCCCGACTCGTCGACGGCAATCACGCGCTCGACAAAAGGCGCAAGCGACTGGGTGATGGCTCCGGTGCCGCAGCCAAGATCCGCGACTGTCCACGATTCGTCGAGAAGCCCGAGAAGCGCAACGTCGGCGCGTCGACCGAACAGCTCGAGGCGCATTCTGTCCCACTGTCCCGCGGACGTCGAGAAGAACTGCTGTGACCGCGTGCTCCGCTCGGCGAGCACGGCCTGCGTACGACGCGCATCGTGTTCCGCGGCGCTCGTATGCATGATCTCGTCACGCACGATGTGCCAGAGCCGCCGGCTGGCGGGATCGAGCGAGTCCGAAGCGAGGCGATAATGGCGGCTCGTTCCTTCCGCCCGCGCTTCAACCCAACCCTCGGCGCTCAGCATCTTGAGGTGCCGGCTGATCGTGGATTGTGGCAGCTGCAGGATCGACCGGAGCTCATTAACGCTTAGCTCGTTTCGTTCGAGTGCGAGCAGAAGCCGGCTCCTCGTCGAGTCGGCGAGGGCCGTCATCTGGCCAAAAAGGGCTGGGGCGGTCAAATGGTTAATCCGTTCATCCGGATTAAAGGTTATAGCAAAACGGCCGAGAAGTCAAGCTCTGTCGAGGCATAGAAGGACCCGTATCTTCCCCGAATGAGTTTGAGGCCTTTGCTGGGCGGTTTGGCGTTTCTGGGTATCGCATGCGCGCACCACCCGGGAACCGTCCGGGTTTACCGGGATTGCAACACCGTCAACGGTTATTGCGCTGACGTTCAGGTGGTGAAGGACACCGGCCGACCCGTGGTCAGACTCGCGGACACGCCTTCTGGGGAGTGGCCAAGTTACGGGCGGACTTCCTACGGCGAACGGCACTCGCCCCTGCGCCAGATTACACCCGAAAACGTCTCGACACTCGAGGTTGCGTGGCGATTCCACACTGGGGAGGGAGCACCGGCGTTCAAGGCCAGGGCGCCAACCGCACTCGAGGTGACACCGCTCGTCTTTCGCGGGACGATGTACCTGAGCACTCCGCTCGGCCGAGTCTTCGCCCTCGATCCGGTCACCGGCACGCAACGATGGGTTTATGATCCGCAAATCGATCGCACGACGCAGTTCGGCGATTTCGCCAATCGCGGCGTGGCGCTTTGGGTAGACGGCGCGGTGGAAAATGGCTTACGGTGCTCGCTCCGCGTTTTCGTCGCCACTATCGATACGCGCTTGATCGCACTCGATGCAGCGACCGGTACGCCGTGTACGGAGTTCGGTGCTCGTGGAACTGTAAATCTTCGCGACGGGTTGAGGAATCCTCCCGCGTTTGCCTCTGAGTATGAGGTGACTTCTCCGCCGACGATTGTAGACGGCGTAGTTGTGGTCGGGTCCGGAGTCGCTGACAACAACCGGATTGATGCCGCGAGCGGGGAAGTCCGGGGGTTCGATGCACGAAGGGGCACTCTGCGCTGGACATTCGATCCCGTTCCGCAGAACAGCGCAGATCCGGCGTGGGGAACATGGATCGGCCCCAACGCGCATCGCACCGGCGCCGCCAATTCGTGGACAGTCTTCGCCGCGGATCCTGTCCGCAAAACAGTCTACATCGCGACGAGTTCGCCGAGCGTGGATTATTTCGGGGGCGAGCGGAAGGGGCGCAACGAATACGGTAATTCCGTCGTGGCAATTCAGGCTGGCACCGGAAAGGTGCTGTGGCACTTTCAGACCGTTCGACACGACCTTTGGGATTACGACAACGCATCACCGCCAGCTCTTGTCACCGTAAATGTCGGCGGGCGGCCAGTCGACGCGGTTCTCCAGGGGACCAAGACCGGACAGCTATTCGTGCTCGATCGCGAAACCGGGAAGCCGATCTTCCCGGTGACCGAAGGCGCAGCTCCTTCGAGCGATGTCCCAGGGGAGGAGGCGTGGCCCACTCAGATTCTGAGTTCAGGCCTGCCACCGTTAAGTCCCCAGACTCTCGCTCGCGATCAGGTATGGGGACCAACCGCGGCCGATCGCGATGCCTGTCTAAAGCGGTTCGACGAGCTGCGCCACGACGGCACGTTCACGCCGCCGAGCACGCGCGGCTCGCTCATTATTCCCTCGAATGTGGGCGGCGCGCATTGGGGTGGAGTCGCCTTCGATCCAGCCAACGAAGTCGTGGTGGTCCCGACCAACCGCATCGCGGCGGTCATCACGCTCATTCCGCGCGCCGAGTTCGAGGCGACACGCGGGCACGAGACAGTCGGCGAGCGGATCGGAACTGAATACGCGATGATGCACGGCACTCCTTTCGTGCTCAAGCGCGAGTTGTACCTCGGACCGTCGAATGCCCCGTGCACACCGCCTCCTTTCGGGGCACTCGTGGCTTTGAGCCTTCGCACGCGACAGATAGTATGGAGCGTTCCGCTCGGAACATCGGAGAACCTCGACAAGATCGGAATTCATGTCCCGCCGGACATCCCGGGGGCGATCAATCTTGGGGGCCCGATCACGACGGCGGGCGGATTGGTGTTCATCGGCGCGGCACTCGATCGATACTTCCGGGCATACGATCTGAAAACTGGCCGTGAGCTCTGGAAGGTTGCGCTGCCGGCAGGCGGCAAAGCGACTCCAATGACATACATGGGAGCGGACGGCAGGCAATACGTTGTGATCGCGGCTGGCGGGGATGGCAAGGCCTGGGGCTGGAGCGATCAGGTGATTGCGTTTGCGCTACCGCGTTCCGCGCCCTGATATTTCTCCGATGGCACACAACCACGCAAACCCGCATCCCGCCGCATCGTGACGTTCGAGAAGAGTCTTCGGCGCCTCGATGAAATCACGGCCGCTCTTGAAGGAGAGCAGGTCGGCCTCGACGCGTCGCTCAAGCTGTTCGAAGAAGGCATCGAACTGCTCCGTGCCGCCTCTGCCGAGCTCGACAAGGCCGAAACGAAGGTGCAGATGCTCCTCGAGAAGTCCGACGGGGGCTTCGAGTTAAGGGAGATGGATCTTTAGGGAAGTGTCCCCCCGCTTCGACGCCGATCGGCAGAAAATAGAGGGGCGGCTCGACGAGATCTGCGCGGGCTACCTCTCCGACCTGCCAGCTGGAATCGCAGACGCCGTCCGGTATGGACTGAAGAGTCCGGGTAAGAGGCTGCGCCCGCTCCTTCTTCTGTTTGCCTATCGTGCTGCCGGGGGAGAGGAAGACGCGACGCTGCTCGCGTGCGCGCCCGAAGTGATTCACGCCTACTCGCTGGTGCACGACGATCTGCCGTGCATGGATGACGATGACATGCGCCGCGGCCGGCCGACGGTTCATAAGGTCCACGGGTCGCGGACCGCGATACTCGGCGGGGTCGTCATGATTCCGCTCGCGGCGAAGGTGGTGCGGAACTCGGCGCGGTCGATGAGGCTGTCCCACGAGACGAGAGCAAAACTGCTGGAAACCCTGCTCGAGGCGTCCGGTTCGCGCGGAATGATCGGAGGACAGCTTCGCGATCTGGCGGGAGAAGGGTTGTCGCTATCGTTGGAAGACCGTGAGGAGATCCACTCTGCCAAGACCGGAGCGTTGATCGTCGCCTCTATAATGATGGGCGGCCTCGCGGCCGGAGCCGGCGAAGCCCAGATTGCCGCACTGGAGCGCTATGGCGGCGCCGTCGGACTCGCCTTCCAGATCATGGATGATGTCCTCGATGTGACGTCGACCACGGGCGCGCTTGGCAAGACTGCGGGCAGGGATGCTGCCCTTGGAAAAAGCACGTATCCCGCGCTGCTCGGCGTAGAAGGTGCCCGCCAGCGAGCGCACGCCCTCATCGCCGACGGTCTCGGCAGTCTTGCGGAGCAGAAACTGCTGACGCAGGAGCTTTCACAAGTTGCTAATTTCATGGTAACCCGTAAGTCCTGACGATCACGCCCGAAATGTCCATCCTCGACCGAATCCACTCCCCCGCGGATCTCAAGCCGATGACGCGCGACGAGCTGCGCACCGTCTCCGATGAGATGCGCGTTCGTCTCATCGAGACCTGCTCGCGAACGGGTGGACACATCGGCGCCGGCCTGGGAGTGGTCGAGCTGACTGTGGCGCTGCACGCAGTGTTTGATACGCCGAAGGATCGAATCGTCTGGGATGTAGGACATCAGGGCTACCCGCACAAATTCCTCACCGGACGCGCAGACAGATTCGAGACTCTCCGTCAGGAGAACGGGCTGTCCGGATTCCTGAAGCGGTCAGAGAGCGAGTACGACACCTTCGGCGCGGGGCACGCGGGCACGGCGATATCCGCGGGTTACGGAATGGCTGTAGCTCGTGATCTGAATGGTGAGGACTTCAAGGTCGTCTCGATTCTTGGCGATGGAGCACTGACCTGCGGCCTGGCGTACGAAGGTCTCAACAACGCGGGTGCATCCGAGCGCGACTTCATCGTCATTCTCAACGACAACGAGATGTCGATCGCTCCAAATGTGGGGGCGATGTCGAAGTACCTCACTTCCATTCAGCGGAACCCGCTTTACAACCGCGTCCGCTCGGCGATCGGAGCCGTGATCGATGCCGCTCCGGGTCCACTTTCGGGAGTGGGCACGCTGGTCAGAAAGTGGGAGGAGAGCGTGAAGACGTTCTTCACGCCCGGGGTTCTCTTCGAGGAGCTCGGGTTCCGATACTTCGGGCCGATCGACGGTCACGACATTGACGCGCTAATGGACACTTTCGCGGCGGTGAGGGACATGAACGGTCCCCGTCTCATTCATTGCATCACGCAGAAAGGGAAAGGGTTCCCAGCGGGCGAGCACATCGAGAAATGGCACGCGCTTCCGCCGGGACACGATCCGGCGACCGGAAAGCAGCGCAAGGTTTCCTCCGCGAATTCAGCCTACACCGCGGCGTTCGGACAGGGCCTGGTCGAGCTGGCGACTGAGAACCCGCGTGTGGTCGCCATTACGGGCGCGATGCCGAGTGGAACGGGAACCGGGGCATTCGCGAAGGCATATCCAGAACGCTTCTTCGACGTCGGAATCGCGGAGGGACACGCGGTGACGTTCGCGGCCGGACTCGCCGCTGAGGGAATTCGACCGGTGTGCGCCATTTACTCGACCTTCTTGCAGCGCGCCTATGACAATGTCATTCACGATGTCGCCATCCAGCACCTGCCGGTAGTGTTCGCGATGGATCGTGCAGGTCTTGTCGGCGAAGATGGTCCAACGCACATGGGTCTGTACGACATCGCGTACATGCTCGCTGTTCCGGGAATGGTTGTCACCGCGCCGAAGAACGGCAGGGAGATGATCGCGCTGCTACGGAGTGGACTCGAGTATGACAAGGGCCCCTTCTGTCTCAGGTACCCGCGCGATGCCACGCCGGACACCGTTCCGCCGGCCTCGGAGATCGAAGCGGTTCCGCACGCGACGTGGGAAATCGTTCGACGCAGCACCATCGCGGGACGCGATGCTGACAAGGCCGTTGCGATACTCGCGGTCGGTACAATGGTTCTTCCGTCGCTCGCCGCGGCTGACATTCTCAACGACAGCGGCATGAGCACGACGGTAGTAAACTGTCGATATCTCAAGCCCCACGATGCTCGCGCGCTCGCTGAAATCGTCAACGATCACCGCAACATTCTGGTAGTCGAGGAAGGAACGGTCGTCAACGGTTTTGGATCGCGCATGGCCGCTGTGATCGGAGAGATGGATTCGTCGGTGAGAGTCGTTGCGCATGGAGTCCCGGACGACTTCGTGGATCAGGCACCGCGGGCGAAACAGCTCGCGCGTCTCGGACTCGACGCGCGCGGAATCGCGAAGCGTGTGGGCGATGCGTTTGGATTGGAGAGCTCGCGGGGCACCCACCTTCGTGCCGTCTGATGCGGCTTGGCGTCATCGGGCATCAGGGATACGATGAGCTGCCTGAAATTCTGCGCACTCTCTTTCGCGTCGCGCCGACACTCGCTATCGAGCCTCTGCTCGAGCAGGGACTCCACGACGTAGCGGGAAGGGGCGCGCGGCTCGAGGACGCGCAGCAGCTGGACGCGCTGGTGACGTTGGGCGGCGACGGAACCCTGCTTCGTGGAGCGCGCTTTCTCGATGGGCGGGACATTCCGATACTGGGCGTCAATCTCGGGCGTCTCGGGTTTCTCACGAGCTGCCAAAGCAGCGACTTCGAGCCCGCGCTAAAGAATCTTGCGAGCGGTGATTACGTCGCCCAGCCGCGCATGGCTCTCGCGGCCCGAGCGATCGGCTCCGATGGCGAGGTGCGCAAGCAGTGGCGGGCGCTCAACGATTTCGTTCTCCACAAGGGCGGGTTCGCGCGCGTCGTATGGCTGAACATTTTCATCGACGATGAAAGCATTGGCACCTACGCCGCTGATGGCGTCGTAATCTCCACGCCGACCGGGTCGACAGCCTATAGTCTCTCGGCCGGAGGACCGGTGGTCGTGCCGACGGTCGAGTCCATCATCATCACACCGATCTCTCCACACACACTCGCGGTGCGGTCTTTGGTGATCCCGGCTGACGCCGAAGTGACGGTGGAAGCAAACGAGACTCCGACGGAGCTTCTGGTTACGGTCGATGGCCAGGTGGGGACCAGCTTTGTGAAAGGCGAGAAGCTGAAGGTGCGAAAGGCCGACAATCCCGTTCGGATCGTTCGCTTCCCTGGTGCGACGTTCTTCGAGCGAATGCGGGTCAAACTCGGTTGGGGAGGATTGCCCGACCACGACCAGCCGTACTGATGCTGACAGAGCTGCGCATCCGGAACTTCGCGATAATCGAACAGGTGACGCTTCCGCTGGGCGAGGGATTCAACGTCCTATCCGGAGAGACGGGCGCGGGCAAGTCGATCATCGTCGGAGCGCTTGGACTTCTGCTTGGCGAGCGGGGGAGCGCGGATCTGATCCGATCAGGCGCAGAGAAGGCGACAGTTGAGGGAGTGTTCGATGTCTCGAAGCTGAAAGGAATTGCCGCGCTGGCCGACGATCATGGGATCGAAGTCGAGGACGACACACTTGTCCTGAAGCGTGAGATCGCGGCGAATGGTCGTGGACGCGCGTGGATAAACGGTGCCACCGTGACCGCGACCGTGCTGGCCGAGATCGGGCGTCAGCTCGTCAATCTGCATGGCCAGCACGACGCGCAGACGCTCATCGATGGCGAATCGCAGCGCGGGATCCTCGATGCGTTTGGGGGTGCTGAGCCGCAAGCATCCGTGGTCCGCGGCATCTACGCCGATCTCTCCAGCGTGCGCCGGGAAATCACCAGCCTCTCGTCGCGCCGCGCGGAAGCAGAGAAGAGAGCCGACTATCTCAGGCACGTGGCGAAGGAAATAGAGGATGCGCGTCTCGCGCCCGGCGAGGACACCAGGCTCGAGGACGAGGCGCGGGTGCTGGAAAACGCCGACGAGTTACGCACACTCGCCAACAGCCTGAACGAGCTTCTCTCCGGCGATGACGCGAGTGTGCTGAGTCAGCTCGGCGCCGCACAACGTCCGCTGACATCAATCGAGCGCATCGACCCTTCAGCGGCGCGAATGCAGGAGCTGTTCGACGCGGGCTTCTACGCGTTGCAGGAGTTGGCGCGAAGTGTGGAGGATTACGCGGAGTCTGTGGAGCTCGATCCTGCGCGTCTCGAAGAAGTGCGGCAGCGCCGCGACCGCCTCTTTGGATTACTCAAGAAGTACGGCCCGACGCTGGACAACGTGATCGAGGCTGGCCGATCCGCGCGCGCGGAGCTGGATCTGATCGACACCGCGCAATTCGATCTCGCCAATCTCACCGCGCGCGAAGCGGACGCGCGTCGCCGTTTGTCCGCCGAGGCCGAAAAGCTCTCGGAGATGAGGCTCACCGCCGCGAAAAAACTCGCCAAGGCCGTGGACGCGCTGCTACCGCCACTCGGAATGCCGGATGGCCATTTCTCGGTCGCGCTGATCGCGCGGGACGAGCCAACCGCGGAAGGGGCCGAGGATGTCGAGTTCCGCGTCGCACTCAATGTCGGGCACGAGGATCGCCCGCTTGCGCGCGTCGCGTCGGGCGGAGAGCTCTCGCGCGTGATGCTCGCGCTGAAGACGATTCTCGCACGTGTCGATCGCGTTCCGACGCTGATCTTCGACGAGGTCGACGCCGGAATCGGAGGACGTGTAGGCCTCCAGGTCGGTGACACGCTGCGCCGCGTGGCGAAGGAACACCAGGTTTTCGCGATCTCGCACCTGCCGCAAATCGCTGCTCGCGCCCATCACCACATCGTCGTGGCGAAGGGTGCGAAGGGCGGAGTCACAACCGCGGACATCACGGTGCTCGAGGGAACGAGCAGAGTGAACGAGATAGCGCGGATGCTGGGCGGAGATCCGGAAAGCAAGGTGAGCCGGGCGCACGCGAGGGAGCTGCTCGAGAGCGCGGCCGCGCCGGGGTGACTGGCTCGCTAGTACCCATGCAACTGCAACTGAACGGGTGCGAGAGGTCAGTAGTAGAGGTGCCAGTTGTCAGTTCACTACGCCGCGACTTCTCTACCGCTGGTCGAAGCACAAGCAACTGGCTATGCCTTTAATGCCAACGAGGTAAGTCCGGGCGTCGTGAACTAGTCACTTGCAGCTACGCTACTGACGTCTGGCACCCATTTAGTTGCAGTTTCCAGTCTGGCACCGTTCAGTTGCAGTTGCCTCGGAGTGACCCAGTTGCCAGCTACAGCTACTTCCCGCCGAACAACCTCGCGTAAAGTCTGAGCTGGATCTGATCGGTGAAGAACTTCGGCTGATTGCCCCCAGCGCCTTTCACCGTCTGCCAGTGCAGGTACGTGACCTCGAAGGGAACCTTCGCCTTTCCCTGCTCGAAGGAATAG
>DASWBG010000095.1:0-5949 GCA_036390715.1 Gemmatimonadaceae bacterium
GGGCAAAGATGGCGGTCAGAGCGTGGACCATCTGCACCTCCATCTCCTCGGCGGGCGTCCGATGACCTGGCCTCCCGGGTAGCGCTTCGATTGACATCTCTGTTTGCGGTCGGTGAGGGTGTCCTCTGCGGGGCAGTGTCCTCACACGCCCGCCGTTGGGGCGCGCTGGCGCGCCCAAACGGCGGGCTCTTGCTGCGGGTGCTCCTCCGAGGACACCCTCGCCTCCCTGTACAGAATCGTGACCGCGCGCGCCGCCCGTTAATCGCCCGGCGCGAAGCGCCCGGCGCGTCAGCGCCGCCCGTTCCTGCGCGCGCTGATCACCACTTCGTGGCGGGCCTGCCGAGCGTGGCTCGGCCCGCTGTGTGGGGGCGCGCAATAGGGGTCAAGCAAACCGTTGCGAACGTGAGGCGCGAGGCAAGACGCAAAGTTCCTACAGATCCCATTGGGAAGTCGGAGGAGGTCTTCGCAGGCCGCGTCAAGCGAGCGACCAAGGAGACCCGCGACTGAGCGGAGCGAAGGAGCGTAGTGAGGGGCTCCGCCAGAGCGAGTGTGCGGCCGAAGAGGACCTCCTCCGACGTACCGGCGAGATTGCCGAGTACGGCGGACAGAAAGCGAGGCGCATAAATGAGAGGGCGGTTTTGCTTGACCCATCCCTGTGCGCCGTCTAGGTTTAACAGTCTGTCCCATGCCGGCGCACAAACGCCACGAAGGGGGGAAGTAGAATTTGTCGGAAGTCATAATCCATGACGACGAGAACTTTGAGCGCGCGCTCAAGCGCTTCAAGAAGAAGTGCGAAAAGGCGGGCATCCTCTCCGATCTCCGCAAGCATCGTCATTACGAGAAGCCGAGCGAGCGCAGGAAGCGCAAGCTGAATACGGCGATGCGGAAGAATCGTCGCACCCGTCACGTCTAGGGAATGTCGGATCTCCTCGCCCGGTTGCAGGGCGATCTCAATTCGGCTCGCAAATCCCAGGACAAAGCCGGCACGCTGTTGCTCAGCACGGTCCTCTCCGAGATCAAGAACAAGAAGATCGAGCTGAGACGCGACCCGGTGGACGCGGATGTGATCGACGTCCTGCGCAAATCGATCAAGCGCAGGCGTGAATCGATCGAGATGTACACGAAGGGTGCTCGCAAGGATCTCGCTGACAAAGAGTCGGCCGAAGCGGCCGCACTCGAGAAATACCTTCCCGCTCAGGTAAGTGATGATGAGCTTCGCGCCGCGGTCAAAGCGGCAATCGCTGGTGGCGCGACCCAGATTGGAGCGGTCATGGGAAAGGTTCTTCCCCAGTTCAAAGGTCGAGCAGACGGCGGCACCATCAACGCCATCGCTCGAGAGGAGCTGAGCAAGCAGGGGTGAAAAGTTCGCTCTGTGTAGTCCCAAGGCCCGGGCTCGCGACATCACTCGCAAGCTCGGGTTTTGTCATTCAGGGGCACTCAAGGTTTCTCACTTCCGGGTACTTGGGTTTTGTCCTTCGGGTGTATCAGGAAGCATGAATTCGCACGCGCTGAACGTCATCGAGTTTCCACGTACGCTTGCGCTCATTTCCGAGAGAGCCACGTCTCCGCTCGGCGCTGAACGCGTGAGGGAGCTGCGGCCCGTCACCGATCGCGATGCGATCGAGCGCGAGCACGCGCGCGTGGCCGCCGTTCGGGCACTCCTTTCGGCCGAAGATCCCTGGCACCTGCACGGTGTTCCAGATGCGCGGTCGGCGCTGACGCGCTTGCGAGTCGAAGGGGCGTCCCTCGGCGCGGGCGAACTTCTTATGGCGGCGAAGCTTCTTCGCAGCTCGCGCATCACGCGCGAATCGCTGCGCGGAGAACGCGCGTCGCCGATGGTGGCGGCGGTTCTGGCCGGGCAAATCGATCCCCTTGTGACCAACAAAACCGTCGAGGATATGATCGAGCGAGCGATCGACGAGGACGGCCAGGTTCGCGACGACGCCTCATCGACGCTCAGGAAAATCAGGCGCGAGCTCAAGGGCTCCCAGGGAGAGCTCGTCAAGCTTCTCGAGCGCGCCATGGCCAAGCTCGAGCCGCACCAGCGAGTCGCCGACATGTCCGTGACTGTGCGTAACGGCCGCTTCGTTATTCCCGTCCGACGCGAAGCCCAGGGTGTAGTTGGTGGAATCGTGCACGACGCATCAGCGACCGGCGGAACACTATTCGTCGAGCCGCCCGCGGCGGTTGAAGCGGGCAATCGCATTCGTGAGCTCCAGATCGAGGAGGTCGAAGAGATCGATCGGATTCTCCTCGAGTTGACCGAGAAGCTTCGTCCACACCGCGACGCGCTTGGGGATTCGCTCGAAGCGCTGATCACCCTCGATGCGCTGGTCGCGCGAGCGCGATACGCCATCGAGTTTCGCTGCGCACCAGCGGAGCTGTCGGATTCAACTGACGGATTTGCCGTGGTCGAGGGTCGCCACCCGCTACTCGTGGCCCAGGGAATCGACGTCGTGCCGTTCGATCTCGAGATGTCATCGAACGAGAGGACGCTGCTCATCTCCGGACCGAACACCGGTGGCAAGACAGTGTTGCTCAAGGCGCTGGGTCTCTTTTCCGCCCTAGTGCAGTCGGGGATTCCAGCTCCAGTCGATGTGGGGTCGCGAATCGCGGTTTTCGACAACATCTACGCCGATGTTGGAGACGAGCAGTCTATCCTGGCCAGCCTTTCGACGTTCAGCGCGCATCTCAAGAACCTCGCCGAAGTACTGAGCTCTGCGACCGAACATTCACTCGTTCTCATCGACGAACTTGGCTCGGGCACCGATCCCATTGAAGGCGCGGCATTGGGCGGGGCCATTCTCGAAGCCCTCACCGCGCGTGGTACGCTCTCCATCGCCACGACACACCTCGGCGCATTGAAAGAGCTGGCGACGCAAGTCGAGGGAGTCGTGAACGCCTCGCTTCAATTCGACCCGGTTGCATTGGCTCCCACGTATCGCCTCACCAAGGGAGTACCTGGTCGCTCCTACGGAATCAGCATTGCGCGGCGGCTGAATCTGCCAAGTGAGATTCTGGCCAGGGCCGAGGAGCGGATTCCGGCCGACGAGAGGAAAGTCACGGCGCTCCTGGCCGAGCTGGAGGCGCGCCAGAAATCGTTGGCGGTCGCCGAGCAGAAGGCCGGCGAGATCTTTGAGGACGCGAGCGATCGCGCGAGCAGAGTATCGGAGCGCGAAAGAAATGTCAGGGAACGGGAGCGCGCGGTCGAACAGGCGTCACGACGCGAGGCGAGGCACTATCTTCTCGAAGCGCGCGCGGAGGTCGAGCGCACCATTCGCGACCTGAAGTCGGCGTCGGAGCATGGCGACGAGGCGGCGCGCGAAGCGCGAAAGCGGGTCGAGAGCCTTGCCAACGAACAGGGTCGCGAGCTGGAACGTCTCGAGAGCGAGACACTGAGCGAGCCGGCGAGGCGGGGCAATGCCGAGGTGAGCATCGGTGATTTCGTGGAGGTTGAAACGCTGGGTGGTCGAATCGGACGAGTCGTGGAGATCCGCGACGATGAAGCGGTCGTGGCCGTAGGCGTAATGAAGCTTGCTGTTCCGCGTGGCTCATTGCGTCCAACCGGAGCCGAATCTGCGGCTCCAGAAGTTGCGGTGGCCGTCCGGGGCGATCTTCCGGAAATCCACGTGGCGAGCGAGATCGACCTGCGCGGGATGCGCGTCGGAGAGATCGATGACATCGTTATGCATGCCGTCGACGCAGCAATTCGCGCTGATCTCAAATCGCTCCGCATCATCCACGGCAAGGGGACGGGCGCCCTCCGCGAGCGCGTCACCGAGATGCTCCGCAAGGAATCGCGTGTGACGAGCTTTCGCCTCGGAGCCTGGAACGAGGGAGGCGCGGGCGTCACCGTGGTGGAGCTGAAGTGATTCCGGACGAGGTCGTCGAACAGGTCCGTGATTCCGCCGATATCGTGCAGATCGTCGGCGAATACGTAAACCTCAAGCGGCAAGGGGCCGACTTCCGCGGACCGTGTCCCTTTCACCAGGGGACGCATCGCAACTTCTCCGTCTCGCCGAAAAAGCGGATGTACTACTGCTTCGTCTGCCACGAAGGTGGGGATGTCTTCCACTTTCTGCAGAAGAGACTTGGCGTGGAATGGCCCGCAGCGGTCAAGATGGTCGGGGAGAAATCGGGCATCGAGGTTCGCGAGGTCGATACGCGACGCGAGGGACCTGATCCGCGCGAGCCGCTATGGGAAGTGAACGCGACCGCAGCAGCGTACTTCCAGAAGATTTTGTGGGACGATCCGCTCGGCGCGCAGGCCCGCGATTATCTGACGCAGCGCGACATATCGCGCGAAGTCGCGGATCAGTTCGGAATTGGACTCGCTCCGCGCGAGATCGGTTTACTTCGGAACTACATGGCCACCCTCGGCTTCGACGAAACGCGCCTCGCCGCGGCTGGTCTTCTCGTACAAGGCGAGGATGGAAGCGAGCCGCGGCCACGCTTTCGCGGCCGTCTCATGTTCCCGATTCTGGATTCGATGGGCCGCAACATCGGATTTGGCGGACGAATCCTCGGACCGGGAGAGCCCAAGTATCTGAATTCGCCGGAGTCGCCCGTGTTCTCCAAAGGGAAAACCCTGTACGGACTGAACTGGGCGAAGAACGACATCCGGCGCGAGGACCAGGTGCTCGTCGTCGAGGGCTATTTCGACGTCGTCAGGTTGATGGCCGCCGGCGCAACGACCGTCGTCGCAGCAATGGGTACTGCGCTCACCGATGCGCAGGCCGCGGCGCTCAGAAAGCTGACGAAGAACGTTTTTCTCCTCTATGACAGCGACAAGGCAGGACTGCAGGCGACTTTCCGCTCCGGCGACGAACTGTTGCGCCAAGGCGTAGCAGTGCGCGTCGTCACGCTACCCGATGGCGAAGATCCGGACACCTTCGTAAAAGCTCACGGCGCCCCAGCTCTCACTGCTCGCCTCAGAGACGCAATCGATGTGTTCGAGCGAAAGATTCAGCTGCTCGACCGCGCTGGAATGTTCTCCGAGCTGCACAAGAAGCGCCGGGCACTCGACCGCCTGCTTCCCACGGTTCGCGCGACGTCGGACGAGATCATGCGCGACCTGTATCTATCGAGGGCGAGCGAGGTCAGCGGAGTTGCGCGCGAGGTCCTCGAGCGCGAGCTCCGGGGCAAGGCTATCACGGCAATCTCGGTTTCTTCGCCGCCACCTCCAGCGCCGCGAATTTCCGCCGCCGCCCGCGCGCGTCGTGGGGAAAGACGCGCGCAGCACGCCGAACGGGGTGCGTCCGCCGAGCGCGAGCTCGTGCGTGCGATTCTCCTCAACCGCTCCCGCGTCGAACAGATTGCGGAGAAGCTCGGCGCGCGCAGCATTCGCGATCCGCAGTATCGGGAGATCTATCGCGCACTTATCGCGGCCGATCCTGACTCAACAATCGAGGAGGTCACTGCGAATCTTGATGAGGAGACAATCGAGACCGTCGAGGACCTTCTCGCCGAGGGCGCAAACCAGATCGATCCTGAGCGCACGATCAGCGACAGCTTTGCCACACTGAGAGCGCGAGACCTCGATCAGCGTGCGGCCGAGCTCGACCGGATCATTCCACTGGCCGATGGCGCTCAGAAAGACAAGCTGATCGCCGAGAAAGACGAGATCAGGAAGGAATTGAAGACGACAGGCAAGAACTACTTCAAGAAATTCAGAAGGACGGAGGCTCGGTGACGACTCGGAGGTTGGATGCTGCAGGAAGTTGAAGCGCTGCTGGCGCTGCAAGAAGACGATCTGAAGATCCGCGAAATCGAAAATCAGATTCGATCGCTCGACCCACAGCTGGCGGAGCTCGACAAGAAACGCGATCAGGCGGCCGCTGCGCTCACGCGAGCACAGACATTGATCCAGGCGGAGGAGAAGAAACAGCGCGAGCTGCAAGGGCGACTTGCCCAGCACAAGCAAATGCAGGAGCGAAATCTCCATCAGCT
>DASWBG010000096.1:0-13361 GCA_036390715.1 Gemmatimonadaceae bacterium
TGAGTCACCGGGAGCGGCGCCCAGCGGCCACTCGATGCCGTAGCGCTGCTGGTACTGTCCGCTGATTAGACCAGTCCTCGTAGGCGAACAATTGGATGCGTTGGCGTATGCGTCCGTCAGGCGGACTCCCTCGCGTGCCAGACGGTCGAGGTTCGGAGTTCGCGCGTCTTTTACTCCGTAACTGCCGATGTCGCCGTATCCCATATCGTCCATGAGGATGAGGACGACGTTCGGTTTCGCACTACCTCGCACAGCAGGCCGCGCCGGAGCTTGGGAAAACAGCGAAGAAGCGAAAAAAAAGCCTATCAGCGCACTGCTTAGGTTTCGTCGCACTATGAGCCGCTCCTCCTTGCTACCGATCGATAGCTGAACCCTTCGGCGGGAACCGCCCCGGCAGCGGCGAGCACAGTATTACCGTTGCGAGGAATCGCAGCAAAAGTGCTTGTCAAAACGGTGTGTGACAACCTCCTGATGAGCTTCTGCTGGTCTACAGCGCCTCAGTAACTCGAGAGACATTCCGCCGATCGGCTTTACACCTTAGTTGTTTTGACGGCATCTAAGCGGTCAGCCTTTACACGAGTGGGAGGAATTATGGAGACTCAGAGACTTCTCATTGTCCTCACGGCAGTAAATCTGGGACTTGTTTGCTACCAGGTGATCCAACCTCGCTTGGCTGTCGCTTCAACCGTCGATGTCCCCGGCGTCCTCCGCGGGCGCGCACTCGAAATCGTCGATGCGAGGGGGAGGATTCGAGCAAGTATCACCGTGCTTCCAGAGGACCCGAAGGTCATCTGGAAGGGCAAGCCATACCCTGAAACAACCCTATTGCGTTTGATGAGCCCGGACGGGAGGCCGAATGTAAAACTCGGGGCCTCACAGATGGGGGCTGGACTTGTGATCGGCGGCGAGTCCAACCCGACTTACATCCAGGTTCTGGCCGAAGGCGGGGAGAGCACGCTGAAGTTGATAAACAAAGACAGTGTGGAGAGAGTGATCAAGCCGTAGAAATAGTCCCTTCTCATAAACCGCCTGCTTTCGCGATAATTTTGGGGCATGGCGAACAACAAACCGACAATTGCGATTCTCACCGGCGGCGGCGACGTCCCCGGTCTCAATCCGGCAATCAGGGCGATCACGATTCGCGCGTTGCGCGAAGGGTACCGCGTCTTCGGCATTCGGCGCGGCTGGGCGGGACTCGTCGACTACGACCGCGACAAGGGCGTCGACAACTCCGAATGTGTGCAGGAGCTATCCGAGGCCGAAGTGAATCGCGCCGGTCGCACCGGCGGCACTTTCCTCCACACCTCTCGAACGCGGCCAAGCCACCTGCCGAAAGCGCGCCTGCCGGCGCACCTCACGGGCTACGACAAGCCGATCAATGACGTCACGAAGGATGTGCTCAAGAACCTCGAGCACATCGGAGTCGATGTGCTGATCCCGATCGGAGGCGACGACACGCTTAGCTACGGCAAACGGCTGCATGACGAAGGGATGCACGTCGTTGCAATCCCCAAGACGATGGACAACGACGTCTACGGCACCGATTACTGCATCGGCTTCAGTACCTGCGTCACGCGCACGATCGAGCTCACGCACCGGCTGCGCACTTCGGCCGGCTCACACGAGCGCTTTCTGGTCATCGAGGTGTTCGGCAGGTACGCCGGGTTCACTGCGCTCCTGCCGACGATGGCTGGTGCAGCCGATCGGTGCCTGATCCCGGAGTACTCAGCCGACATGGAACATCTCACCGAGCTGATGGTCTACGACCACAACAGGAATCCCAGCAAGTATTCAGTGGCGCTCGTGTCCGAAGGAGCCAATCTCAAGTCGCAGGAGGGAATGAGCTTCGAAAGCGAGGAGACCGACATGTTCGGACATCGCAAGCTCGGGGGCATCGGCGACAAGGTTGCAGCGGCGCTCAAGGAGTACTCACCCAAGTACAACAACGGCCGCCGGATCGATGTCGTGAATCAGAGGCTCGGCTATCTGGTGCGCTCGGGCGATCCGGATGCACTCGACTCGATCGTCCCGATGGCGTTCGGAAATCTCGCGCTCGACCTCATCCTGAAGAAGGAATTCGGTCGTCTCGTGAGCGTGCACAAGGGATTCTACGACAGCGTTCCGATCACGAGCGTGACGTCGGAGAAGAAAATCGTCGACGTCAAGAAATACTACAACAAGGATCGCTTGCGGCCGATCTATGAGTTTGACGGCGCTCCGCTGTTCATCATGACGAGCGATTGATGGCCGCTACGTCGTAATCTGGGAGAGGAGCGCGAATAGAATCCCAAAGCCGACAACGCTACCGGCCAGGCCGCCTAGCATCGCCGCGTTCTTCCGGCGTTCGCGGAGTTGTTTCTCGTAACTCTCCGAGTAAGAGCGCTCGTAGGACTCGCCACGTTCGCGAATGAGTAGGGATGGCGGAGGCTTCGCGTTTCCGACCCTCCATGCTGCTCCGATGATGCCAACACCTGACGCAAGCCCAATAACCCCTGCTGGATCGCCTTGAATCACGAGAGTTCCCAGGAAGCCGATAGGTAACCCGCCTATGAAGCCCAACATTGCCCGACCAGCAACGTCAGGATCCTCTGCAGCCACGCTCCCCGCGCGCAATCCCTCCTCCGCCGTCCCGGTATCCGCTGGCACTCGAGGAGTAGCTGAGTTTTGCGCCGGCGCCTGTTGCGCCCCAACCGGCGTCGCAATGAACCAGGATACAGCTGCGGCAACGGCAAGGAGCGATTGTCGGTGAAGCAAGTGGTGGGAGGGTCTCACTTGCCAGACCCTCCCAATCCCTTTCTCACCCGGCGAAACAATACACGCAGCCCAGCTCCTGCGCGTGGGCCACGCCCAGTACACCGGACGGTACCACTTGCACGCCCGGCAACAGGCCGGCGACCCACTCCTTCTTCACCGCGTCAGGTGCGAGGCCCATCTTCTGGGCGGCACCGGCGCTATAAACGGTAAGCGCGACGTCGCATGCGCCCACGAGGACGCCTGACTTGATCAGTTCCGAGATGCCTAGACCCGGAATCGGAAGTCCCGTAATAGTGGCGTACGGGTTGCGCGTGGCCGGGGCCGCACCGTCCTTGATGGAAAACATCTCGCCAAGCTTGTACTTGGCCCAGAGCGCGTCACCCATTGCGAGCGGAAGCGCTTCGTGTCGTATGATGACGACGGCGGTGGCCGGCCCGGGATAGGTGGCCTCCATGCTGTTGAGGTAAACACGGGGCCAAATGCCTACGAAACCGCTATTCGGCTCCGGCGCATCGAAGACAATGCGGTGCTTTCCCTTGATCCTCCCGAACCACGCGTCGAGGGCGGCGTCGAGCGAGGCGTCGCCCGGCGCATTTTCGGCGGCGAGTCGCGACGGCAGGACGCCGCTCAAGCCGGCGGCAGCGGCAACCGCGGCGATTCCGCCGAGGAAACCGCGGCGCCCCGTTGTAGAGGCGGTGAGGTCAGACATGAGCAGCCTCCTGGCCAATGGCCATGAATTGTTGACGACGCCAAAGTAGCACTCTTCACCGAGAGCGAAAGGGGCGTTGATCTGGTCCGCCCGGATGGGTTACTTCGGCGGAATTCACTCCCCCAATCGGCGCCTAACTCCTACGGATTCATCCGGGCCGAATCGACAATTCATGCCGGAACACATCCCCAGGATCGTAGCGTGCTTTGATGCGCTGAAGCCGCGGGTAGTTCTCTTTGTAATACAACGTGTACCAGGGAACGCCAGATCTATTCAGCGCGGGGTCTGCGAGATCGGTGTCGGGATGGTTGATGAATCCTCCCTCGTACGCATCGCCTGGCGCCGGGACACCTCCGCTTTCAACAAACAGATCCTGATAGAACGCACGCACCCAGGCCAGGTTCTTTCGCTCATCGCGCGGATCGATCCACCCGGTGTTGCACGCCATATCGAAAATCGAATCGCGCTGGGCAGACGCGGTCGCGTCAGGGGTGACGGAATTGATGCGTCCGCCGTACGTCGCGAACCCGAATGCGCCGCCCATGACATCATAGTCCGTGCGCGTCATGTAGTCGTACGCGACTGCGATCTGGCGATCGGTGAGCCGCTTTTTGAGCAACGCGTCTTTCACCTTTGTACTCACCCCGCCCGCCGGCATGGCAAACAGATCCGGAAACGGATTCAGGGCGAACTCGAGCCAGGACATCGTCGCGACCTCTCGGCCCTGCGGTGGGGAGACTCCTTCGCTCAGCGCCGCGATGTAACCGTCGATCTGTCGCTCCGCGGCTGCCCCAGCCGTGCTCAAACCGCGGATGATGATCTTGCCCATCTCCTTGCGGTGGACGAGCAGCAGACTCCAGAGGGAAGCGTTCGGAGAATCAACATCACTGTTTCGCTCGCTCCAGATTCCGTGGTTTTGAAGGAGTCGCAGAAACGATGACTGGTCGATGTCGATCCAATTCCATTCGGCTCTAAAGGTCGTGATCGCCTCCGGCGCGCGCGGCAACAACCTGGCCGGATCTTCGCCGGATGCATCACGCGACCGGAACCAATAACGCGTGACGACGCCGAAGTTGCCACCGCCACCGCCAGTGTGCGCCCACCACAGATCGCGATGCGGATCGGACGGTTCTCGAGTCGCTACGATGCTGCTCGCCCGGCCGCTCTCGTCAACCGTGACCACTTCGACGGCGTACAGATAATCCGCCGCGAGGCCTAGTTGGCGGCAGAGGAAGCCAAACGCGCCGCCGACCACGTGCCCTCCCATTCCAATGTCCGGATACTCGCCGAGCGGTATCACGACGCCCCACATCTCGAACAGCGCGCGAAAAGTCTCGCCTACGGTGGCGCCCGCCTCAACGGCCACGGCGCGAATTTCCGCGTCGTAGTACACGCGCTTCATGGGCGAGACATCGATGATCACCTTCACTTCCGGATCTGACACGAAGCCTTCGAGGCAGTGGCCGCCGCTTGTCACGGTGAGACGCCGTCCTTCACTCACTGCATTCTCAACGGCCGATATCACCTCATGGGTCGAGCCGACCAGATTGACGTAGTCCGGGTTTGCCCGAAATCGCTTATTGAAACGCTTGTCGACGACGGCGTGATACCGCGGATCGTCGGGACGGATTTTGATGGATTCGATCCGCGTCTCGTCGATTATTTGTCGGCCGGTCACGCGGCGTTCTCGAGTCCTAGCTGCCGGAGGAGTGGGCGATATCGCGGGTCGTTCCTGATCGGATCGAGACGGGGATGAACGCGCAGCATGATTAAACCCGGCGCACGTTCTTCCACGGCGATGTCGAGCCAACGGAACGCCTCGTCGACATCTCCAAGGCTTGCGTGCAACGCCGCGATCCCCCACGCCGAGACGACGCGTTTGGAGCGCGCGAGCGTGAGCTCGGCGAGGATCCGCCGCGCTTCCTGCTCGTTTCCGGCGGCCGCCTCGAGATGCGCCAACCCGAACGATGGACCCGCGATGCCACCCGAGAGCCGACGTCCCTCCTCGTACTCAGCGCGCGCCTCGTCGAATCGGCCGAGTGCCTCGAGCGAGCGCGCGAGACCGGTGTGGGCGCCGTCGAAGCGCGGATCGAGCTCGATCGACATCCGGTAGTGGAACACCGACTTCTCGTACTCGCGTGAGAAGTAGTAGGCGTCGCCGACGCCGGTATACACCATCATCGCCTGGGGGTCGATGCTCACCGCCTTGTTCATTGCGGCGTGTGCCTCTGCGTGACGCTCATACGCATACAGCGCCCGGCCGAGCAGGATCTGTGCGCCGCCAAGGCCTGGATTCAGCTCGACCGCTTTCTCGAGGGCACGGAGTCCACCAGCGACATCGCCCGTGTGCGACAGGATTGTGCCCATCGACGCGTGCGCATCGGCGAGAGAAGGATCGAGCTGTAGCGCCCTCTTTGCGGCAGCGATCGCCGCCTCGGCGGCTTCGACCGGTGGCGCTATCCCGCGGATCGCGCGGAAGGTGTGGCAGTCGGCGAGCGCAGTCCACGCAAGGGCGGAGGTCGGGTCGAGCTCCAGGGCGCGCTTTGCGTGGCGAAGTGAAACCTCAATCGCCTGTGGCGATCCGGCGTAGAACGAGTGGAGGCTCTTCAGGTACTCGAGATGCGCCTCGGGGTTGACCGGCTCGCGGCTAGCAAGCTTCGTCGCCTCGGTCGGCGAAATCTGGATGGCGATCTCCCGGGCGACCGTCTCGGCGAGCTCGCTCTGCATACCGAGCAAGTCCGCGAGGTCGCGGTCGTAGCGCTCGGTCCACAGTGTCTCATCGGTCTGCGCCATCACGAGTTGGACGCTTAGGCGCACGCGGTTGCCAACGAGAAGCGCCGAGCCTTCGAGAACGGCATCGACGTTCAGCTCGCAGGCGATCTCTGGGAGCGATTTCGCGGCGTCCTTGTATCTCATCACGGATGTTCGCGAGATCACTCGGAGCGCCTTGATGCGCGCTAGGTCCGATATCAGGGATTCCGTCATCCCGTCGGCAAAGTACTCCTGAGACGGATCCCTCGAGACGTTGCGCAGTGGAAGCACCGCTATCGCCCGTATCACGTCTCGTGGAGGCAAGGGAAGCGCGGCGGTCGGTGAGCCCTCGCGGATCCCGCGCAGCGCCGCGCTGACCTGCGCGGCAGAAGTGGGACGTTGCGCCGGATCTTTGCGCAGGCATTCGGCGACCAACCTGTCGAGTGGTTCCGGCGCATCTGGACGTAGCGAGCGCACCGACTGTGCGGCGTTGCTGACGATGGCGAACATCAGCGCTTCGGGTCGCTCCTTGGCGAAGGGCCGCTGTCCGGTGAGCATCTCGAAGAGCATCACGCCGAGTGCGTAGATATCTGTGCGCCCATCGCAGGCTTCCCCCAACAACTGCTCGGGCGACATGTATGGGAGCGAGCCCAGCACCATGCCCGCCTCCGTTATCCTGCCCGCGACTTTCTCACCCGAGAGGAGCAGGGCGATCCCGAAGTCGAGAATCTTCGGATTACCGTCGGCGGTGAGCGCCACGTTGCCCGGCTTGAGGTCGCGATGAAGGAACCCGTGCCTGTGCGCATTGTCGAGCGCGTCGGCGATCGCGGTGCCTAGCCTGAGCACATCGTCCACCGGCAATGGGCCGGCTGCGAGGCGCGACTCGAGTGTCCCGCCCGCGACGTATTCCATGACGAGGAACTCGTAGCCATCGCGGGTATCGAAGTCGAAGATGGTGGCGACGCCCGGGTGCGACAGGCGGGAGAGCACGAGTGCCTCTCGACGGAAGCGCTCTCGGCTTGCCGCACTGCCCAGCGTTCCGTGCAGGAGCATCTTGATGGCGACATCCCGGTCCAGGTTGTCGTCGTGTGCCTTCCACACCTCACCCATCCCGCCCTCGCCAATGCGTTCCAGCAGTCGATACCGGCCGAGGATTGTACCGGCTCCGATGGACGCGCCGTCGATGGTGGCCTTTCGCACGCTAGCTGTCACGGTCACTTTTCTCGTCGCATCGGATTTGTCGGAGACGGGATGCAAAGATCATTATCGAACGCGCTGGCACGCAAGGAACTCCTGGACAGATTGGAGCGCCTGACGCCTGACACTACCCCGTTATGGGGAAAGATGACCGCGCCGCAAATGCTCGCTCACTTAGCAGATTGGATGCTGATGGCGAAGGGCGAGCTCACGGCCGCTCGGATAAACCGACCGCTGCGGTATCCACCGCTCAAGCAGCTGGTCATTTACTGGCTTCCATTCCCCAGGAACGTGCCAACGGCACCGGAGCTCATTGGCAGGAAACCGCTGGAATGGGCTGCCGAGCGCGCAGCCGTGCGTCGGCACGTCCAGTCTTTCGAGAACACTGATCCGATAGCGACGTGGCCGGAACATCCGGTGTTCGGGAAGATGACTCCGAAGGCGTGGTGTGTGTTTGCTTACCGCCACATGGACCACCATCTCAGGCAGTTTGGGATCTGACCGCGATCAGTCCGGCACGCTCCATTGCGGATTCCACGCAACTTCCCACATATGTCCGTCCGGATCCTGGAAATAACCGGCGTATCCACCGTAAAACGTAGTCTGAGCGGGCTTTACGATGATCGCTCCAGCTTTTTTCGCTTGGTTCATTACAGCATCGACTTGTGATTCGGACGAGACGTTGTGTGCAAGGGTGAATTCTGTTGCGCTCCTCTTGCCCTGCGAGAGTCCTGAATCATGCGCGAGGCTCTTGCGTGGCCAGAGCGCGAGGCGCAAGCCTGACTCCAGCTCGAAGAAGACCACGGCCCCATACTCGAATTCCTGGCCGATTATCCCCTCAGTAGAGAGCCCGAGGCCATCTCGATAGAAGCGCAGCGATCTTTCCAGATCGTCTACGCCGAGGGTGATGAGCGTAATTCTTGGCTTCATGTCGAATTCTGGTCTCCAGTCGGATCCGCCAAGTGCAGTGACCGGGCGTCCGGTTGTTGCTCGGCGCGGGTCCCTACCAGTCAGTCGAGCGATAGTCCTTCAGAAACTTGCCCCACACATGAACGCCTGTGTTGAACCCGGAAATGATCGGGTCAACGATTCTCGCCGCGCCATCCACGATGTCCAGCGGAGGATGGAAGCGATGCTCGGCGGTTTTCCGTGCGGCAATCTCCTCCGGATCCTCGTCCGTGATCCATCCCGTATCGACGCTATTCATGTGGATCCCGTCGGCCACATAGTCCGCGGCCGAAGTTCGAGTCATCATGTTGAGCGCCGCCTTCGCCATGTTCGTGTGTGGATGCCGAACAGTCTTGTGCGAGCGGTAGAACTGTCCTTCGACGGCGGACACGTTGACGATGTGCTTGTCGCGCTCGGGGGTTCGCATCATTAACGGCTTGAGGCGCGCGTTGATGATGAATGGCGCTATTGCGTTGACGAGATGAACCTCGAGCAGCTCCACGGACGGGACCTCCGCCAACAGCAAGCGCCAGGAATTGCGCCCACGGAGATCCAGCTGCTGAAGGTCCTGGTCGAGCAAGCCTTGCGGAAAGAGGCTGCTGCTCTCCTCCCGGAGACCGCTCGCAAGCAGCGAGACGTCCGACTTTCTATTGACCGTATGACTTGCCTGCGGATCTTCGTACGTGCCGAGCAGGCGCCGCACGTGCGCGGGCATTGAGCTGAGCGCCGCAGTTTCAGTCTCCCTCATGTGCTCGTAGAAATCGGCCGGGCGGCGGACGGTCTGGCAGGCGTTGTTGATGATGAAGTCGAGTCGCTTCTCCGTCGCCAGCACTTCCTTGCAAAAGGCTTCGACGCTCGGCGCGTGGCGGAGATCGAGGCCGTAGATCTCGAGCCGGTCGGACCACTCCGCGAAATCCGGCTCGCGAGCGTAGCGTGCCGCCGAGTCGCGCGGAAATCGAGTAGTGACTATCAGACGCGCACCGGCGCGAAGCAGCTTGATTCCTGCCTGGTAGCCGATTTTCACGCGCCCCCCGGTGAGCAGGGCGACGCGGCCTCTCAGGTTTGCGAGCTCCGAGCGTTTCGCGAAATTCTCCTCGGCGCAGGCGATGCACAGGCGGTCGTAGAAATGGTGGACCGTCGAAAATTCCTTCTTACAGACGTAACACTTGCGGGGGTCTTCAGTCTCGGGCAGCGCCTCGCCGCTGGTGAGAAGCTCGGCCGATTTTGGTGGATAGATGTTTGGCGACGTGATGAAGACGGGCTCGCGACGCAATTTGCGGATGCCGGTTGCGGCGAGGACGCTCTCAGCGCGTTCCACTTTCTCGACTCTCTTTTTCCGCTTGACCACCTTCAGGAGCTGGCGGCGACTGAGCGCATCGGGGCGTGACACACGACCGGCGGCATTCAGCAGCCGGTTGCGATCAGGCTCCGGAATATCGGCGAGCAGGGAACGATCGGCGACGATCTTCTCGAGCAGGTCCGCGGCGGCGCGAAACCGCGCTGCGAGTGAATCGCTCTTCGTTTCCTCGGCAAGCGAACGATGGGATGCGGTGTTGGTGGGCATGCACTCAATTTACCCGCTAAAGCCGCCACAGTGGACGGTTGTACCGCTCCGAATAACTCCGCCATTACAAGCTGATGCGTGCGGTGGCGCGCTCTGCGCGTAGTGCGATTACCGCGCCTGATTGAAATTTGAACGCGGTGAGCCAGTGTCCTTCCGGCTCCGAAGTAAGCAGTATCGTTCCCGCACTCCGCGGATCGTCTGTGAGAAACCCCATCGTGCTCAAGCAATCATCTTCGGTAAACGGCATCTCGGAGTCGCGGCTCACGAACCGGAACTCATTGACACCGTCGAACTCGATGCAAAGAGTCGTGGGGAGGTCACGGCGCACCCAGTCTCCAGACCCCCGTCGCCACCGGAGGGATGCGCTTCGTTGCGCAACGGAGTACTGGACTTCCTGGAAGTCAAAGTCGTTGTGAAGGTCCAATTTATGGTCGCCTTGCACAACGTAGATGCCGTCCTCCACCTCAAAGTCGGACAGCATTGCTAATGAAGGACCTTAGGTCAACGACGCCATGTCGATCACGAACCGGTAGCGTACGTCGCTCTTCAGCACGCGGTCGAAGGCTTTGTTGACGGACGCGATGTCGATCATCTCGATGTCGGAGGTGATGCCGTGTTTCGCGCAGTAGTCCAGCATTTCCTGCGTTTCGGGAATGCCGCCGATCCCTGAACCTGCCAGGCTCCGTCGGCCGCCTATCAGGGTGAACAATGCGACTTCGGCGGGAGTAGGTGGCGCCCCGACACACATCATCACACCATCGGTGTCCAGCAGATCGAGATACAGGTTGTAATCGTGCTTTGCCGAAACGGTGTCGATGATGAAGTCGAAATATCCGCTCAGCTGTTTGAGCTGTGCGGCATCGCGCGTGAGCGCGAACTTGTGCGCACCGAGACGTCTCGCATCCTTCTCCTTTCCGGGCGATGTGCTGAGCATCGTTACCTCGGCGCCGAACGAAGCACCGAACTTGACTGCCATGTGGCCGAGGCCCCCAAGTCCTACGACGCCCAGCTTGTGGCCTTTGCCCACCTTCCAATGGCGAAGCGGCGAATAAGTGGTGATACCGGCGCAGAGAAGCGGCGCGACTTCGGCGAGCGGCAACTTGTCCGAGACGCGGAAAACGAAATCCTCGTGGACGACGATCTGCTTTGAGTAGCCGCCCTGCGTTACCTCACCGCTGATTCTGTCGCGGGCGCTGTACGTTCCGACCATTCCGCTTTTGCAGTACTGCTCGAGACCCTTCTTGCAGTTAACGCACGTCCGGTCCGAATCGACCATGACTCCGACGCCGGCGACGTCACCGCGCTTGAATTTCTTTGCCTTGTCTCCGACGGCGGTCACTCTGCCCACGATCTCGTGGCCAGGGACGATGGGATAGATCGTCTGCCTCCACTCGTTGCGGACCATGTGGATGTCGGAGTGGCAAACTCCGCAAAAAAGAATGTCGAGCTGCACGTCGTTCGGCCTCAGCGCTCGGCGATCGATCTGGAAAGGAGCGAGAGGAGTGGTCGGGCCCTGGGCCGCGTACGCTTTGGTCAATGACATTTCGACTATGGGCGGAGTTGATCGCGAGGAATTCTGGTCCGCCGAAGGCTACGCACGACGACATATGTCCGCAATCCGGGGTTCAGGCCGGCTCCTGCTCCCTTGGTATCTGGACGGCGACGCCTTTGATAATCAGCCAGAAGGCAAGCGTTATCTCGAAAAGAGCCACTGGAATCCAGACGAGCTGGATGGTCGAGCTGATGACGAAACCGGCGAGCTGCAGCGGAAGAATCACGACGGGCAGGGCCGAGCCAAGTACGCCGAGCCAGGCGAGGGCAACAGGAATCATCCGCCCGCGCAGGAGGAGGTACGAGAATAACGTGCTTCCCACCGCGAAGAGCACGGCCGCGGTGGTGGTCTCCCAGTCCCCAAGTTTCAACAGCAACGCGGCGAGCGCGCTTGCCGACGGTACGTCGGGCGCAGTGGGCCCAGTGCTCGTTGCGAGCCACAGCAGTCCCAGCGTAGTGAATGGAACTGCTGCGACCAAGCCTTCCCCCACTCGGCAGGCGAACGCCAGCATGGCCAGCTCGCGATCCACGTCGCGCGTGATTCCGTAGAGAGTCACAGCGAGCACCAGCGCGCAGAAGCAACTGACCAGCCCGAGGAGGACAGTCACGCGCAGCGACGTCGAGTGCTGCGCCATGGTCGCAAGCTGGCTTGCGATATTGTCGCCTCTTGTCGCCTTGTCGAACAGCACCATCGCCGGGAAGGCCACGGCGATATACAGCAGATAAGTGAAGCCGGCGATTCTGGCATTGGTTCGGCGCGTCATTTGGACCTGGCCTCCGGGAACGCGTTGCCGAAGCGATCGTGATACCCGGATTACGGCATAACTTAGTTTTTAGTTTCAGGCCGGCGACGCTCATTCCGACTGTTTACGAAACCGGAGGCGACCTCTCCTCGTACTGGTCGTAAGTACTTAGTTATTCGCTTTCCGGGGAACGACCCTCATGCTGTGCATTCTCTACGTGAACGCGGTCGGAATGCTCCTGGTTGTTGCAGGGGTATTGATCGAGCGCGTGTTGCCCGCGGCCTTCCCACGCCGCTGGATATGGTGCGTCGTCATCCCGGTCTCAATCATCCTTCCCGGCTATTATCGTTGGCACCACATGGTGTCCGTCATCGACGTGCAGCAGGCGGTGCAGCCACCGATAGGTCACGTCTTCGGCATGACATCGATCACCGCATTGGACCCAGTTCTGTGGGCACGCATCGAGTCTTACGACACGAGCATCAATCGGCTCTGGCTCACTCTGTCGGCGGTTCTGATCTTGTGGGGTGTTGCTAATGCGTGGCGTGTCTCGCGCGTGGTGAGCCTGTCACGCAGGGCGCGAGGCGATGCTCGTGGAACTGCAATCGTCGATGGAGTTTCCGTAGTCGTCACCGACGGCGTCGGGCCTGCCACGGTGGGATTGTTTCGCTCTCGCGTCCTCGTTCCGCGCTGGGTGCTCGCTCTGCCGGGATCGCAGCGGCAATATGTGCTACGTCACGAAGAGGAACATCGCAGGGCACATGACGCACGCCTCCTTTTCGTAGCCTCGCTCCCGCTGATCCTGATGCCGTGGAATCTCGCCATGTGGTGGCAACTGCGCCGGCTGTGCCTCGCGGTCGAGATGGATTGCGACAACCGCGTAGTTTCGGGACTCGGCGACGCGCGGGCATACGGAGAGCTGCTGCTCAAGGTCGCGCTGGCCGGGAGCCGCGGTCCGCGTCTCCAACCGGCGCTTCTCGGAGTGGGGACGTTGGAGCGCCGCCTAACGGTACTCCTTGCACCGACGCCGCTCCGGCATGTTCAGCGATTCCTGTTGCCGGCGTTGGCCCTTGGGCTACTGGCCATCGTGTTGTTGATGCCGCACCCGGTTCTGACGCACGGATCCCACTCTATGACCTCGGGC
>DASWBG010000097.1:0-2132 GCA_036390715.1 Gemmatimonadaceae bacterium
ACCGGAGTGAGCGGGTACGCCTTCTGTTGCGAATCCATCGCCATGACATCGGGCGCGAGCGCGGTGCATAGCGTGCAGCCGATGCACTTCTCGCGGTTGACCCTGATCTGCATCGGCCGGCGGGGAAAGACGCCGATCCCCCACGTGATGCACTCCTCATAGTGCTTGCACGCTTCCATCGCGGCTATGTAGCCCGCCTCCAGCAATTCGTCGGTATGTGAGAAGCTGAACCAGCCGATGTGATTGACTTTGGGCCTGATCAGAATCATCGGAGGACGCGTCCACGTGGCGAAGGGCGCCAGCTGCAGCGCGTGCATCATCGTCGTCGCCGCCCGCACGTAGATCGACGCGAACCCCGCGGTCGCGATATCGTTTTCCGGTTCCAGATCGCTCGACCCGGTATCCACTGCGATAACTGCGTCCATCTCCCGGCCCGCGATCGATACTGGAAGGTTGTCGAGCACGCCGCCATCGACACAGAGCCTTCCACCGACGACACCGGGCGGATAAAACCCGGGTAGTGCGCACGATGCATAGACGGCCTCGGCAACGCTTACGTCGCGGAGGCCGGGGAGTCCCCACACGACTTGGGAGCCGCGCTGAATGTCGACGGTGTTGACGAGTAGTGTCCTTTTGAGCTTATCGAACGGCTTCTCGCTCGCTATCGACTTCACGATGTTTCTGAGCGGCTCCTCGAGGTAAATCGCCGGTGAGTGCTGCCGCTCGAGCAGCATTCCCATTCGGTTGAGGCGAAAGAGGTCGCGGCGCTTGAGCGCCCGGGCCCGATCGGTCATCTCGGAGACGCTCATTCCCCGGGCGTACGCGGCTCCAATGAGCGCGCCGATGCTCGTGCCCGCGACAACCGTCGGCTCGATCCCCATCTCCGCGAGAGCCCGGAAGACGCCGATGTGCGCGAACCCCTTGAGTCCACCACCGCCGAGGACGAGCGCTACCTTGTGCGCCTTGCGCCGCGGCTTGGAGGGCGTTGCTCTTTTGACGCTTCGTGGAGTCTGGCGGGCCATGCTAACGTTGGGTGCGGGACGCGATTGCGGGGTATGCTAAGGTTGGTTGCGAGAAGCTATAATGTACTGACGTACAACACACACTCCGAGTAAATCGATGAATCGTCCCGCCGTTCTGCTCTCGGTCGCGCTCGTTTCCGTCATTTCAGCCTCGATCGCGAATGCGCAGACCGACATCGAACGCACCCGCATCAGTCCCCAGGAAATCGACGCGCATCTTCGGTTTCTTTCCTCCGACCTGCTCGAAGGCCGGGCACCAGCGACGCGCGGCGGGCGAATCGCCGAAGAATACATTGCGACCCAGCTCCAGGCCTTCGGCGTAAAGCCCGGGGTTGGAGACAGCTCGTATTTCCAGCGCGTTCCGATCGACGTCGTAAGGGCGGATCCGGCCACCATCAAAGTCACTGCGTCAGGCAAGGCCACCGCCAATCTCCGCTTTACGGACGACGTCGTTGTCTGGCCCGGTTCCGCGACCGATGCCAGCTCCGCGCACGGCGAGCTGGTCTTCGTCGGATACGGCGCCACCGCGCCCGAGTACAAGTGGGACGACTATAAAGACACCGACGTTCGCGGAAAAATTCTTCTCGTCCTGGTAAACGATCCACCCGCTACCGCTGCCGAGCCGAATCTGTTCGGCGGAAAAGCGATGACATACTACGGACGCTGGACTTACAAGTACGAGGAAGCCGAGCGGCGCGGGGCAGCGGGTATGTTGATCGTCCACACGACGGAGCGCGCGGGATATCCATGGCACGTCGTGGTCAATTCCAATTCGACCGAGCACCGGCTTCTTCCGCGCGATCAACCGCCCGCAAGCGGGCACCCGTTACCGGCGCCAATAGGCGTGCGAGGATGGATTACCGACAGCGCTGCAACTGCGTTGCTGGCCCAGGCGGGCCTGAACATGTCGCAATTACGGAAGCAAGCCGAGTCCCGTGATTTCCGACCGGTTTCGACGGGTATCATCATCGATGAATCCATGAAGAACAGTCTCCAGCATATGGCGGCCAACAACGTCATTGGCTTGGTTCGTGGCCTAGACCCCAAAGTGCGTGACGAGTACGTCGTCTACAGCGCCCACTGGGATCACTTCGGGATCGGCCCGGTCGT